>NZ_VIUJ01000019.1:0-130997 GCF_007993905.1 Pseudomonas sp. SJZ077
CCAGAGTGATGTTTGCCCTGATGAAAAACCAAACCGAATACAAGCCAAATTCTATGTTTGGGTGTTCCCCCCAAACATAGAATCTCCCACAGGGTCAAGTGTTCACAGATCCAATGTGGGAGCGAGCCTGCTCGCGATGACGTCAGCACAAACAACATATTTATCAGCTCAACTTGAACCCACCCATCTGCCGCGCCAGATCATCCGCCAACCGCTGCAATGTCTGACAGTCTTCGCGACAAGCCCTGACTTCCCCCGCCGTCGCCCGGGCCAAATCGGAAATCCCCTGCACATTGCGGTTGATCTCCTCCGTCACTGCCGACTGCTCTTCCGTGGCCGTCGCCACTTGATGGTTCATGTCGCTGATACGCTCGACCTGACCGGTAATCGCCGTCAACGACGCGCCAGTGCGCTGGCTCGATTCCACGCCGGTGCCTGTTGCTGCCTGCCCGGAGTGCATGGATGAAACCGCATTCTCCGCGCCCTGCTTGAGGCTGCCGATCATCTGTTGGATCTCATCGGTCGACGACTGCGTGCGCCGCGCCAACGTGCGCACTTCATCCGCCACGACCGCAAATCCACGGCCCATGTCTCCGGCCCGTGCGGCTTCGATGGCCGCGTTCAGTGCCAGTAAATTGGTTTGCTCGGAGATCCCGCGAATCACTGCCAGCACCTGATCGATGGATGCGACCTGATCGGCCAATTCGCCGACGGCACTGGCGGCGATGCCGATTTCGTCGGACATGCTTTCTATATGCCGGATCGACCCACCGACCACTTCCCTTGCTTGCATCGCTTCATCGCGAGCGTTCTGTGAAGCGACCGCGGCGTTACCCGCGTTCTGGGCGATTTCCTGCACGGTCAGGCCCATCTCATGAACAGCGGTGGCGACCATGTCGGTCATATCCTGCTGACGACCGGAGCGCTCGGCGGTGTTGTCCACAACCTTCGCCACTTGGCTGACCGCCGTGCGCAAACGCTCGCTGGTGGTCAGCACTTCACCGATCATCTCGCGCTGACTGTCGAGGAATCGATTAAAGCCTCGCGCCAGGTCACCCAGTTCATCGGCGCGGCTGGAATCTAACCGGTGGGTCAAATCTCCACCACCGCTACCAATGGCCACCAGCGCCGCTGTTACCTGACGGATCGGCCGCACCAGGCCACGGGCCAGTAATACCACCAGCAACAGACACACCAGCGCCACCGCCAGACCAATGCCGCTGCTCATCCACATGGCGCGACGGGCTTCGGCGTAGATCTGCGACTGTGGCACTTCGGCCACCAGGGTCCAGCCCAGATCCCGCAACGGCAGGCTCAACGCCAGATAATCTTCGCCATCGCGGACAAAGCTGCTGTTGGTGGCAACTTTTTGACCCATGACCGATTGTGCGGCGGGCGCGCCGATTTGCTCGGCCAGCGTGCGCTTGCCGCTGAACTGCGCTTCAGGGTGAACCTGGATCAAACCATCGGAACGCACGAGATAGACCTTGCCGCGCTCACCGAAGTTGAAGTTGTGAATCAGCTCCGACAGCTCTTTCATGCTCAACCCAAGCCCGGCAACGCCCACGACTTTACCGGCCTGCTCGACCTTGAGGTCGATGAACAGCGCCAATTCTCCGGTCGCGGTGTCATTGTCGATATTGAGGGTGCGTGGCTGGTTGCTGTCGAGGAACGCGTAGAACCAGGCGTCCTTGGGGTTGGTACGGCTGAGGGTCCGGTCCAGGCCTTTTTCAGTGAAGTAATGGTTTGAAGCCGTGCCGACGATCAGCGCGGTAAAGGCTTTGTGTTCGGCACGGATGCCTTCCAGATACTGGACGAACGCGGCGGTCTGGGCACTGTTTTCACCTCCGGCCAACCAGTCGCGCACCATGCTGTTGCTGGCGATGTCCTTGGCGGCGGTGAGGGGTTGGACGAGGATTCGTTCGATGTCGTTGCGCATCGCTTCGATGCTGGACGGCAGTGCCTGTTCGACCAGATAGCTCTGGGCAAGGCGGTTGACCACGAGGGTATAAATGCCAACCACGATCAGGATGCTGACCAGCAGGGCGGTGCCCATGCTGAGGATCAACTGCCATTGAATACTGCGTCGCCAGAACTGCATGGAGCACCCCCAAAGAATAAGAGGCTGAAACACTGCAACAGCCGTGCCGATTGTATACAACTAAACCGACAATCTATTCTTTGGTTGTGCGCAAAGCCGATCAGGCCTGATTGATCGTCTTGGAGATCACTTCAACCGTGGCGCTGACTTGCTCTTGGTAACGGTCGAGTTCCTGCTTGTGCTGCTTTTGCATTTCGATCTGCTGGGAACACAGATTCATCGCAGCCAATACCAGCAGTCGGTCACCGATCAGTGTCGGGTACTTCCTTTTGGTGTCAGCCAAGGCAGCTTTCAACATCATCGCGGCGTCCAGCAGGGTTTGCTCTTCCCCGGCCGGCGCCTTGATCGAATAGTCCTCCCCCAGGATCGAGACGACTTTTACCCCTGCGGCGCCGTGATTCATGCGCTGACCGGGCCGGCGCTGACGCGCTCAACCAGGGCCTGGATGCGGGCTGCGGTGGCCCCTTGTTTCTCTTCCTGTTCCATCAGGTTCAGTTGCAGACTTTCGTTTTCATCCTTGGCCTGGGCCAGTTCTGTGCTCAGGGTCTGGTTGGTGGCGAGCAGGGTCTGGTTCTGTTGCACCAGGTCGCTGACCAGCTGTTCCAATTGACTAAGGGATGCTTCCAACATTTTGATTTTCCAAGCATTTCAAAGGGCGCGTACGATAAAGAAAAGTCACCACCGATGCCAGGGTTATTGGGACGCAAGGCCTTGATTTTCCTGGCGGGCGACCTTCCTCGCGAGCTTTAAAGACTGTGATTGGCGGATCTGGTTCCTGCACTTCGTCGCCGGAGCGGTTGTGCGACAAAAACGCGCAGGCCCTCAAGACTTTAGTCGTATGACCGATAAGTCACCCATACGTCAGCTTCAGCGCCGCACGGGTGCGCTCACTTTGGTAAACACCATGTCCCTTCGTAATATGAATATCGCACCGCGGGCGTTCCTCGGTTTCGCCCTGATTGGCGGTTTGATGCTGGTTCTGGGGGTGTTTGCCTTGAACCAGATGAGCAAGATTCGCGGCGCCGGCGAAGACATTGCCTCCATGAGCGTGCCGAGCATCAAAAGCCTGGACGAATTCACTCAACTGACCCTGCGCCTGCGGGTGCTGTCCTACCGCTTGCTGGTGAACCGTGAACCAGACGTGCAGCAGAAAACCTTCGAGCTGTTCGATCTGCGTAATCAGCAGATTCGTGACGCGCAGAAAGTCTACGAACCGCTGATCGAGGGCCCGCAAGAGCGTGCCGCCTACGATCAGTACGTGCAGTTGCTGGCGCAATACCGCCAACTTGAAGACCGCATGAAGACCCTCTCGCGCAACAATCAGGTCGATGAACTGCGCACAATGCTCAATAGCGAATTGCTCTCCAACTCCGAGGCCGTCAACGCGGCACTGGCCAAGTTGCTCGAAATCAATACGCAACAGATCGAAGTCACCGACACCCGGGCCGGCGAACAGTATTCAACGTCGCTCAACCTGGTCATCACCTTGTTGGTCATTGCCAGCGGCCTGACCTTGCTGTTCGCCTGGCTCCTGACCAACAGCATCACCAAACCGATTGCCAACGCCTTGAGCGCGGCCGAAGAAATCGCCGAAGGCAACCTGACTCGCCCTATTCATGTCGATGGCGATGACGAAGCCGGCCGCTTGCTGCTGGCCATGTCGAAGATGCAGGAAAAGCTGCGCGACACCCTGCAGCGGATTTCCGGCTCGGCTACGCAACTGGCGTCCGCCGCTGAAGAACTGAACAGCGTCACCGACGAAAGCGCCCGTGGCCTGACCCAGCAGAACAACGAAATCGAACAGGCCGCCACCGCTGTCAATGAAATGACCAGCGCCGTGGAAGAAGTCGCGCGCAACGCCGTGAGCACGTCCGAAGCCTCGAAGAACGCCACCACCTCGGCCGGTGACGGCCGTGACCTGGTGCAGGAAACCGTCAGCGCCATCGAACGCATGAGCGCCGATGTGCAGAGCACCGCGACCTTGATTGGTGATCTGGCCAACGAGTCCCGTGACATCGGCAAGGTGCTGGACGTGATCCGTGGCCTGGCTGACCAGACCAACCTGCTGGCGTTGAACGCAGCGATTGAAGCCGCGCGTGCCGGTGAAGCCGGACGTGGCTTCGCAGTGGTGGCGGATGAGGTCCGTGCACTGGCGCATCGTACTCAGCAGTCGACCAGCGAGATCGAACGCATGATCGGCAGCATTCAGAGCGGCACCGAACATGCGGTGAACTCGATGCGCAACAGCACCGAACGTGCTGAATCGACCTTGAACATCGCCCGCGGTGCAGGTCTTTCGCTGGATACGATCAACAGTGCCATTGTCGAGATCAACGAGCGCAACCTGGTAATCGCCAGCGCGGCCGAAGAACAGGCGCAGGTCGCCCGTGAAGTGGATCGCAACCTGGTGAATATCCGTGATTTGTCGGTGCAATCGGCGACCGGGGCGAATCAGACGAGTGCGGCGAGCAATGAGTTGTCGCGATTGGCGCTGGACCTGAACAACATGGTTGGGCGGTTCAGCCTGTAAGCGCCGACACTTTCTCTGTGGCGAGGGAGCTTGCTCCCGTTCGGCTGCGAAGCAGTCGCCAATCAGCCTGCGCGTTGAATCTGATTCACCGCGCCGCCTCTTCGGGGTCGCTGCGCGATCCAACGGGAGCAAGCTCCCTCGCCACAGGGATCAAGCTCAATCTCGGTGACGTTGTCGCTGCTGCAAAAGCTTTTTGACAGCATCACATTTCAACAGGTTAGAATCGCTGGCACGCAGACTGCATGGTCAGTTTGTGCCCGCCTTTCAGCTTTCTGGAGTACTGCCTTTGAATGCGACGACCATCAACAGCCTGTTCTTGATCGGCGCGTTGCTGGTAGGTGCGAGCATTCTGGTGAGCTCACTTTCCTCGCGCCTCGGCATCCCGATTCTGGTGATCATCCTCGCCGTGGGCATGGCCGCCGGCGTCGACGGCGGCGGCATTATCTTTGATAACTATCCCACGGCTTATCTGGTCGGCAACCTCGCCCTCGCGGTGATCCTGCTCGATGGTGGCTTGCGCACCCGCGTATCCAGCTTTCGCGTGGCGTTGTGGCCGGCGTTGTCGCTGGCCACGGTCGGGGTGTTGATCACCACCGCGCTGACCGGCATGGCCGCCGCCTGGCTGTTCAACCTGAACATGATCCAGGGTTTGCTGATCGGTGCCATCGTCGGCTCGACCGACGCCGCGGCAGTGTTCTCGCTGCTGGGCGGTAAAGGCCTGAACGAACGGGTGACTGCCAGCCTCGAAATCGAATCCGGCAGCAACGACCCGATGGCGGTGTTTCTCACCGTCACCCTGATCGACATGCTCGCCAGCGGCCAGACGGGCCTGCATTGGAGCCTGCTCGGGCATTTCGTGCGTGAATTCGGCATCGGGGCCGTGATTGGCCTCGGCGGTGGCTGGGTCATGCTGCAATTGGTCAACCGGATCAACCTCGCCAACGGCCTCTACCCGATTCTGGTGATTGCCGGCGGCCTGGCCGTCTTCGCCCTGACCAACGCCCTGCACGGCAGTGGCTTCCTGGCGGTTTACCTCTGCGGCCTGGTGATCGGCAATCGTCCGGTGCGCAGCCGCCACGGCATTCTCCACATGCTCGACGGCATGGCCTGGTTGGCACAGATCGGCATGTTCCTGGTGCTGGGGCTGCTGGTGACGCCGCATGACCTGTTGCCGATCGCCCTGCCCGCGCTGGGTCTGGCGCTGTGGATGATTCTGTTTGCACGGCCGTTGTCGGTGCTGGTCGGCCTGCTGCCGTTCAAGGCGTTCCATGGCCGCGAGAAGGCGTTTATTTCCTGGGTCGGCCTACGCGGCGCGGTCCCGATCATTCTGGCGGTGTTCCCGCTGATGGCCGGCCTGCCGGATGCCCAGCTCTACTTCAACCTTGCCTTCTTTATCGTGCTGGTGTCGCTGCTGGTGCAGGGCACGAGCCTGCCGTGGGTGGCGAAACTTTTGAAAGTGACCGTTCCGCCGGAGCCGGCACCGATCTCGCGCGCAGCGCTGGAAGTGCACGTTACCAGCGAGTGGGAGTTGTTCGTTTATCGCCTCGGCGCCGAGAAATGGTGCATCGGTTCGCCCCTTCGCGAGCTGAAAATGCCCGACGGCACGCGTATCGCCGCTCTGTTTCGTGGTCAGCAACTGCTCCATCCGTCGGGTAGTACGGTGCTCGAAGTCGATGATTTGCTGTGTGTGATCGGCCACGAGCACAATCTTCCAGCCCTCGGAAAGCTCTTCAGTCAGGCACCGCAGCGCGGCCTCGATTTGCGCTTCTTCGGCGACTTCGTGCTCGAAGGAGACGCCCAGCTGGCCGCGGTTGCGGCACTGTACGGGTTGAAAGTCGAAGGCATCGATCCAGACATGTCCCTGGGTCGATTCATTGCCCAGAAAGTCGGCGGTGCTCCCGTCGTCGGTGACCAGGTGGAGTGGAACAACACCATCTGGACCGTTGCGGCCATGGAAGGGAACAAGATCGGCAAAGTGGGCGTCAGATTCCCCGAAGGAAGTCGCCCCGGCCCGGGCTTGTTCCTCTAAACTCCAACCTTCGTCTCGTTTTCGATCGGTCTCTATGCCAACCCTGCGCACTTTTTTCATCATGGCCCTGTTGGGCTTGAGTCTTTCTGTCGGTACGTTGCAAGCGGCTGGACCGCCGACCAGCGAAGCCGTGCAGGCGAGTCTGGACAAGATCGCCGATCGCAAACTGCCGGAAGCGGATCAAAAAGCGTTGCAGGGTATCCTGCAAAACACGCTGACTCAGCTCAATAACAAGCGCGATTACGATCAGAAATTGATCGATCTGAAGCAGCAACTGGCCACCGCTCCCAAGCAGAACATCGAGAACCAGCGGGAATTGGCGCGGCTGAAAGCCAGCAAGGCACAGCCAGTTGCGCAGCGCTACGCCAACCAGTCGGTCCAGCAGCTCGAGCAAGTGCTCACCGAGCGCTCGACCCAGCAAAGCGATCTGCAGAAAGCACTGGCCGACGCCAACAGTCTGGTGATTATCGCCCAGACACGACCCGAGCGCGCCCAGGCTGAAATTTCCACCAGCCAGACGCGCATCCAGCAGATCAACAACATTCTCAAGGCCGGCAAAGACAACGGCAAAGCCTTGAGCGGCGAACAGCGTGACCAGCTCAACGCCGAGCTTGCGGCACTGAATGCCTTGATCCCGCTGCGCCGCGAGGAACTGGCCGGTAACAGCCAGTTGCAGGACCTGGGCAACAGCCAGCATGATTTGCTCACGGAAAAAACCGATCGCCTGGATCAGGAAATCCAGGAGTTGCAGACCCTGATCAATCAGAAGCGCCTGGCCCACTCCCAAGAGGCGGTGACCCAACAATCCATCGAAGCGCAGAAATCCGGCAGCAGCAGCTTGCTGGCCACCGAAAGCGCGGCGAACCTGAAACTCTCTGACTACCTGCTCAAAAACACCGACCGCCTCAACGCAATCACCCAGCAAAACCTGCAAACCAAGCAGCAACTGGACAGCGTGACCCAAAGCGATTCGGCCCTGGACGAGCAGATCAGCGTACTCAAGGGCAGCCTGCTGCTCTCCAAGATTCTCTACAAACAGAAGGCGGCCCTGCCGCGCCTCAAGCTCGACCGCGACCTCGCTGACCAGATCGCCGACATTCGCCTGTTTCAATTCGAAGTCAGCCAGCAACGGGAGCTGCTCAACAACCCGGCAACCTACGTCGACAATCTGTTGGCGACCCAACCGCCGGAGCAAGTCACCCCGCAACTGCGCAAGAGCCTGCTGGAGCTGGCCACCACCCGCGCAGACCTGCTGGAGCGCCTCAACCGCGAACTGAGCGCGGTGCTCAACCAATCCATCACCCTGCAACTCAACCAGAAGCAACTGCTCAGTACCACGCAAAGCCTGCGGGCGACGCTCGATGAGCAGATGTTCTGGATCCCCAGCAACAAGCCGCTGGATCTGGAATGGATGCACGGCGTACCGGAGCGTTTGCAACGGCAGGTCACCACGCTGCCGTGGGCTTCCAGCCTGAGCGAATTGAGCGATGGCCTGATCCAGCGGCCGTTGTTGTTCCTGCCCCTGGTGTTGCTGATCGGCGCCCTGCTGTGGCGGCGTAAAAGCCTGTACGCCCGATTGAGCAAAGTTCACCAGGACATCGGCCACTTCAAGCGTGACAGCCAATGGCACACGCCGCAGGCCATCTTGATCAATATTCTGCTGGCGATGCCGGTCTCGCTGGGCCTGGCCTTGTGCGGCCTGGCCCTGCAGATCGACGCCCGCGGGCAGAACGCCAACATGGGCGCGGCGCTGCTGCAAATGGCCCAGGCCTGGCTGGTGTTCTACACCGCTTACCGGATTCTCGCGCCGGGCGGCGTGGCTGAACTGCATTTCCGCTGGGAAAAACCCCAGGTCGAATTCCTTCAGGGCTGGGTCCGCCGACTCGGGTTGGTGGTGATGGCATTGGTCGCCGTGGTGGCGGTGGCCGAACTGCAACCCTCGACGCTGGCGGATGACGTGCTCGGCATGCCCGTGGTGCTGACCTGCTACGCCTTGATGGCCTGGCTGCTCAGCCGCCTGCTGGTCAGCAGCCCGACGCACCAGAACGCTTCGCTGTTCCGCAAAGCAGTCGGCGTCCTGTTTACCATCCTGCCCGTGGCATTGTTCGTGGCGGTGTGCTTCGGCTACTACTACACCG
The DNA here is from genome assembly GCF_007993905.1 of Pseudomonas sp. SJZ077. Classification (NCBI taxonomy): domain Bacteria; kingdom Pseudomonadati; phylum Pseudomonadota; class Gammaproteobacteria; order Pseudomonadales; family Pseudomonadaceae; genus Pseudomonas; species Pseudomonas sp. SJZ077. Next base: position 8,799 of record NZ_VIUJ01000019.1, read on the forward strand.
CGCTGAAGCTCAGCGACCGGTTGATCAACACCCTTTACCTGCTGATGTTCTGGCTGGTGATCGAAGCCACGTTCGTTCGTGGCCTCAGCGTGGCGGCACGACGCCTGGCCTACCAACGCGCCCTGGCCAAACGCCAGGCGGCGAAAGAGGCCGGCGACGGCGAAGCGGTGATCGAAGAGCCGACGCTGGACATCGAGAAGGTCAACGAACAGTCCCTGCGACTGATTCGCCTGGCACTGCTGGGCGGTTTCATCGCGGCGCTGTATTGGGTCTGGTCCGATCTGATTTCGGTGTTTTCGTACCTGGACAACGTCACCCTCTACGAATACACCAGCGGCACCGGCGCCAATATGAGCATGGTGCCGATCAGCATCGGCGACATGCTCGGCGCGCTGATCATCATCGGCATCACATTCGCTCTGGCGCGCAACTTGCCGGGGCTGCTGGAAGTGCTGGTGCTGTCGAAGTTGAACCTGGCGCAGGGCAGCGCCTATGCCACGACCACGTTGCTGTCCTATGCGATCGCCGGCATCGGTTTCGTCTCGACCCTGTCCACCCTCGGCGTGAGCTGGGACAAGTTGCAATGGCTGGTGGCGGCGTTGTCGGTCGGCCTCGGCTTTGGCATGCAGGAGATCTTCGCCAACTTCATCTCCGGCATCATGATTCTGTTCGAACGCCCGGTGCGGATCGGCGACACCATCACCATCGGCAACCTGTCGGGCACGGTCAGCAAGATCCGTATCCGCGCCACAACCATCACCGACTTCGACCGCAAGGACATCATTGTCCCGAACAAGACGTTCATCACCGGGCAACTGATCAACTGGTCCCTGACCGACACCATTACCCGGGTGACCCTCAAGCTCGGCGTCGATTACGGTTCGGACCTGGACCTGGTGAAAGAGCTGCTGCTCAAAGCCGCGCGCGATAACCCACGCGTCCTGAAAGACCCGGAACCCCACGTGTACTTCCTGAACTTCGGCGAAAGCACCCTCGACCACGAGTTGCGCATGCACGTGCGTGACCTCGGTGACCGCAACCCGGTGCTGGATGAGGTCAACCGCTTCATCAATCGCGAATTCAAGAAGCAGCACATCAACATCTCGTTCCGGCAGATGGAGGTCTACCTCAAGAACCTTCAAGGCCAGGAATACAAAATGGTACCGATCGATCCCGAATCCAAAACCATCGCGCCGCTGGTGGATAGCAAGGCGACGCAAGAGCCGCCGCCCACCAAACTCGACTAACGGCCCTATCCCTAGCAGAATGCTCGGACATTCTGCTGGAGATGGCCGTTGAAACCTCTCGACGAACTGACCTTCGATAATCGCTTCGCCCGCCTGGGCGATACGTTTTCCGCCCATGTGCTGCCCGAGCCCATCGACAACCCGCGCCTGGTGGTGGCCAGCCCAGCAGCCATGGCGTTGCTCGACCTCGACCCGGCCGTGGCCGACACCCGGGAGTTCGCCGAACTGTTCAGCGGCCACAAGCTCTGGGCCGATGCGGTCCCGAGGGCGATGGTTTATTCCGGGCATCAGTTCGGTTCTTACAACCCACAGCTGGGCGACGGTCGCGGTTTGTTGCTGGGCGAGGTCTACAACGAGGCCGGCGAACACTGGGACCTGCACCTCAAGGGCGCCGGTCAGACACCCTTTTCGCGCATGGGCGATGGACGCGCGGTACTGCGCTCGTCGATCCGCGAGTTTCTCGCCTCCGAAGCACTGAATGCCCTGAACATCCCGACTACCCGTGCCCTGTGCGTGATCGGCTCCGACACTCCGGTGTGGCGCGAGAAGCAGGAACGCGCGGCCATGGTCCTGCGCCTGGCGCCGAGCCATGTGCGTTTCGGGCATTTCGAATATTTCTACTACACCAAACGCCCCGAGAAGCAGAAAGAACTCGGCGAGCACGTATTGGCCATGCATTTCCCCGAGTGCCTGGAACAACCGGAACCGTACCTGGCGATGTTCCGCGAAATCGTCGAGCGCAATGCCGAGCTGATCGCCAAATGGCAGGCGTATGGCTTCTGCCACGGCGTGATGAACACCGACAACATGTCGATCCTTGGCATCACCTTCGACTTCGGACCGTTTGCCTTTCTCGACGACTTCGACGCCCATTTCATCTGCAATCACTCGGATGATCAGGGCCGGTATTCCTTCAGCAACCAGGTGCCGATCGGCCAGTGGAACCTCAGCGCCCTCGCCCAGGCACTGACGCCGTTCATCAGCGTCGACGCCCTGCGCGAAACCCTTGGCCTGTACCTGCCGCTGTACCAGGCCCACTACCTGGACCTGATGCGCCGCCGCCTCGGCCTCACCACCGCTGAAGACGATGACCAGAAACTGCTGGAACACCTGCTGCAACTGATGCAGAACAGCGGCGTCGATTACACCTTGTTCTTCCGTCGCCTGGGGGATGAATCACCGGAACTGGCCGTCGCCCGCTTGCGCGATGACTTCGTCGACATCAAAGGCTTCGATGCCTGGGCCGAACTGTATGTCGCCCGGGTTGCCCGCGAAGGCGAGATAGATCAGGAGCAGCGGCGCAAGCGGATGCATGCCGTCAATCCGCTGTACATCCTGCGCAACTATCTGGCGCAGAAAGCCATCGATGCGGCAGAGAGCGGCGACTATTCAGAGGTTCGGCGACTGCATACGGTGCTGAGTAATCCGTTCGACGAGCAAGCGGGGATGGAAAGCTATGCCGAACGGCCGCCGGAGTGGGGGAAGCATTTGGAGATCAGTTGTTCGTCGTGATGTTGGTCAGTCCAGGGGATCAATGGCACTGACGACGCGAGCAACGATGTCTGCCATCGTAACGTCATCAAGTCGCTCAATGAACCTGGCTGAGCCGTCGCGCACACGCTGCTCAATATCAAAACTACGTACCTGATTACAAACCGCGACACCGTTTGTTTCTCCCGAATATGTGAGCATCACCGTGCCTGCCCGGTTGTGTTGTCTTGATAAACGTAGCGTGCGACTCCAAATCAGTTTTAGACAGCCCAAACATTCAGAGCTCCGACCATGACCGACCCACTCCTCATCCCCTGCCCCCACTGCAACGGCCTCAACCGCATCCCCGCCGAACGCCTCAACGACCATCCAAAGTGCGGCCGCTGCAAGGCCCAGGTCCTGTTGAGCAAGCCGTTCGAATTGAAGCAAGGCGATTACGCCAGTCAGATCAAGGGTGATCTGCCGCTGCTGGTGGACGTGTGGGCGCAGTGGTGTGGGCCGTGCAAGTCGTTTGCGCCGGTGTTCGAGCAGGCGGCGGGGCAATTGGCGGGTAAGTGTCGGCTGGCCAAGCTGGACAGCGAGGCGAATCAGCAATTGTCGGCGCAGTTGGGGATTCGCTCGATTCCGAGTCTTATTCTGTTCAAGAACGGCCGGGAAGTGGCGCGTCAGAGCGGGGCGTTTCCGTTACCGCAGTTGATGAGCTGGTTGCGTAGCCAGGGGATCTGAACGAGATCTCGTCATCACCCCGCAACTGTAGGAGCGAGGCTTGCCCGCGAAGACGATCTGGCAGTCAACTGCAGTGTTGAATGTTATGCCCTCTTCGCGGGCAAGCCTCGCTCCTACAGGGGACTGTCAGGCGTTTTCGAGCAGGTTGTGCAGCTCGACGAATTGCTGCGTCAACTTGTGCCGTGGGTCGAGGTGAATCAGCGGCGTATTGGCCTGGTGGGATTCGCGCATGCGCACCGAGCTGGTCAGGTACACCGGCAGCACCGGCAATCCTTCGGCGATCAGCTCGTCGAGAATTTGCTGCGGCAGGCTGGCACGGGCCTGGAACTGATTGACCACGATGCCTTCAACCTCCAGGCCTTCGTTGTGGTCGTCCTTCAACTCTTCGATTTCCGCCAGCAGGCCGTACAGCGCCTGGCGCGAGAAGCTGTCGCAATCGAAGGGGATCAGCACCCGGTCAGCGGCGATCAATGCCGATACCGCATAGAAGTTCAGCGCAGGCGGGGTATCAAGGTAGATGCGGTCGTAATCTTCCCCCAGTTCCTCAAGCAATTTGCGCAGCTTGTTGATCTTGTGTTTGGCCTCAAGTTTGGGCTGCAGGTCAGCCAACTCGGCGGTCGCGGTAATGACATGGAGGTTTTCGAACGGCGTTTCGTAGATGTCGACCTTGTTTTTCTTCGAGAACGGTCCAGAGGACAGGGTCTGCTTGAAGAAGTCGGCGATGCCCATCGGGATGTCATCACCGGTAAGGCCTGTCAGGTACTGAGTGGAGTTGGCCTGGGCATCGAGATCCACCAACAGGGTGCGATAACCCTCGCTGGCACTGACCGCCGCCAGATTGCAGGCAATGCTGGATTTGCCCACGCCACCTTTCTGATTGAACACCACGCGCCGCATGTCAAAAACCTCCGTGTATCAAAGAATGACCGAGTGTAGTAGTCCACGACACTGCTTAGCTACCTCGCTGGCATGGGGACTACACAGTCAGCGGCAATCTCTTAATAAAAAAGCCGCCAACCCCGCCACTGATTACCGACAGAGCTGACAGACATGATCACCCCGATGTGGATAATGGCCAAACGACAGCTTTTTCACGGACCAACCAGTACGTTTCACTGAGCAAAATGTAACCATCATTTGCTACACGCCCGTCGCAACGGGATAATGCGCGCCACTCGGCGCTAAGCGCCACGTATGGCCGTTCGCTTTTTTTTGCGATTCGCCGTGTCAAGAAAGCCCGCAGGGGCGGGATGAATGGCTGTGATCAATTTCAACATCGCCCAATGGCGCGCGTGGGCCCCTGGGCTCGAAAGCGTGGACGATTGGCAGGCCTGGAGCCGACAACCGGTCGTGCTTCAGAGCAGCGATGCCGCCCCCGACGTGTCTTTTCTGCCCGCCATGCAGCGCCGACGGCTCAGTCGCCTGGCGCGGATGGCGTTCAGCGTCGGCTGGCCCCTGGCCGATGGTCGCCAAGACCTACCGCTGGTCTTTATTTCCCGTCATGGCGAAACACCCCGTACCTTCGAGATCCTGAGTGATCTGGCAGCCGGGCAACCCTTGTCGCCAACCCAATTCAGCTTGTCGGTGCACAACGCGGTCATTGGCCTGTGGTCGATCATGCGCGGTGAAACCAGCGAGATGACCGCCCTTGCCGCCGCGGGTGACGGCCTTGAAAACGGCATGCTAGAGGCCGCGGCGCTACTTTCCGAAGGCGCGCCTGCCGTGCTGCTGATCGTCACTGAAGAAATACCGCCCGAAGCCTACTCGGCCTGGATCGACGACGTGCCGTTCCCCTATGCAGTTGGCCTGTTGCTGACACCGGGTACCGACTGGCAGCTGTCCCTGAACAGCACTTCAGATACGTTGTCCAACGCCCACTGGCCCCATGCCCTGAATCTCTTGCGTACCCTGCTCGGCCAGCAGACTACCTGCCAACATGCCTGGAAAAATCGTGTATGGACCTGGCAACGCAACCTGTAAGCGAAAAAAACCGCGACGCCTATTACTGGCGTCTGCTGGCCACTGCCGCAAGCTTCACCCTGTTCGGGTTGGGCGGGCTGTGCCTGCGGCTGGTGGTGTTCCCGTTGCTGGGCTGCTTGCCCGGCGATGCGCAGACCCATCGGTTACGGGCACGGCAAACCGTCAGTCGCTGCTTTTGGTTTTTCGTCCGGTTCATGGCCCGTACCGGGGTACTGACTTACGACATCCAGGGCGCGGAAAAACTCGGTCGCCCGGGCCAGATGATCATGGCCAATCACCCGTCGCTGATCGACGTGGTATTTCTGATCGGCCTGGTGCGTCACGCCAACTGCGTGGTCAAAAACAGCCTCTGGGAGAACCCGTTCACCCGCGGCCCGCTACGCCGTACCGACTACATCAGCAACGACGGCAGCATGGACATGCTCGACGCCGCGGCTGACGCACTGAAAAGCGGTCAGACGCTGATCATCTTTCCCGAAGGCACACGCACCCAGCCGGGCGAACCGCCAGCCTTTCATCGGGGGGGCGCGGCAATCGCCCTGCGCGGTGCGAGAATTCTGACCCCGGTGATCATCAAGGTCAGCCCGACCACATTGACCAAGGCCGAGCCCTGGTATCGCATCCCGAAACGTCGCGTGCACTTCAGTTTCCGTGTCGGGGCCGATATAGACCCACAAGCCTTTGCTTCATGTGGCCCTGCACCTCAGGCTTCGCGCAAGCTCAACGATTATTTGCACTCTTACTTTATTAAGGAGCTCGCCGAAGATGAGCGATCTACACCGTGAAATCAAAGAACTGATCATCGACGCCCTGGGCCTTGAAGACATCAGCGCACAAGACATCGGCGATGACCAGACGCTGTTCGGCGAAGGCCTGGGCCTGGATTCGGTAGACGCCCTGGAACTCGGCCTGGCCATCCAGAAAAAGTACGGCATCAAAATCGACGCCGACGCCAAGGACACCCGCAATCACTTCAGCAACGTGGCGAGCCTTGCGGCGTTCGTCACCGCAAAACAGGCAGCTTGAGACCGGACCATGCAAACTCGTGATGACATTTTCAACACCCTGCGCGATGCCTTGGTAGAACTCTTCGAGCTGGACCCTGAGCGCGTGAGCCTCGAATCCAACCTGTATCAGGATCTGGAAATCGACAGCATTGACGCCGTCGACCTGATTGATCACATCAAGCGTCAGACCGGCAAGAAAATCGCCGCCGAAGAATTCAAATCGGTGCGCACCGTCAGTGACGTGGTCGAGGCGGTCTACCGTCTGGTTCAACCGGCCGCATGAGTCGACTGATCGGCCTTGGCCTGCTGCTGGCGGGCCTGTTGTACCCCTTTGCGGTGTATTTCGGCATGGAACACTTTGCTCCGTGGCAGTTCGGTCTGCTGCTGGGCAGCCTGTGGCTGGCGCGGGCGCTGCTGGGTGCCCGTCGCCCCGGCAGCCTGTGGATGGCGCTCACTGCGATCGGCTTTTGCCTGTTGCTGGCGCTGTTCGACAGCCCGTTGTTGCTGCGTTGGTACCCGGTGCTGATCAGCGCTTTCATGCTGGGGCTGTTTGGCCTGAGCCTGAAAATCGGGCCGCCGATGGTTGAGCGCCTGGCGCGCCTGCGTGAGCCGCACTTGCCGGCCAAGGCGATTGTTTACACCCGCCAGGTGACCGTCGTCTGGTGTGTGTTTTTCCTCTGTAACGGTTTGCTTGCCGCCGCCCTGACCCTGTGGGCGCCGCTGAGTTGGTGGATGTTGTACACCGGCCTGATTTCCTATGGATTGATGGGCCTGCTGTTTGCCATTGAATGGCTCATACGACAACGGGTACGAGGCCACCCATGAATTGGATATCACTTGAGCAGCTGTTGCTCAAGGCACAGCCGGAGCGTGCCGTTACGGCAGAACCGGCGTTGAATCACGCACAGCTGTGCGAACAGGCGCTAAGCCTGGCGGCCGGTCTGCAATCCCAAGGCGTGCAGCGTATCGCCGTGCACCTTGAAGATGCTGCTGACCTGGCGATTGCCCTGCTCGGCGCCTGGCGTGCCGGGGTCAGTGTGCTGCTGCCTGCCGACCTGCAACCGCAGACTCGCCAACGCTGGTCGAGCGAAGTCGATCTGTGGCTGACCGACCTGGCCGATGACGCGCACCTCACCGACTATCGGCAACCGCCCCTGCCCCACGCCGCACTGGATCTGGACGCCTGTCGCCTGAGCCTGTGCACGTCCGGTTCCAGCGGCGAACCCAAGCGCATCGACAAGACCCTGCGCCAGATAGCCAATGAAGTGCAGGCGCTGGAGCAGCTCTGGGGTGCCGATCTGGGCCAGGCGTGCATCATCGGCAGCGTCGCCGCCCAACACATCTACGGCCTGCTGTTTCGGGTGCTGTGGCCGCTGTGTGCCGGGCGCTCGTTTGTGCGCAAGCAACTGGCCTTCCCGGAAGACTTGCAGCGAGCCAGTCGCGAACACACGGCGTTTGCCTGGGTCGCCAGCCCGGCGCTGCTCAAGCGCATGGGCGACAACCTCGACTGGCCGGCCTTGAGCGCGGTTCGCAGGGTGTTTTCCTCGGGTGGAGCGCTACCGGCCGAGGCTGCGCAAAGCCTCTACGAACGCTTGCAGCAATGGCCGACGGAAATCCTTGGCAGCTCGGAAACCGGTGGCATCGCCTGGCGTCAGGGTCACGATCTCTGGCAGCCGTTTGCTGAAGTGGAACTGAGTCAGGACAGCGAGGGCGCGCTGCTGATCGCCTCTCCCTACTTGCCCGTCGGCCATATTGAACACACCGCTGATGCCGCCAGAATCGCTGCCGACGGCCGATTCGAACTGCTCGGACGGCTGGACCGGATCGTCAAACTGGAAGAAAAACGTATCTCGCTGCCGATGCTGGAAAAGGCGTTGATGGAGCATGACTGGGTCGCAGAAGCACGCCTCGGCGTGGTCCGGGAAAACCGCGCCTCGCTGGGCGCGCTGCTGGTGCTGACCGACGCCGGCCTGCATGCCTTGCGCAATCAGGGCCGACGCACCGTCACGCAAGAATTGCGTCAGCACTTGAGCCAGCACTGCGAAGCCCTGGCCCTGCCAAGACGCTGGCGGTTACTGCGCCAATTGCCCCTGAACGCTCAAGGCAAACTGCCTCAAGCCGACGTCGAAGCCTTGCTGTTGGCCCCCCGCCCGAAAGCGCCGGAAGTGTTGGAACAAGTCGAGGTCGATGGCGAATGGAGCCTGCAACTGGCCGTTCCGCCGGACCTCGCCTACTTCAGCGGACACTTCCCGCAAACGCCGGTATTGCCCGGTGTGGTGCAGGTGGATTGGGCGCTGAGCCTCGGCCAGCAATTGATGGACCTGCCGGCTAAATTCGCTGGCATGGAAGTGCTGAAGTTCCAGCAACTGGTGCGCCCCGGCGATGAAGTCCAACTGCACCTGCGCTTCGATCCGGAACGCGGCAAATTGTATTTCGCCTACCGCAATGAAACCGCGACCTGCTCCAGTGGGCGGATTCTGCTGGAGGTTGCAGGTGATGTATAAACCATGCGCAATCATCCCGGTCTACAACCACGAAACCGCGATCACCACGGTGGTCGACGCGCTGATCGCCAGTGGCCTGCCGTGCATTCTGGTGGACGATGCCAGCGATCCATCCTGCGCCAGGGTGCTCGATCAACTGGCGCAGCGTGAAATGGTCAACCTGATCCGCCTCGCCGCCAATCAAGGCAAGGGCGGCGCGGTCATGACCGGCCTGCGCGAAGCCTCGCGCCTGGGTTTCAGCCATGCCTTGCAGGTGGACGCCGACGGCCAGCACGACCTGCAGGATGTCACGACCTTCATCGCACAATCGCGCGCTCATCCCGACGCGGTGATCTGCGGCTATCCGCAATACGACGCCAGCGTGCCGAAGGGCCGTCTGTACGCCCGCTACCTGACCCACGTCATGGTCTGGATCAACACGCTTTCCTTGCAGATCCGCGATTCCATGTGCGGTTTCCGCGTCTACCCATTGCCGCCGACCCTGGCAGTGATCGACTCGGCGAAGATCGGCAAGCGCATGGATTTCGACTCGGACATCCTCGTGCGCCTGGCCTGGCGCAATCAGCCGATGCAGTGGCTGCCGACCAAGGTCCATTACCCGCTGGACGGTGTCTCGCATTTCCGTATGTTCCACGACAATGTGCTGATTTCGAGCATGCACACCCGGCTGTTCTTCGGCATGCTGCTGAGGGCCCCGGTGATCCTCTGGCGACGGTGGCGAGCATGAGCAGTAACGCAGACAAACAGCACTGGGCCGACCGCCAGGAGCGCGGCAGCTTCTGGCTGATGAAATTCACCGCGCTCTGCGCCAAAGTGCTGGGCCGACGGCTGCTGAGTCCGTTGCTGTACGGCATCGTCCTGTACTTTTTCCTGTTCGGTCGCAGTGCCCGCCGCAGTGCCTGGCAATACCAGCAACGCCTCGCGGACTGGAGCGCACGCCCGCAATTGCGACCGACCCACTGGCGAGTGTTCAGCCAGTTCATGGCCTTCGCCGATTCGATGCTCGACAAACTCGACGTATGGAACGGAAAGTTGAGCATCGATCACATCGAAATCGTCGACCCGGCGCTGCTGCGCAGTCAGCTGCGTGGCACTCGCGGGCAGATGCTGGTGGGCGCGCACCTGGGCAATCTCGAAGTCTGCCGCGCACTGGCGGAGATCGGCGAGAAGGTCACCATGAACGTACTGGTGCACACCAAGCACGCCGAGCAGTTCAACCGATTGCTGGGCGAGGCCGGCGCGACCAATCTGCGGCTGATTCAGGTCAGTGAGCTGGACCCGGTGATCATGCTGCAACTGCATGAACGACTGGAGCGTGGCGAGTGGCTGGCGATTGCCGGCGACCGCGTGCCGCTGCATGGCGGGCGCAGCGTGACCGTGGACTTCCTCGGTCATCAGGCTGCATTGCCCCAGGGGCCGTGGCTGCTGGCCGGCTTGCTGAAATGCCCGATCAATTTGCTGATGTGCCTGAAGAAACCGACGGGCCAATATCGCGTGACCCTCGAACCGTTTGCCGAGGCCGTGGTGTGGAAACGCAGCGACCGCGAGCAGGTCATTCATCAGTGGGCTTCCCGCTACGCCGAACGCCTGGGTCACTATTGCCTTGAAGCGCCCCAACAATGGTTCAACTTTTACCCTTTCTGGAAGACCGATGACGACGCCAACGCTTGAGCCGGTAACCTTCGGCGAACTCCCTTTGCGCATCGAAGACGTGCTGGCCGCGGCCAACCGTCAGGTGCCGACGCAGTTGCAAAGCGACCCTGCGTACCGTGAGCGCATCGCCAAGGGCGCGCGATTTCTCGATTCCCTGCTGGACAAGGAAGGCGTGATCTATGGCGTGACCACCGGTTACGGCGACTCGTGCGTGGTCGCGGTGCCGCTGCATCACGTCGAGGCATTGCCCCGTCATCTGTACACCTTCCACGGCTGCGGACTGGGCAAACTGCTCGACGCCCAGGCCACTCGGGCTGTATTGGCGGCGCGTTTGCAGTCGTTGTGCCACGGCGTGTCCGGGGTGCGCGTGGAACTGCTGGAGCGTCTTCAGGCCTTCCTCGAACACGACATCCTGCCGCTGATCCCGGAAGAAGGGTCGGTGGGCGCCAGCGGTGATCTGACGCCGCTGTCGTACGTCGCCGCAACCTTGTCCGGCGAGCGCGAAGTAATGTTCCGGGGCGAGCGCCGACAAGCCGCCGACGTCCATCGCGAACTGGGCTGGACACCGCTGGTGCTGCGCCCGAAAGAAGCGTTGGCGCTGATGAACGGCACCGCCGTGATGACCGGCCTCGCCTGCCTGGCCTACGCCCGCGCCGATTACCTGCTGCAACTGGCGACCCGTATCACCGCGCTGAACGTGGTCGCGCTGCAAGGCAATCCCGAGCACTTCGACGAGCGCCTGTTCGCCGCCAAACCGCATCCGGGGCAGATGCAAGTCGCCGCGTGGTTGCGCAAGGATCTGGCAATCGATGCGCCGACCGCACCGCTGCACCGCCTGCAGGACCGCTATTCACTGCGCTGCGCGCCGCATGTCCTCGGCGTCCTGGCCGACAGCCTGAACTGGCTGCGTTCGTTCATCGAGATCGAACTCAACAGCGCCAACGACAACCCGATCATCGACGCTGAAGCCGAACGCGTGCTGCACGGCGGGCACTTCTACGGCGGCCATATTGCGTTCGCCATGGACAGCCTGAAAAACCTGGTGGCCAACGTGGCCGATCTGCTGGACCGGCAACTCGCCCTGCTGGTGGACGAGCGTTACAACCATGGCTTGCCAAGCAACCTTTCCGGCGCCACGGCTGACCGCGCGATGCTCAATCACGGCTTCAAGGCCGTGCAGATCGGCACCAGCGCCTGGACCGCCGAAGCGCTGAAAAACACCATGCCGGCCAGCGTCTTCTCGCGCTCCACCGAGTGCCACAACCAGGACAAGGTGAGCATGGGCACCATCGCCGCCCGCGATGCGATCCGTGTGCTGGAGCTGACCGAACAGGTCGCCGCCGCCACCTTGCTCGCCGCCAACCAGGGTGTTTGGCTGCGCAGCAAAGCCGAGGACGCGCGCCCGTTACCGCCAGCCCTGGCGGCCATGCACGAAGAGCTGGCCAAAGACTTCCCGCCGGTCATCGAAGATCGCGCGCTGGAAGGCGAATTGCGCCTGTGCCTGAAACGTATCGCCGAGCAACACTGGAGGCTGCATGCGTAGCAAGGGAGTGCTTCACACCGATACGGAAATCCTCGTGCCGTTCTTTGACGTCGACACCATGAACGTGGTCTGGCACGGCCATTACGTCAAATACCTGGAAGTCGCCCGTTGTGCGCTGCTGGACAAGATCGGTCACAACTACACCGCCATGGTCGAGTCGGGTTATGCCTGGCCGGTGATCGACCTGCAATTGCGCTATGTGCGCGGCGCCGTGTTCGGTCAAAAGCTGAACGTGCGGGCCAATCTGGTGGAGTGGGAGAACCGTCTGAAGATCAATTACCTGATCAGCGATGTGAAAACCGGTGAGCGTTTGACCCGCGCCAGTTCCGTACAGGTCGCTGTCGACATGAGCAGCCGCGAGATGCAGCTGGCCTCACCGAAGATCTTCACCGATGCCGTAGAAAGGATGCTCGCATGACCCCGTTTTTCAAATACCTCGGTGCGTTGGCGTTGCTCGGGCTGTCATCGATGGCTCATGCCTTCGATTTGCAGCAGTTGAGCGATCAACTGGCCAAGCCTGATGTGATCCACGGCCATTTCATCCAGGAAAAACACCTGCGCGCATTGCCCCAGCCGCTGACCAGCAAGGGCACTTTTATCCTCGCTAAAAACCACGGATTGCTCTGGTTGTTGAAAACCCCGCTGCAACAGGATTACCGCATCACCAACAAAGGCATTGCCCGCCGCGACGCCAGCGGCTGGCAAATGCTCCCGGGCAAGAGCGCCGGCGCCGAGCAGAACCGCTTGTTCCTCGCCGTGTTGCAAGGTGACAGCACCGGTCTGCAACGGGACTTCGAATTGTCTTTGAGCGGCGACGCACAGAACTGGAAACTGACGCTGATCCCGCGCTCAATGCTGCTCAAGCAGGTGTTCAATCAGATCAACATCACCGGCAGCGAATTGGTGCACAGCATCGAGCTGCTGGAAACCCAGGGCGACAGCACCCTTTTGCGCATGCAGGACAGCACCAGCACTCAACCGTTGAGCGACGCGGAGCAACATGACTTTGCCGAGTGAACGCAGACTTCCGTGGCTGTTTCTGATCCTGCTGTTGGCGGTGCTCGCGCTAGCCGGTTGGCAATGGCGCGACGGTGCACCGCTGTCGGCCAACCTGATGGAACTGGTGCCGGGCACGGCGCCGGACGCGCTGGAACTGCGCGCCGAACAACGCATACAAGAACCGTTGAACCGGGAAATGCTGGTGCTGGTAGGCCATAAAGATCGCCCGCGAGCCATTGCCATGGCGCAGAAACTCGGCGAGCAGTGGCAGGCCAGCGGTTTGTTCGAGAAGGTTCAGTGGAACCTGCAAGCCGACTTGCCGGCGCTGCGCACGCAATTGCTGCAAGGCCGGCTGTCGATGCTTTCGGCGATGGATCGGCAGCAGTTGATCGAACACCCCGACGCCTTTATCCAGCAGCGGGTGCAAGCGCTGTTCGACCCGTTCACCGGTTTCAGCCTGGTGCCGAGCCAGGATGACTGGCTGGGCCTGACCGGGCGCATCCAGAACAGCCAACCACAACACGGCGCCGTGCAACTGGACATCGGCAGCGGAGCGCTGGTCGCCGATGCCGACGGCAAGAGCTGGGTGTTGCTGCGGGCAAAAACCACCGGCAATGCCTTCGACATGAGCCTGCCGCTGCAAGTGGCTGACCTGCTTGAACGCAGCCGAAAAGAAGCCGCCCAGGCCGACGTGCAACTGCTCGCTGCCAGCGGTCTGCTGTACGCGGCCAACGGTCAGCAACAAGCCACCCGCGAAATGACATGGGTCGGCGGCGGTGCCACCGTGGGCATTCTGTTGTTGCTGTTGCTGGCCTTCCGGCGCTGGCGTGTCTTGCTCGCTTTCGTTCCCGTGCTGGTGGGCATGCTGTTTGGTGCGGTGGCGTGCGTGGCGCTGTTCGGTCATATGCATGTGATGACGTTGGTGCTGGGCTCGAGCCTGATTGGCGTGGCCGTCGATTACCCGCTGCATTACCTGTCGAAAAGCTGGAGCCTGAAACCCTGGAACAGCTGGCCGGCGTTACGCCTGACCCTGCCAGGCCTGACGCTGAGCCTGATCACCAGTTGCATCGGCTACCTGGCCCTGGCCTGGACGCCTTTCCCGGCCCTGACCCAGATTGCCGTGTTCTCCGCCGCCGGCCTGCTCGGCGCCTACTTGTCGGCCGTGTGCCTGCTGCCAGCGTTGCTCAAGGGCGTGAACCTGCGACCGGCGCATTGGCCGCTGCGTATCTGCGAGTGTTTGCTGAACCTGCGCGAAGCGCTGCTCAAACACGTCAGTACGCCCGTGTTATTGGCACTGCTGATTGCCTTCTGCGTCGGCGGCCTGTTGCAACTGGAAAGCAAAAACGATATCCGCCAGTGGATCGGCGCACCGCAGCAATTGACCGACGAAGCCCAAGCCATTGCGCGCATCACCGGCTATCAGCCGACCAGCCAGTTCTTCCTGGTGCGCGCGGCCAATCAACAGGAACTGCTCGAACGCCAGACTGCACTGAGCGAGCGCCTGGATCAGCTGGTCAACCTGGAAAAACTCCAGGGTTACCTGTCGCTAAATCAACTGGTCAGCCAGCCGAGCGAGCAGCGCAAAGTGCGCGATGCGTTGAGCAAGTTGCCGCAGTTCTGGCAACCCTTGCTCGACCTCGGCGTGCCGGCAGAAGCGCTGCAAGCGGAGCTTGCAACGTTGCTGGCGCTGCCCGCCGAAGACATCGACGCCTCGCTGGTCGGTCCGCTGGCGGAACCTTATCGCACCCTGTGGCTGGGGCCGACCGATGAGGGCGTGGCGGCGATGGTCAGCCTGCAAGGCCTGAATAATCCTTCGCTGTTGCGCATTCAGGCGCTGGACTTGCCGGGGGTCGAACTGGTCGACCGTCTCGGTGAACTGAACAGCGTTTTCGCCGCGACACAGATCAGCGCGGCGCAGCTGAAACTCGCCTCCTGCGTGTTGATCGTGCTGGTGCTGATCCTGCCGTTTGGCTTCGGTGGTGCGTTGCGCATCGTCTCACTGCCCTTGCTGGCCGCGCTGTGCAGCCTGGCCAGCCTCGGCTGGATGGGCCAACCTCTGACCCTGTTCAGCCTGTTCGGCCTGTTACTGGTGACGGCGATCAGCGTCGATTACGCAATCCTCATGCGCGAACAGGTCGGCGGCGCCGCCGTGAGCCTGCTGGGCACCTTGCTGGCAGCGGTGACCACATGGCTGTCATTCGGTTTGCTGGCCGTGTCCAGCACGCCGGCGGTGAGCAACTTCGGCCTGTCCGTGAGCCTCGGGCTGGCGTTCAGTTTCATCCTGGCGCCCTGGGCCGGACGCCAAGTGCATGCCGCCGCCGTCGTGGAGCCAGCCGCATGATGATCGCCCTGTTTTGGCTGATGGCCCTGACGATGTTCGCCGTGGCCACCCGTATGGGTCGTCACTTCGGCCTGATCCCGATCGTCAGTCAGTTGCTGCTGGCGACCTTCGGTCTACCGCTGCTGATGTACTTCTGGATCGAGCCGGGCTGGCAACTCAGCGGCGCCGAGCTGATCTCGCCGGTATGGCTGAAAAACCTCTACAGCCTCGGTTTTGCCTTGTTGCTGGGAAACATCCTCAGCGATGTGATCGACCTGCGACTGGATCGCCAGAGCCTGAAAATCGCCCTGCCGAGTTTTTGCATTCCATTTGTCTGCGGTCTGGCGACTGCGGTCTGGTTGTTACCCGCGCAACCGTGGATCAGTTCATTGGCAGTGGGCCTGGTGTTCGCCATCACCGCGATCCCGGTGTTGTACCTCTACCTGCGACACATCAATTACCCGCCCGCCGCAACCCGGCGGCTGGTGCAAACCGCGATCCTCATCGACCTGGCATGCTGGACCCTGTTCGGCTTCGCCCAAGGCAGTCTGCACCTGAGCAGTCTGCTGCTGCCGCTGGTCGGCGCCTGCCTTCCGGTGCTTCTGCATTTGCTGGGTTTGCGCCAACCGCTACTGCACAGCGGCTGCTTTTTTGCGCTGCTGGTGGTCGCCGAACACTTCAAGCTCAATGCACTGATTTTCGGCATCGGTTATCTGCTGTGCATGGCCGCGCTGAAAGTGCCGCTGGTGTTGCCGTTGCCGGCGATCTGGATGAACCGTTTGCAAACCTGGATCGCCATCCCGCTGATCCTCACCTTCGGTATCGTGCAGATCAATGTCCACGCCGCTATGGCCAGTCTCGGCTGGGTGCAGTTGGCGGCGCTGCTGCTGTTGCCGATTGCCAGCAAACTGCTGGGCAACTGGCTCGGCCTCGGCTGGGCCGGCGCGTCATTTGCAGGCGCCAGTCGCTGGCGCGAAAGCCTGCTGCTCAATATTCGCGGTTTGAGCGAGATCGTCTTTCTCAACCTGCTGCTGCAACAACAGCTCATCAGCCCGGCGTTGTACTTCGCGCTGATGGTGATGGGCCTGATCGCCACACTGCTGCCGGCACTTGCCGGCATGCACCAAACCCCTTTGAATATCGCCGCCCCGGCAAGGAGCCCCCGTGCCAACAGTTGAAATGGAACGTCGCCAGGTTGTTGTCATTGGCGCGGGTCCTTCGGGTGCCATTGTCGCCGCGCTGCTCAAGCGCAAAGGCCACGACGTGCTGATGATTGAACGCCAGCATTTTCCACGGTTTTGCATCGGTGAAAGCCTGTTGTCGCACTGCCTGGATTTCGTCGAAGAAGCCGGCATGCTCGACGCCGTGAACGCCGCCGGGTTCCAGATGAAAAACGGCGCCGCGTTCGCCTGGGGCGAGCACTACAGCGCCTTTGATTTCGGCGACACGTTCAGCAACGGCAAGCCGACCACCTTCCAGGTCCAGCGCGCCGATTTCGACAAACTGCTGGCCGATCAGGCCGCGCTGCAAGGCGTCGACGTTCGTTATGGCGAAGCCATCGTCAGTGCCGATTTCGACCTGCCCAAGCCGCAGCTCGATGTGCTTCGTGAGGATGGCAGCCAGTACCGCGTCGAAGCTGATTTTGTACTGGATGCCAGCGGCTACGGCCGCGTGTTGCCACGCTTGCTGGACCTTGAAGCACCGTCGAATTTCCCGGTGCGCCAGGCGGTGTTCACCCACATCGAAGACCATATCGACAGCCCGACCTTCGAACGGGAAAAAATCCTTATCACCACCCATCCGACCCATCGCGACATCTGGTTCTGGACCATTCCGTTCAGCAACGGTCGCTGCTCGGTGGGCGTGGTCGCTGCCGCCGAGCACTTCGAAGGCCGCATGGACAACCTGGACGAGTGCCTGCGCGGCTTCATCGCTGAAACTCCAAGCCTGGCCTGTGTCCTGGAAAACGCGGTCTGGGACACGCCAGCCCGCACCATCGGCGGCTACTCGGCCAACGTCAAAACCTTGCACGGTCCGGGCTTTGCGTTGCTCGGCAACGCGGCAGAATTCCTCGATCCGGTGTTCTCCTCCGGCGTGACCATCGCCATGCGCTCGGCCAGCATGGCCGCCGGCGTGTTGCATCGCCAGCTGCAAGGTGAAAGCGTCGACTGGCAGACCGAGTTCGCCGCACCGCTCAAGCGCGGCGTCGACACGTTCCGCTGCTACGTCGAAGGCTGGTACGCCGGGACTTTCCAGGATGTGATTTATCATCCAGGCAGCTCAGCGGATATCCGCCGTATGATCAGCGCAATCCTCGCCGGTTATGCCTGGGACGAGCGTAATCCGTTCGTCAGCGAACCCAAGCGTCGGCTGCGCGTGCTGTCGGAACTTTGCGCTAGAGATGCCACATGATCCGTTACCTGCTTCTGGGTTGCCTCCTGCTGCTGAGCGCTTGCGCCAGCCAGGCGCCGCTGCCCGGGCAAACCGAAAACCTGCCGCTGCCGCAGCAACTGCACATTCAGCGCTTGCTGGCTGATCAGCGTCAGGACTGGGTGTTAGTAATTGCGCGCGAGGGCCCCGGCATTCGCTGGTCGATGATGGATTTGTTGGGCATTCCGCAGGCACGCCAGAAACTGATCGATGGCCAGTGGCAAGCTGACGGCCTGCTGCCGCCGAATCCGGAAGCCCGGGAATTGTTCGCAGCGTTACTGTTCGCGCTGACCCCGCAAGACGAATTGCAGGCCAACTACCCCGAGGCCTGGCAACACGGTTCCCAACGCTCCCTGCCCGCTCGCTGGGACGTGCGCTACTCGCCACCACTGAGATTTGAGTTGAACCTGCCTAAAGGTCCGAAGTACCTGGTAACGCCCTTGAGCGGGGAGACGCCATGACCGCTTACCTGAATGCTCTCGGGGTGATCTGCGCCCTGGGTCGCGACAAACAGGAAGTCGCCCGCAACCTGTTTGCTGGCGATTGCTCCGGCATGCGCAGCGAATCCGGCTGGGTGCCGGAGCGGTCGCTGCCGGTGGCGGCGGTGCGTGGTGAGCTGGCGCCGATCCCGCCGGAACTGGCCGAGCAAAGCAGCCGCAACAACCAACTGCTGCTGGAAGCCGCGCTGCAAATTCGCGATGACATTGATCAAGTGATCCAGACTTACGGCCGCGATCGAATCGGCGTGATCCTCGGCACCAGCACTTCCGGCATCGATGAAGCCAGCCGTGGCCTGGCCCATTACATTCGTGAACATGAATTCCCTGCCGACTACGATTATCAGCAGCAGGAGCTCGGCGCGCCGGCCAACTTCCTCGCCGACTGGCTGCAATTGAGCGGCCCGGCCTATGTGATCTCGACGGCTTGCACCTCCAGCGCCCGGGCGCTGATGAGTGCCCAGCGGCTGCTCGATCTGGGTGTGTGCGATGCCGTGCTGTGCGGCGGCGTCGACAGTTTGTGCAAACTGACCCTCAACGGCTTTTCGGCCCTGGAAGCGGTGTCCGAGCAGCGCTGCAATCCGTTTTCGGCCAACCGCAACGGCATCAATATCGGCGAAGCCGCCGTGCTGTTTCTGATGAGCAAAAAAGCCGGCGCGAGCCAACCGATTGCCCTGCTCGGCAGCGGCGCCAGTTCCGATGCGCACCATATCTCGGCGCCGGAGCCGACCGGCCGGGGCGCCCTGCAAGCGATGAGCAAAGCCCTGAACCGCGCGAAGGTGCAGCCCGAGCAAATCGGCTACCTGAACCTGCACGGCACCGCGACCCAACACAACGACGCGATGGAAAGCCTGGCGGTCTCGGCCCTGTTCCCGCACGGCGTGCCCTGCTCCTCCACCAAGCCGATGACCGGACACACGCTCGGCGCGGCCGGCGCCCTGGAAGCGGCGTTCTGCTGGTTGAGCCTGAGCACGAACAATCGGGAAAACCTCCTGCCGCCCCACGTGTGGGACGGCCAGCCCGACCCCGACTTGCCGGCCTTGCAGTGGGTGACCCCGGACCATCGCCTGACGTCCATTGCACCTCGCTACCTGATGAGCAATTCCTTTGCCTTCGGTGGCAACAACGTCAGCCTGATTATCGGAGATGCCCCATGATTGACTGGCCGCTCGCCGAGCTGCTGCCGCACGCTGGCGACATGATCCTCATCGAGCAGATCCTGGCGTTCGATGACGAGCAGATTCACACCCGCCTCACCGTCAAGCCCGGGGGCCTGTTCAATCGTCCCGACGGCAGCCTGCCGGCGTGGGTCGGTATCGAACTGATGGCCCAGAGTGTTGCCGCCTACGCCGGTTGCCATGCGCGCCAGCGCGGTGATGCGGTGGCGCTGGGTTTTCTGCTCGGCACCCGGAAATTCGAATGCAACGTGGAGCACTTCCCCGCGGGCACCGAGCTGACCATCCATGGACTGCGCTCGCTGGAAGACGACAACGGCATGGGCGTGTTCGAATGCCACATCAACGCCCCCGGCATTCACGCCACCGCCCGCCTGAACGTGTTCCGCCCGCCTCAGGCCGCTCAATACCTTCATGAATCCCAAGGAGCCAGCCATGACTGAATCCGTACTGGTCACCGGTTCCAGCCGCGGCATCGGCCGTGCCATTGCGTTGCGTCTGGCCCAGGCCGGGCACGACATCGTGCTGCATTGCCGCAGCGGCCTGGCCGACGCCATCGCCGTCCAGGGCGAAATCCAGGCGCTGGGACGCAATGCTCGAGTTTTGCAGTTCGACGTCTCAGATCGCGCCAGCTGCAAGGCCATCCTCGAAGCCGACGTGGAAGCTCATGGCGCCTATTACGGCGTAGTGCTGAACGCCGGCCTGACGCGTGACGGTGCTTTTCCGGCGCTGAGCGAGGATGATTGGGATGTGGTGATGCGCACCAACCTCGACGGTTTCTACAACGTGCTGCACCCGGTGATGATGCCGATGATTCGGCGTCGCGCGGCCGGGCGGATTGTCTGCATCACCTCGGTTTCCGGGTTGATCGGTAACCGTGGCCAGGTCAACTACAGCGCCTCCAAGGCCGGCTTGATCGGCGCGGCGAAAGCGTTGGCGATCGAACTGGGCAAGCGCAAAATCACCGTCAACTGTGTCGCACCCGGCCTGATCGACACGGCCATGCTCGACGAAAACGTGCCGGTGGAAGAACTGATGAAAATGATCCCCGCACAACGCATGGGCACTCCGCAAGAAGTGGCCAGCGCGGTGAATTTCCTGATGTCGGCGGAAGCGTCGTACATCACCCGGCAGGTTCTGGCCGTCAACGGAGGCCTGTGCTGATGAAGCGCGTCGTCGTCACCGGCATGGCCGGCATCACTTCACTGGGCAGCGACTGGGAGACCATCGCTGGCAACTTCGCGGCCAACCGCAGCGGCATACGCCGGATGGACGAGTGGGATCGGTTCACCGAACTCAACACGCGCCTGGCCGGGCCTATCGACGACTTCAAAGTCCCGAGCCACTGGACCCGCAAGCAGCTGCGCAGCATGGGCCGAGTCTCGCGCCTGGCGGTCGGCGCGTCGGAGCAGGCGCTGGCCGATGCCGGACTGTTGGGTAACCCGATCATCAAGGATGGCCGCATGGGCGTCGCCTGCGGCTCCTCCACCGGCAGCACCGACGAGATCAAGGCGTTCGGCAATATGCTGCTCAACTCGGTGGCGGAGGGCCTTAATGCCAACTCCTACGTGCGGATGATGCCGCACACCACTGCGGCGAACATCAGCATCTTCTTCGGCCTCACCGGCCGGCTGATCCCGACGTCCAGCGCCTGCACCAGCGGCAGCCAGGGCATCGGCTACGCCTACGAGTCGATCAAATTCGGGCGCCTGCCGCTGATGCTCGCCGGCGGTGCCGAAGAACTGTGCCCCACCGAAGCCATGGTCTTCGACGCGCTCTACGCCACCAGCCTGAAAAACGACGCCCCGCAAACCAGCCCACGTCCGTATGACAAAGACCGCGATGGCCTGGTGATCGGTGAGGGCGGCGGCATGCTGGTGCTCGAAGAGCTTGAACATGCGTTGGCACGCGGCGCGCACATCCATGCCGAACTCGTCGGTTTCGGCAGCAACGCCGACGGCCAGCACACCACCCGCCCAGAGCAAGTCACCATGCGCCGGGCCATGGAACTGGCGCTGGAAGACGCCGGGCTGCAACCGTCAGACATCGGCTACGTAAACGGCCACGGCACAGCGACAGAGCAGGGCGACATTGCCGAAACACTGGCCACCAGCGCGTTGTTCGGCGAGCACATGCCGATCAGTTCGCAGAAGAGCTTCCTCGGGCACACCTTGGGCGCCTGCGGTGCGCTGGAATCCTGGTTCAGCATCGAAATGATGAACCGCGACCTGTACGTGCACACGTTCAACCTCGACGAGGTCGATCCGCACTGCGGCAAGCTCGACTACCTGCGCGGCGAGTTCCGCCAGATGAGTAATGAGTACGTGATGAACAACAATTTTGCGTTTGGTGGCGTCAACACTTCGCTGATTTTCCGTCGCTGGCACTGATCTGAAAAAACGTCTGGAGTGAAGGGAATGACTCTGTTTCAGCGCATCGGCGCAGTATTCACCCTGGCCGTTGCGCTGAGCGGCTGCACCAGCCCGATGTACACCGCCAAGGAACACTTTCCCGGCGACAAGGGCCTGAGCGACGATCGGATGAGCCGCGCCATCGTCACCGCACTGATCGAGCGCCAATGGATCGTGCAGTCGGCGCGCCCCGGCATGATCAAAGCGGCAATCACCGTGCGCGACCGGCACCACGCCGAAATCGACATTCCCTATACCTCCACCTCGTTCGAAATGGACTACCGCGACAGCCGCGGCCTGGACTACAAGGACGGCAGGATCCACGGCACCTACAACCGCTGGATCAATTACCTGCGCGACGACGTGGTCAAGCAACTGGCCACCGACCCGGACGCTGATCAAGTCTTCGCCTCGCAAGGCGCCTATGAACCCACCTACCAGGACTTTCAGGAAGGCGTGAAACGCGCCACCGAAGTTGGTCTGCTGGATGGCAGCGTCAAGTTCTACCTGGCGGGAGAAGCACTGCCGACCCAGGTGCACAAACTGAAGGCGGTGAGCAGCAGCCGAAGAGCCGACGACAACGAAGACAACTCCGCTGAAGACACCTGCTACTGGGCGTTGCAATCGACCTTGGCGACGTTGCAAAGCAAGGCCAAGAAGGCTGGTGCTAACGCCGTGATCAACATCGCCGGCATCAACAAGCGCGACCTGAGCCAGGACACCGGGAAATACCAGTGCAGTGACGACGAGGAAATACCTGGGCTGGAAGCGCTCAAGGCCGTGGTGTCCGGGGTGGCGTTGCGCGGGGATCTGGTACGGGTTGACTGAGGCGAGCACCTCGAGAACGACAAAGGGCGCCTTTCGGCGCCCCTTCACAAACAGGTCGGCTTGTCATCGCCCTGTACCTGTCTGGCTCTGCGATGGCTGGTTGCCCAGGATCCTCAGAGTCTCACAAGCCCCTTACGGGAACGGGGGGAGTATTGCCCGAAACAGGATCAAGGGCAACGACTGGCCATTCGCCTGACTGCGCCACTTCCGATGCCATCACAGGCCAAGCGCACTACGTACCGCGACTTTGATTGCGTAAAACTCATCTGTTTCAAGGTGTGAAATAACATAAACACGCTTTCCATGTCGGTCTCGACTTTTGATCCGGTCCAGCCTGGAGAGGCTTACTGTCGCAACCATATCGCATTTCGCCCAGCAAACAGGACTGGCACCCTGTAGATGACTTTGAAGTTCCAGGTGGTGATCAAGTATGCGATCCGGAGCGGTAGTACTGAGCGGCACAACTGTCACCAGTAAGCTGTTGGTTTTGTGTTTTCGTATCACGACAACAGGTCTGACTTTGATCATTTCGGGGACTTCATACCCCCTGAAATCACAAATCAGCACACTGCCTTCCTTCGGTTGATATAGAAGTGGCATCCATGGCACTCATCGAAAGAAATCGATTTTGCTCAACAATCGCGCAAATCACTAAACAGGATCCGTTACTTTGAGTGTCCCTGCGCTCAAGCCCCCTCAACCTTCCTCGTCAACAAATCCACAAACGCCTTGGCCATCGGCGACTTCTGGTCCTTGCGCTGCACCAGCCACACCGCCGACACCGCTTCCGGATCAAGCAACGGCCGGTACACCACGCCGTCAATGCGCATCCGCTGATAAGAGGCCGGCAGCACCGACACGCCCAGCCCCGCCGCCACCAACCCGATAATCGTCATTGCCTCGCCTGCCTCTTGAGCGAAGTGCGGGCTGAAACCGGCATCGCGGGCCAGGCTGAGCAACTGTGCGTACAGACCGCTGCCATAGCTGCGTGGGAAGAAAACGAACGGTTCGAGGGCCAATGCCGAGAGGAACAAACCCTCTTCGCTGTCGTTCACTAGCGGATGTTTTGAGCTGAGCACCGCGACCAGCGGCTCACGCATCAACTCCACGACGCTGAGGGAGTCCGGCAGCCCAAGCGGTCGCATGATGCCGACTTCGATCGACTCATCGACCAGCGCGTCGGCCACTTGGGTGCTGCTCATCTCCCGCAGATTCAAATGCACCGCCGGGAAACGCTGGCGGAACGAGAAAATCGCCTGGGGAATGGTCGAGTTGAACGGCGCCGATGAGGTGAAACCAATTTTCAGTTCGCCCAACTCACCCAGCTGCGCACGCCGTGCCACGTCGGCCGCTTTGTCCACCTGCGCCAGCACCAGTCGCGCTTCTTCCAGAAACAGCCGACCGGCCTCGCTAAGCTCGACCCGACGATTGGTTCTCTCGAACAGCCGTGCTCCGACTTCCTGTTCCAGCGCCTGAATCTGCTGGCTCAGCGGCGGTTGCGAGATCCCCAGCACCTGAGCGGCGCGGCCGAAGTGCAATTCTTCGGCGACGGCGATGAAGTAGCGCAGGTGACGCAATTCCATGAAAACCCCATTAGGTCGTAAAACCTATCAAACAGGTCGAACAATATATTGGATTGAATCATTAGGCAGCTATATGCTTTTTTCATTGCCTGACCGGCTGCGCCCTCCGAGGTCCGAAGTGAAAACTGCTGTCGCCCCCCTTGCCCACGAAGTTCCGCCCACCTCGGTGGGCGATGTTGTCGCCGAATTGAAAGAGATCTACATCGAGAAAGGCACGCCAATGTTCATGCGCACGGTACTGGCGCTGTTCTCCGGCGGCTTTGCGACCTTCGCCCTGCTCTACTGCGTACAGCCGATGATGCCGCTGCTGTCCCACGAGTATTCGATCAATGCGGCGCAGAGCAGCCTGATCCTCTCGGTGGCCACCGGCATGCTCGCCATTGGCTTGTTGATCACCGGCCCGATCTCCGACCGTGTCGGACGCAAACCGGTGATGGTCGCGGCCTTGTTCGCCGCCGCACTGTGCACCATGGCCAGCGCGATGATGCCGAGCTGGCAAGGCGTGCTGGTGATGCGTGCGTTGATCGGCTTGTCGTTGAGCGGCCTGGCAGCGGTCGCCATGACGTATCTGAGCGAAGAGATCCACCCGCAGCACATCGGGCTGGCGATGGGTTTGTACATCGCCGGCAATGCGATTGGCGGGATGAGCGGCCGCTTGATCACCGGCGTGTTGATCGACTTCGTCAGCTGGCACACGGCAATGCTGGTGATTGGCGGGCTGGCGCTGATCGCGGCGACGGTGTTCTGGAAAATTCTCCCCGAATCACGCAACTTCCGCCCCCGCTCGCTGCACCCGCGCAGTCTGCTCGATGGCTTCACCATGCACTTTCGCGACGCTGGCCTGCCGCTGCTGTTCCTTGAAGCTTTCGTGCTGATGGGTGCGTTTGTCACCCTATTCAACTACATCGGCTATCGCTTGCTGGCCGAGCCGTACCACATGGACCAAGTCTTCGTCGGTCTGCTGTCGGTGGTGTACCTGTCGGGCATCTACAGCTCGGCGAAAATCGGCTCCTTGGCCGACCAACTGGGCCGGCGCAAAGTGCTCTGGGCGACGATTGTGCTGATGCTCGCAGGCCTTGCGCTGACCATGTTCACGCCGCTGCCGTTGGTGATTATCGGCATGTTGATCTTCACCTTCGGCTTCTTTGGCGCGCATTCCGTGGCCAGCAGTTGGATAGGGCGGCGAGCGGTGAAAGCCAAGGGGCAGGCTTCGTCGCTGTACCTGTTCAGCTATTACGCCGGGTCGAGTATTGCAGGGACAGCGGGCGGGGTGTTCTGGCACTTGGGCGGGTGGAACGGGATCGGGTTGTTCATTGGTGCGTTGCTGGTGATTGCGCTGCTGGTGGCGTTGAAGCTGGCGAAGTTGCCGCCGTTGGGCGGAGTCAAAGCCTGACACCACTCCGTGTGGGAGCGAGCCTGCTCGCGAAAGCGGTCTTTCAACAGACATCACTGTTGGATGTGCCGGCCTCTTCGCGAGCAGGCTCGCTCCCACAGGGGCCGAGTGTGACCTGAGATCTCTATACAAAAACGCCCGGCATAAGCCGGGCGTTTTTTATTGGACGACGATCACTCGTGATACTGCGCCGACAGTTCATGCACTGCGCGCATGAACGCACCCGCGTGTTCAGGATCCACTTCCGGGGTAATGCCATGGCCGAGGTTGAACACATGACCACTGCCTTTGCCGTAGCTGGCGAGAATCCGACCGACTTCGGTGCGGATGGCTTCTGGCTTGGCGTACAGCACAGTCGGGTCCATGTTGCCTTGCAGGGCGACTTTGTTGCCGACGCGTCGGCGGGCTTCGCCAATGTCGCAGGTCCAGTCCAGGCCCAACGCATCAGCGCCAGCGTCGGCGATGCTTTCCAGCCACAGGCCGCCGTTCTTGGTGAACAGGATGACCGGTACTTTGCGGCCTTCGTGTTCGCGGATCAGGCCGCTGACGATTTTGCGCATGTAGGCCAGGGAGAACTCCTGGTACGCCGCCGCCGAGAGGTTACCGCCCCAGGTGTCGAAAATCTGCACCGCTTGCGCGCCGGCCATGATCTGGCCATTGAGGTAGCTGGTGACCGACTGCGCGAGCTTGTCCAGCAGCAGGTGCATGGCTTGCGGGTTGTCGTAGAGCATGGCCTTGGTCTTGCGGAAGTCTTTCGACGAACCGCCTTCGACCATGTAAGTGGCCAGGGTCCACGGGCTGCCGGAGAAGCCGATCAGCGGCACGCGGCCGTTGAGTTCGCGGCGGATGGTGCTGACCGCGTCCATGACGTAGCCAAGGTCTTTGTGCGGATCAGGAATCGGCAGGGCTTCGATGTCGGCCATCGTGCTGACGACTTTCTTGAAGCGTGGACCTTCGCCGGTTTCGAAGTACAGGCCTTGGCCCATGGCGTCCGGGATGGTGAGGATGTCGGAGAACAGGATCGCCGCGTCCAGTTGCGGATAGCGGTCGAGTGGCTGCATCGTGACTTCGCAAGCGAACTCCGGGTTCATGCACAGGCTCATGAAGTCACCGGCCTTGGCACGGCTGGCGCGGTATTCCGGCAGGTAGCGACCGGCCTGACGCATCATCCATACCGGCGTGACGTCTACGGGTTGCTTGAGCAGGGCGCGAAGGAAACGGTCGTTCTTCAGGGCAGTCATGTCGGCATCCGGAAAAAAAGTGCGGGCATTTTCTCAGAGCTCGACGCAAAAGGCACGGTTGCAGGTCAGCCTTTTGTCTATCGGGTCAATTTGTCGCACAGATGCAGCGGTAAGTTTCAAGCTGCAAGCCGCAAGCGCCGTGGCTTTGAGCTTGCAGCTAAACCCTTGAAACTTGTCGCTGGCGTCGTCAGACGCCCAAGTAATCCAGGATCCCTTCGGCCGCATTACGGCCTTCGAAGATCGCCGTTACCACGAGATCAGATCCGCGAACCATATCGCCACCGGCGAAGATTTTCGGGTTGCTGGTCTGGTGCTTGTACTGACCTTGTTCCGGGGCCACCACGCGGCCCTGGCTGTCGGTCTGGATGCTGAACTGCTCGAACCACGACGCCGGGCTCGGACGGAAACCAAATGCGATGACCACGGCGTCGGCCGGGATGATCTCTTCGGAGCCCGGGATCGGCTCGGGGCTGCGACGGCCACGGGCGTCCGGTTCGCCGAGACGGGTCTCGACCACCTTCACGCCTTCGACGCGGTCTTCACCGACGATGGCGATCGGCTGGCGGTTGTAGAGGAATTTCACCCCTTCTTCCTTGGCGTTCTTCACCTCTTTGCGCGAGCCCGGCATGTTCGCTTCGTCACGACGATAAGCGCAGGTCACCGACTTGGCGCCCTGGCGAATCGAAGTACGGTTGCAGTCCATCGCCGTGTCGCCGCCGCCCAGCACCACAACCTTCTTGCCTTTCATGTCGACGAAATCTTCCGGCGACTTTTCAAAGCCCAGGTTGCGGTTGACGTTGGCGATCAGGAAGTCGAGCGCGTCATGCACGCCCGGCAGATCCTCACCGGCAAAGCCGCCCTTCATGTAGGTGTAGGTGCCCATGCCCATGAACACGGCATCGTATTCTTCGAGCAGTTGCTCGATCGTCACGTCCTTGCCCACTTCGGTGTTCAGGCGAAACTCGATGCCCATGCCGGTGAAGACTTCGCGACGATTGCTCAGCACGGTCTTTTCCAGCTTGAACTCGGGGATACCGAAGGTCAGCAGACCGCCGATTTCCGGGTTCTTGTCGAACACCACCGGGGTCACACCGCCACGTACCAGCACGTCGGCACAACCCAAACCTGCCGGGCCTGCACCGATCACCGCAACACGCTTGCCGGTCGGTATAACCTTGGACATGTCCGGGCGCCAGCCCATGGCGAACGCGGTATCGGTGATGTACTTCTCGACCGAACCGATGGTCACCGCCCCGAAGCCGTCGTTGAGGGTGCAGGCACCCTCGCACAGACGATCCTGCGGGCACACCCGGCCGCAGACTTCCGGCAGGGTGTTGGTCTGGTGCGACAGCTCGGCGGCCTGGAGGATGTTGCCCTCGGCCACCAGTTTCAGCCAGTTCGGAATGAAGTTGTGCACCGGGCACTTCCATTCGCAATACGGGTTACCGCAACCCAGGCAGCGGTGGGCCTGATCGGCCGAATGCTGGGGTTTGAAGGGTTCGTAGATCTCCACGAACTCTTTCTTGCGTTGACGCAACAGTTTCTTCTTCGGATCTTTGCGCCCGACATCGATGAATTGGAAGTCGTTGCTGAGACGTTCGGCCATCTTCAAAACCTCGTACACGACAGCTTCAAGCTACAAGCTTCAAGCTGCAAGAAAATCAAATTAATCCGCCACACCGCGCAAGCTTCAAGCTTGGCGCTTGAAGCTTGCGACTTGCCGCTGCGTCGTTTATTGCGGACTCGCACGAGTACTTGAGAGCAGAGATTTCAGACTCGCCGCCTTAGGTTTGACGAGCCAGAAACGACGCAAATAGTCATCGAGGTTTTCAGCGAGGTTACGACCCCACTCGCTGTCGGTTTCCTCGACGTATTCGTTCAGCACGCGTTGCAGGTGGCTGCGATAGGATTCCATCGCCTCACCGCTGATCCGCTGGATTTCCACCAGTTCGTGGTTGACCCGGTCAACGAAGCTGTTGTCCTGGTCGAGCACGTAGGCGAAACCACCGGTCATGCCTGAGCCGAAGTTGTAGCCGGTCTTGCCCAGGACGCAGACGAAACCACCGGTCATGTACTCGCAGCAGTGATCGCCCGTGCCTTCAACCACGGTGTGAGCACCGGAGTTACGCACGGCAAACCGCTCGCCCGCAGTGCCGGCGGCAAACAACTTGCCGCCCGTGGCGCCGTACAGGCAGGTGTTGCCGATGATGGCACTGTCCTGAGTCTTGTAGACGCTGCCCTTCGGCGGAACGATAACCAGCTTGCCGCCAGTCATGCCTTTGCCGACGTAGTCGTTGGCATCGCCTTCCAGGTACATGTTCAGGCCGCCGGCGTTCCATACGCCGAAGCTCTGACCGGCCGTCCCTTTGAAGCGGAAGGTGATCGGCGCGTTCGCCATGCCTTGGTTGCCGTGTTTGCGGGCGATTTCACCGGAGATCCGCGCGCCGATCGAACGGTCGCAGTTGCAGATATCCAGGGCGAAATCAGCGCCGCTCATGTCGTTGATGGCCGAGGTGGCCATGTCGACCATTTTCTCGGCCAGCAGGCCCTTGTCGAACGGCGGGTTGCGGTCGACCTGGCAGAATTGGGGCTTGTCTGCCGGGATGTGATCGCTGCCGAGCAACGGGGTCAGGTCCAGGTGTTGCTGCTTGGCGGTCTGGCCTTCGAGGATATCCAGCAGATCGGTACGACCGATCAGCTCTTCAAGGGAGCGCACGCCCAGCTTGGCCAGCCACTCGCGGGTTTCTTCGGCGACGTAGGTGAAGAAATTCACCACCATGTCGACGGTCCCGATGTAGTGATCCTTGCGCAGCTTCTCGTTCTGAGTGGCGACGCCGGTGGCGCAGTTGTTCAGGTGGCAGATGCGCAGGTATTTGCAGCCCAACGCGATCATTGGCGCGGTGCCGAAGCCGAAGCTTTCAGCGCCGAGGATCGCGGCCTTGATCACGTCGAGGCCGGTTTTCAGGCCGCCGTCGGTCTGCACCCGGACTTTGCCGCGCAGGTCGTTGCCACGCAGGGTCTGGTGGGTTTCGGCCAGGCCGAGCTCCCACGGAGCACCGGCGTATTTGATCGACGTCAGCGGCGATGCACCGGTGCCGCCGTCGTAGCCGGAGATGGTGATCAAGTCCGCGTAGGCCTTGGCCACACCGGCGGCGATGGTGCCGACGCCCGCTTCTGCAACGAGCTTCACCGAGACCAGGGCCTTCGGGTTGACTTGTTTCAGGTCGAAAATCAACTGCGACAAGTCTTCGATCGAATAGATGTCGTGGTGCGGCGGCGGCGAAATCAGGGTCACGCCCGGCACCGCGTAACGCAGCTTGGCGATCAGACCGTTGACCTTGCCGCCTGGCAGCTGCCCCCCTTCACCGGGCTTGGCGCCCTGAGCGACTTTGATCTGCAGCACTTCAGCGTTGACCAGGTATTCCGGGGTTACACCGAAACGGCCAGTCGCGACTTGCTTGATTTTCGAGCTCTTGATGGTGCCGTAGCGCGCCGGGTCTTCGCCGCCTTCGCCGGAGTTGGAACGCGCACCGAGGCGGTTCATGGCTTCAGCCAAGGCTTCGTGGGCTTCCGGCGACAGGGCGCCCAACGAGATACCGGCGGAGTCGAAGCGCTTGAGCACCGATTCCAGCGGTTCGATCTCGCTGATGTCCAGCGGCGTGTCCAGGGTCTTGACCTTGAACAGGTCGCGGATCATCGACACCGGACGGTTGTCCACCAGCGCCGTGTATTCCTTGAACTTGCTGTAGTCGCCCTGCTGCACAGCGGCTTGCAGGGTATTGACCACGTCCGGGTTGTACGCGTGATATTCGCCACCGTGGACGAACTTCAGCAGACCGCCCTGCTGGATCGGCTTGCGCGGGCTCCAGGCTTCGGCCGCCAGGGCTTTCTGCTCGGCTTCGATGTCGACGAAACGCGCACCCTTGATGCGGCTCGGTACGCCACGGAAGCTCAGCTCACAGACTTCTTCAGACAGGCCGATGGCTTCGAACAACTGCGCACCGCGGTACGACGTAATGGTCGAGATACCCATCTTCGACAGGATCTTCAACAGACCTTTGGTGATGCCTTTGCGGTAGTTCTTGAACACCTCATAAAGGTCGCCCAGCACTTCACCGGTACGGATCAGGTCGCCCAGCACTTCGTAGGCCAGGAACGGATAGACCGCCGAGGCGCCGAAACCGATCAACACCGCAAAGTGATGCGGGTCACGAGCAGTGGCGGTTTCCACGAGGATGTTGGAGTCGCAACGCAGGCCTTTCTCGGTCAGGCGGTGGTGCACCGCGCCGGTGGCGAGCGAAGCGTGGATCGGCAACTTGCCCGGGGCAATGTGGCGGTCACTCAGCACGACCTGGGTGCGGCCAGAGCGCACGGCTTCTTCAGCCTGATCGGCGACGTTGCGGATGGCCGCTTCGAGGCCGACGCTTTCGTCGTAGTTGAGGTCGATGATCGCGCGCTCGAAGCCCGGACGATCCAGGTTCATCAGCGAACGCCACTTGGCCGGCGAAATGACCGGCGAGCTTAGGATCACGCGCGAGGCGTGTTCCGGCGACTCCTGGAAGATGTTGCGCTCGGCACCGAGGCAGATCTCCAGCGACATGACGATGGCTTCACGCAACGGGTCGATCGGCGGGTTGGTGACCTGCGCGAACTGCTGGCGGAAATAGTCGTACGGCGTGCGCACGCGCTGGGACAGCACGGCCATTGGCGTATCGTCGCCCATCGAGCCGACGGCTTCGTAGCCCTGCTCGCCCAGCGGACGCAATACCTGGTCGCGCTCTTCGAACGTGACCTGGTACATCTTCATGTATTGCTTGAGCTGGTCGACATCGTAGAAAGCCGAACCGTGGTCGTTGTCTTCCATGGTCGCCTGGATGCGCAGGGCATTCTTGCGCAGCCATTGCTTGTACGGATGACGGGACTTCAAGCGGTTGTCGATGGCGTCGGTGTCGAGGATCTGACCGGTTTCGGTGTCCACGGCGAAGATCTGGCCCGGGCCCACACGTCCCTTGGCGATCACGTCTTCAGGCTGGTAGTTCCAGACGCCGATTTCCGAGGCCAGGGTGATGAAACCGTTCTTGGTGGTGACCCAACGCGCCGGACGCAGACCGTTACGGTCGAGCAGGCACACCGCGTAACGACCATCGGTCATTACCACGCCGGCCGGGCCGTCCCACGGTTCCATGTGCATCGAGTTGTATTCGTAGAACGCCCGCAGATCCGGGTCCATGGTTTCGACGTTCTGCCACGCAGGCGGAATGATCATCCGCACGCCACGGAACAGGTCGATGCCACCAGTGACCATCAGCTCGAGCATGTTGTCCATGCTGGAGGAGTCGGAACCGACACGGTTGACCAGCGGGCCGAGCTCTTCCAGGTCCATCAGATCGTTGGTGAACTTGGTGCGACGGGCCACGGCCCAGTTACGGTTGCCGGTGATGGTGTTGATCTCGCCGTTGTGGGCGAGGAAGCGGAACGGCTGCGCCAACGGCCATTTCGGCAGGGTGTTGGTCGAGAAGCGCTGGTGGAACACGCAAATCGAGGTTTGCAGGCGCTGATCGCTGAGGTCTGGATAGAAGGCGGTCAAATCCGCCGGCATCATCAGGCCTTTATAAATGATGGTCTTGTGCGAAAAGCTGCAGATGTAGTGATCGGCATCGGCAGCGTTGGCCACGGACGAGCGACGACGGGAGGTGAACAGCTTGATCGCCATGTCCTGGTCGCTCAGGCCTTCACCGCCGATGTACACCTGTTCGATCTGCGGCAGGCGCTCCAGGGCCAGACGGCCGAGGACGCTGGTATCGATCGGCACTTTGCGCCAGCCGATAAGCTGCAGGCCGGCGGCCAGAATCTCGCGGTTCATGTTCTCGCGAGCGGCTTCGGCTTTGACCGGGTCCTGGTTGAAGAAGACCATGCCCACGGCATATTGCTTGGGCAGTTCGACGCCGAAGGTTTCCTGGGCGATGGCTCGCAGGAACACGTCCGGCTTTTGAATCAGCAGACCGCAACCGTCACCGGTCTTGCCGTCGGCGTTGATCCCACCGCGGTGGGTCATGCAGGTCAGGGCCTCGATGGCCGTTTGCAAAAGGGTATGACTGGGCTCGCCCTGCATATGGGCTATCAGGCCGAAACCGCAGTTATCCTTGAATTCATCTGGTTGGTACAGACCTGCTTTCATAGACACTTTCTCACCAGGCTGCCTCTTTTCGAGGCAAATTTCTTTTCAATTCAACCACTTGCGTTCCGCGCCGAACGTTCGCCGGCTTTAGCGGGGGCAAAAGGGTGGTCATTGTACACAGCGACACAGAGGCTCACAAATTTGACGACGAACTGTCGCAAATCTATGTCGCATTTGTGAAAGGTTTAAAGCGATCTGCTGTGCTAGTCAAAACTTTTTTAATTTTGACCGCAACGACTCAAAGACTACTGTGACGCAGACACCACAAGGCACGCGGCCTGTAGAGGCGGCATGCACTTGTAGAAATTTTGAGGTGCTTGGAGAGGCGGCCTGGGTAAGGCCGCCGAATCTTCAGCGAGTTGTTGCCAGTTCCTGTTGGACGCTGGCGACAGTGCGAGGCCAAGGTTTACCAGCCTGAACCTTCGCTGGCAAGGCCTTGATGGCGGTCAGGGCTGCATCGCGGTTGGCGAAGTTACCGTAGGTGATGACGTAAAGCGGCTTGCCGTTGAGGACTTTCTTGAAGTAACGGTACTCGCCGCCCTGCTCTTTCACGAAGTTTTGCGCGGTCGCTTCGGAGCTGGTGCCGAGGATCTGCACCACGTAGTTGCTGGTAGGCTGCCCGGCGTACCAGGTGCCACCAGCGCCTTTCGCAGGAGCGGCGGCTGGCTTCTCGACAGGCTTGGCGGTGGCCACGACGGCTGGCTTGGCTGGCGCTGGGGCCGGCTTCACGGCTGGCGCAGTCGGGACTGGCTTGGCGGTCGCAACCTGAGTCGGCGCAGGCACCGGTTTGGCGGCAGGCGTCGGCGCAGGGCCAGGCTGGATGCCCGCCGGCGGCGCAGTGGTGGTCACGGTTGGCGGTGTAGCGCTGGAACCTTCGACCGGCACGCCGTCGTCGCCTTCGGTGATGCCACCGGCGGCTTCGGCCAGCGGACCGCGCATGACCGGTTGCGAATTGCCGACCAGCGGCAATGGCATCGGCTGCGAATTACCGGCGAATTCGACGGAAGGTGCCCCGCCGCTATTAGGTTGTGGCGTGCCCTGGCCGAGCGGCAGTTGCGCCTGTTCGTTGGCCGGCGCGCCGGTGGTCGGTGCTTTGCTGCGGCCCGGCATCAACCAGGCGGCGGCTACCGCGACCACGACGACGGCGGAAATCGCCAATACGTGTTTCTTCGGCATGTTGAACCCCATACTTGGACGCTTGACCGCTGAGCGGCTGGCAATCATGGCTTCGATCATTGCATCGCGGGCAACCTGGTTGATGTTGCCAGGCCAGCCGTCGGAGCTTTCGTGAATATCAGAGATCTGATCTGCGGTAAAAAGTTCGATACCCCGGCCGGCGCCTTCGAGCCGCTGGTCCAGGTATTCGCGGGTTTCTTCTTCGGTGTAAGGCTGCAACTCAATGACGTGGAAGCGTTCTTCCTCGAGGCTCAGCGCGTCCAGTTGCGCAATCAGCGACGACTCACCGAACAGGAACACATGCGGACGACCTTCCGGCGCACCGGCGGCCAGGGCCAGCAAGGCCTCCAGCGCGGATTCGTCGAGCTGCTCGGCGTCATCGACCAGCAAATAGACCTCCTGCCCGGTCAGCGCCAGTTGCACGACCTGCGACAGAATCGCATTGACCTCCGCCTGGGCAACGTTCAGCGCCTGGGCCACCTGGTGCAGCACGCCAGCCGCATCGCCAGCGCCACGGGCGGAAACCACCACGCTTTGCACCGATTGCTTGTTGGTGCTGGCCACCAGGGCCTGGCGCAACAGGGTCTTGCCGCTGCCCTGCGGGCCGGTGACCACCAGCAGCAACTGGCTATAGCGCGCCAGATGATGCAGCTGCCCCAGCACCGGTTTGCGCTGGGCCGGGAAGAATTTGAAGCCAGGCACCCGTGGAGCAAAAGGGTCATGACTCAACTGGTAATGGCCGAGGAAAGCCTCGTCGGCATGCAAACTAGTCATCGGGATCTTATTAACCTTTAAGCTGAGCCAGGGCGCGGTAATCCGCTCCCAGCGTGGCCTGTAAAACTTCTTTCGGATAATCGTCGGTCACCACCGCTTCGCCCATGTGGCGCAGCAGCACCAGGCGTAAACGACCGTCGATCACTTTCTTGTCAATTGCCATGTGTTCTAGAAAATCGGCTTCAGTCATCTCTTCAGGCGGGATGACCGGCAGGCCGGCACGCTGAAACAGGCGAATGCCGCGATCGCGTTCTTGCTCGCTGATCCAGCCCAATCGCGCGGACATTTCCAAAGCCATTACGGTGCCAGCAGCGACGGCTTCACCATGAAGCCAGACACCATAGCCCATATGGGTTTCGATAGCGTGGCCGAAGGTGTGGCCCAGGTTCAACGTGGCACGAACACCGGTTTCCTTCTCGTCGGCACCGACCACTTCAGCCTTGGCGGCGCAGGAACGCTCGATGGCATACGTCAGGGCGACCTGGTCCAGGGCGCGCAGGCGATCGACGTTTTCTTCGAGCCAGGTCAGGAATGGCTCGTCGCAGATCAGCCCGTACTTGACGACTTCCGCCAGCCCCGCAGAGAGTTCGCGGGCCGGCAGGGTGTTGAGGGTCGCGGTATCGATCAGCACGACGTTCGGCTGATAAAACGCGCCGACCATGTTCTTGCCCAGCGGATGGTTGATCCCGGTCTTGCCGCCCACCGAGGAGTCGACTTGCGACAGCAACGTGGTCGGGACCTGGATGAAATCGACACCGCGCTGATAGCAGGCAGCCGCGAAACCGGCCATGTCGCCAATCACACCGCCACCGAGGGCGATCACCGTGGTACGGCGGTCGTGGCGTGCAGTCAGCAGGCCGTCGAAAATCAGTTGCAGGGTTTCCCAGGTCTTGAAGGCTTCGCCGTCGGGCAGCACCACGGAAATCACCGAGAACTGCGCGAGGCTGCGGGTCAGACGTTCGAGATAGAGCGGCGCAACGGTCTCGTTTGAGATGATCGCCACTTGCCGTCCGCGGATGTGCGGTGCCAGCAGTTCCGGCTGATCCAACAAACCTTCGCCAATATGAATCGGGTAGCTGCGCTCGCCTAGATCGACCTTGAGTGTCTGCATGTGTCCCCACAGTGAAGATGGAATCAGGCGTCCTGCCTTGAATTAACGAATGTCCACGGCGTCTGCTGGTGTGACGCCGTTCGGTAGCCATCCGCCACAACCATGAGCAGTCGTGACAGGACGCCGAGGATAGCGCATTTCGCGCCTCGCTTTAACGGGGAGGTAGTTGCTGCAAGCGTTCGAGAATATCGAGCACGACCATTCGCGGCGGCCGCTCATCGGTTTCAACCACCAGGTCAGCGATTTCCCGATACAGCGGGTCGCGGATCGCCAGCAGATCCCGCAGGGTCTTGGCCGGATCAGCGGTGCGCAACAAGGGGCGATTGCGATCGCGGGACGTGCGGCCGACCTGCTGCTCGACAGAGGCATGCAGATAGACCACCCGACCGCCGGCGTGCAACGCCCGACGATTGGCTTCGCGCATCACCGCGCCGCCACCGGTCGCCAACACCACGCCATCGCAGCCGCACAGCTCGGCAATCATCGCCTGCTCGCGGTCACGAAAGCCCGGTTCGCCTTCTTTATCGAAAATCCACGGGATATTGGCGCCCGTGCGCAATTCAATTTCCTTATCGGAATCTTTGAACGGCAGGCGCAGCTCTTTGGCCAGCAACCGGCCGATGGTGCTTTTTCCAGCCCCCATCGGTCCAACAAGAATCAAATTTCGCACAGAATCAATGACTCACAGCAATCGCCTGGTTATTCATGATACGCGGAGTGAGAAATACCAGCAGCTCGGATTTTTTCTCCGAAACCACATCACGCCGGAAAAGGCGGCCAAGATACGGCACATCACCGAGAAATGGCACCTTATCTACAACCTTGCTCTGAGTATTTGAGAAAACCCCACCAATCACGATGGTCTCGCCATCATTGACCAGGACCTTGGCATTGACCTCGTTTTTCTTGATCGGGGGTACATCCTGGACCTTGTTCAGGTAATCCGGCTCATCCTTGGTCACCTTGACCTCCATGATGATCCGGTTGTCCGGGGTGATCTGCGGAGTGACCTCAAGGGACAGCGACGCTTCCTTGAACGACACCGACGTGGCACCGCTGGAACTGGCTTCCTGATAGGGAATCTCGGTGCCCTTGAGGATTTTCGCGGTCTCCTTGTCGGACGTGACCACCTTGGGTTGTGAGACGATTTCGCCGTTACCGGTCTTCTCCATTGCGGTCAGCTCCAGGTCCAGCAACACGTTATCGGTGATGAAGGCGATGCCGATCCCCGAGGTGTTGCCCGCAGCGCCCAGGTCGACAAACGGCGAGTTGGTGCTGGTGCTGCCCGGAGTACCGATAGTGGTCGAAGAGCCATTGCTGACGCCGGATGTGTTCCAGTTGCCCTTGTTCTGCACCGAACCGCCCCAGCGCACGCCGAGGCTTTTGTCGTAGTCGACGTTGGCTTCGACGATTCGCGCCTCGATCATCACCTGACGCACCGGGATATCCAGTTGCGCGACGATGCGACGAAGTTCGTCGAGTCGGTCCTGGGTCTGGTAGGCAATGATGTTGTTGGTCCGTTCATCAACCGTGATCGAACCCCGCTCGTCGATTTTCGCTTCGGCACTGGTCACCGACGTGAACAGCTTGGCGATGTCGGCGGCCTTGGCGTAGTTGACCTGCAGCAATTCGCGACGCAAAGGCGCGAGCTCGGAAATCTGCTTCTGCGATTCCAGTTCCTGACGTTCACGCGCGGCGATTTCATCGGCCGGCGCCACCAGCAGGACGTTACCGATCTTGCGCTTGTCCAGGCCTTTGGTTTTCAGCACCAGGTCCAGCGCCTGGTCCCACGGCACGTTCTGCAAACGCAAGGTGATGCCGCCCTGCACCGTGTCGCTGGCCACCAGATTGAGGTTGGTGAAATCAGCGATCAGTTGCAGCACCGAACGCACATCGATGTCCTGGAAATTCAGCGAGAGTTTTTCACCGGTATAGGCAAAACGTTCGGCGTTGCGCTTTTGCAGGTCGTCGACGGTCATTGGCCGAATGCTGACCGTCAGCTTGTTGTCGGTCTGGTAGGTCGAATAATCGAAGGCTCCACTAGGCTCGATACTGATCGTGGCCCGATCCCCCGTGGCGCTGGCATTGACGAACTGCACCGGGGTGGCGAAATCCTTGACGTCCAGGCGCACGCGCAACGGTTCTGGCAATTGGGTTTTGGCGAATCCCAGGATGATCTTTCCGTCGCGCTCCTGGATGTCCGGGGCGATGGACGGATCCGACAGATCAATCACTACATTGCCTTCACCCTGCGTACCGCGCTGGAAATCCACACCGCGAATGGCTTTGCCCACGGGCGCATAGGCTTTCGTCGGGGCGGGCATTGCAGTCGCGGCGCGAGGCGCGCGGGTAGTCGGCCGAGGCGTTTTGTTATTGGCGCCTTGCCCGACCACCACAATCAGGTTGTTGCCGTCGACACGGGCGCTGTACGGGGTCAACTGGGTCAGATTGATGATTAGCCGCGTCCGGTCCTTGGCTTCCACCACCGTCGCGCTACGGGCATTGCCACCACCCAGCTCACGACTCTTGCTCGAAAGCTGATTGACGACCCCGGGCAGATCCAGCGCGATTCGTGCCGGCGACTCGGTCGTATAACCGTGAGGTTGTGGGGGCGGGCCATCGAAAGACAACTTCAACTCGACACGATCACCCGGCAGCGCAGCAACATCCAGCGCTTTGAGGTTGGCCGCTTGTACCATCGGCGACAGCAACGCTATCCATAGCGAGATACCGAGGGTTGAGAAAATCCTGTTCATTATTCGAGTTCCACTATGAGTGCTCTTTCAAAGGGATGGTTCGTGGCCGTTCCAGCCAGGCGCCTTCGCCGTCGGGAACGATTTCGACCACATCGACTTGCGAGCCGCTGATGGCGACGATCCGTCCATCGTTACGCCCCAGGTAATCGCCGACTTTCAGCCGATGCACCCCGCCTGCCCCGCGCAACAGCGCAAAGGAGCCGGTGGCATTGGAGATCGTGCCGACCATTTCAAACTGCTCGATGTTGAAACCTTCGAGGTATTGCCTGGCCCGGTTGGGGTCGGGTTTGACGTTGCGCGAGCCGCGCTTCTGCCCCGCCAGATCGACCCTGACCTGCCGAGAAAACGGGCTGCGCAGGTTGGCAGCGTTATAGGTGAACGTTGGGTAAGACCGGAATGTCGGCGTTGGTTCAATCTTGCCCGGCGGCCGCAGACGGACTTCATTCATGAAGGCGTCGAGGTCGCCGACGTCATTGCCGTTGCCGCAACCGGCCAGGCCGGCGAGCAACACAACCATCGACATGCAACGAATCGGGTTCATTTCTGCAACCCCTTGTCGTTGTAGCGATAGGTCTTGGCAAGGATGCTCATGCGTAGTTTCGGACCGCCCTCGGGGTCGGCCGGCGCAAGGTCGAAATCATGCAGCGTAACGATCCGCGGCAACCCGGCCACGCCACTGACGAACGTCGCCAGGTCGTGATAGGCACCCGTCACGGTGATCTGGATCGGCAGTTCGATGTAGAACTGCTGGGCAACCTCCGGCAACAGCTTGATCTCTTCGAACTCCAGCCCGCTACCGAGGCCGGTGCGGGTGATGTCCTCCAGCAGCCCGGGCACCTCGGTATCGCTGGGCAATTGCCGCAGCAACACGCCAAAAGAGTTCTCCATCTCTTTCATCTGCTGGGTATACAGCTCCAGGTTTGCCGCCATGTGCGCCTTGTTCGCGAATTGCTCCTTGAGGGTCGACTCCTCTTCACGCTTGAGTCCGAGGTGATCTTCCTGATCGCTGATGTAAAAGGTGTAGCCGAGGGTCAACACCAGAACCATGAGCAAGACGCCCGCCAGGGCCTTGATCGCTGGTGGCCAGGACCCCATGTTGTTGGTGTCCAGATCGTTGATGTCGATCTTGCGCAGGCTTTCGAACCATTCCGAGGGGCTCATTTGCCAGCCTCCACAACGGCGGGCTGAGTCTGACGGACGGTCAACTGAAAGACGTTGGCCTGATCCAGCTGACCGGCGGTGGTGGCTTTGACTTCCGTGAGACTCGGCGCATCAAACCAGTCGGACGCATCCAGATTGCGCATCAGGTCCGAAACACGATTGTTCGATTCCGCTGCACCGGTAATGGACAGGGTTTTTCCGGCCATTTTCACTTCGGTGAAATACACCCCGTCAGGCAGGGTACGCGCCAACTGGTCGAAAATCCGCCCACTGATCGGACGGTTACCTTGCAGGTCCTGGATGATGCGCATGCGCTCGACGAGCTGCTGGCGACGGGACTTCAGGTCGCTGATCTGCTTGATGCGCTCGTCGACCACGGCAATCTGTTTGCCGATGTATTCGTTACGGGCCACTTGTCGGTCAATGGCGCTGCTGATGACCTGGTCCGCGATAAAAATCGCGCCCACCGAGCACACCAATACGCCGACCAGCGCCAGCAAAAAGCGCTTGCGGCGCTCTTCACGCAGCTCTTCGCGCCAGGGTAAAAGATTGATCCGTGCCATCAGTCGAAACTCCTGAGGGCGAGCCCGCAAGCGATCATCAGTGCTGGCGCATCGCTCGCCAGGGCCCCGGCGTTGACCTTGCTGCTCAATGCCATGTCGGAGAACGGATTGGCCACCTGGGTTGGCGTGCCCAACCGCTGCTCGATCAGGCGGTCAAGCCCCGGGACCGACGCGGTACCGCCAGCCAGCAGAATGTGATCGACCGCGTTGTACTGACCGGATGCGAAGAAGAACTGCAACGACCGGAAAACCTGCTGCACCAGCGCATCGCGAAACGGTTGCAAGACTTCGCTGACGTAGTCATCCGGCAACCCGCCCTGCTTCTTCGCCAGCCCCGCCTGTTCGACGGTCAGGCCATAACGACGCTGGATTTCCTCCGTGAGCTGACGACCGCCGAACAATTGTTCCCGGGTGTAGATGATCCGCCCGTTGTACAGCACGCTCAGGGTGGTCATGGTCGCGCCGATGTCGACCACCGCCACGGTCAGCCCCTCCTGAGAGACCGCCAGTTGCCCCGCCAGCAAGGAGAACGACCGCTCCAGCGCATAGGCCTCGACATCCACCACTCGCGCGGTCAGGCCGGCCAGCGCCAGGGCAGCTTCACGCACCTCCACGTTTTCCTTGCGACAGGCCGCCAGCAGCACATTGACCCGTTCGGGGTTACGCACCGACACGCCCTGGACTTCGAAGTCGATGGCGACTTCATCCAATGGATAGGGGATGTACTGATCGGCCTCGATCTTCAGCTGGTTTTCCATCTCGTCATCGGAAAGACCTGCGTCCATCTCGATGGTTTTGGTGATGACTGCCGAACCGGCG
This sequence comes from Pseudomonas sp. SJZ077, assembly GCF_007993905.1. Classification (NCBI taxonomy): domain Bacteria; kingdom Pseudomonadati; phylum Pseudomonadota; class Gammaproteobacteria; order Pseudomonadales; family Pseudomonadaceae; genus Pseudomonas; species Pseudomonas sp. SJZ077. Next base: position 50,365 of record NZ_VIUJ01000019.1, read on the forward strand.
ACGGCCACGGCGACATTCCTGAGGTTGGTTTTGGCCTTGAGCAGCACGCGCGCGAGTGCCTGGCCCACGCCTTCGAGCTCGGCGATATTTTTTTCGACCACTGCGTTGGTAGGCAAGGGCTCGACCGCATAGGCCTCGACCCGATAACGCTCACCCTGGCGACTTAGCTCAAGCAACTTCACCGAGGTGGAGCTGATGTCGATGCCCAGAAGCGTATTGGCTTTTTTATTGAAGAGTCCTAGCACTACCAATTCCCTATGACTATCCGTGTCTTACGGACTCTGTAATACCCATTGCGTTCAAACCACCCGTCTTGACAGCAGCGCAAATGACGCCCTCGACGGAAAAATGCTTATAATGCCCAGCGATTTTTTCCGGTTTTTACTGCAAGCGCGGGTCGTTCCCTGTTATCTGAACCCTGTTGCCCAATTCATTCTTTGCCCTGGATATCCCAAAGCCTTGATTCGTCTGCTGAAATTTTTCGGTTGGTCCATCGTCGCCGTTTTCTGCGGACTGCTCCTTGGTCTGAGCGGCGCGTTTCTTTACCTTAGTCCGGGATTGCCATCTGTGGAGGCTCTGCGAAGCATCCAGTTGCAGATTCCATTGCGGGTATACAGCAGCGACAACAAGTTGATCGCAGAATTTGGCGAGATGCGCCGCACACCAATCCGTTTCGCCGACATTCCCCCCAATTTCATCAATGCGTTACTAAGTGCTGAAGACGATAATTTCGCCAACCACTACGGCGTCGATCCCAGCAGCTTGATGCGCGCTGCAACCCAGTTGGTAAAAAGCGGACACATCCAGTCCGGCGGCAGCACCATCACCATGCAGGTGGCGAAGAACTTCTTCCTGACCAGCGAACGCAGCTTCTCGCGCAAAACCACCGAAATCCTCCTGGCCCTGCAGATCGAACGGCAGCTGACCAAGGACGAAATCCTGGAGCTTTACGTCAACAAGATCTACCTGGGTAACCGCGCCTATGGCATCGAAGCCGCCGCGCAGGTTTACTACGGCAAATCGATTCGTGATGTCAGCCTGGCGCAGATGGCGATGATCGCCGGCCTGCCAAAAGCCCCTTCGCGCTTCAACCCGCTGGCCAATCCGGCCCGCAGCAAGGAACGTCGCGACTGGATCCTGGGGCGCATGTACAAGCTCGGCAAAATCACCGAAGCCGACTACACCACTGCGATCAACGAACCGCTGAACGCCAGCTACCACGTGCCGACGCCGGAAGTGAACGCGCCGTACATTGCTGAAATGGCCCGTGCCGAAATGGTCGGCCGCTATGGCAGCGATGCGTACACCGAAGGTTTTCGCGTGACCACGACGGTGCCGAGCAATCTCCAGGAAATGGCCAACACCGCGCTGCACGAAGGCTTGATGACCTACGATCAGCGTCACGGCTATCGCGGTCCCGAGTCGCGCCTGCCGGGCAAGACTCGCGAGGCCTGGGCCACCGAACTGACCAAACAGCGGACCATCAGCAGCCTTGAGCCCGCCATCGTCACTCAGGTCGACAAGACTGGCCTGCAAGTATTGACCCGCACCGGCGAAGAACACGTCGGCTGGGACAGCATGAAATGGGCGCGTCCGTTCCTGAACACCAACAGCATGGGCGCCAATCCGAAGCAGCCCTCGGACGTGGCTCAGGTCGGCGACCTGATTCGCGTGCAGCGCCAACCGGACAATTCGCTGAAGTTCAGCCAGATCCCGCAAGCGCAAGGCGCGCTGGTGTCCCTTGATCCGCAGAACGGCGCCATTCGCTCGCTGGTCGGTGGTTTCGCCTTTGAGCAGAGCAACTACAACCGCGCCATGCAGGCCAAGCGTCAGCCGGGTTCGAGCTTCAAGCCCTTCGTGTACAGCGCCGCGCTGGATAACGGCTACACCGCCGCCAGCCTGGTGAACGATGCGCCGATCGTGTTCGTCGATGAATACCTGGACAAGGTCTGGCGCCCGAAGAACGACACCAACACCTTCCTCGGCCCGATCCGCCTGCGTGAAGGGCTGTACAAGTCGCGCAACCTGGTGTCGATCCGTCTGGTGCAGGCGCTGGGCATCGATCGCACCATCGACTACATCAGCAAGTTCGGCTTCAATAAGCAGGACCTGCCGCGCAACCTGTCCCTGGCACTGGGCACCGCGACCCTGACGCCAATGGAAATCGCCACCGGCTGGAGCACCTTCGCCAACGGTGGCTACAAAATCAGCCCGTACATCATCGACAAGATTGAAAGCCGCAATGGCGACACGCTGTTCGTCGCCAACCCGCCGAGCGTTCCTCAGGGCGCCGCAGTGACCAACGGCATCGCCGCACCGACCGACGCCCAGGCATTCACGGTCAACGCGACTCCAGGGGAAGCTCCAGCCGCACCCGGCGCTGCGCCGCAAACGCCGGCCGTGGCCGAACGCATCGTCGACGGTCGCACCACTTACATCCTCAACAGCATGCTTGAGGACGTGATCAAACTCGGCACCGGCCGCCGCGCACTGGCCTTGGGTCGCAGTGACATTGCGGGCAAGACCGGTACCACCAACGAATCCAAGGACGCCTGGTTCTCCGGCTACAACGCCGATTACGTAACCACCGTCTGGACCGGGTTCGATCAGCCTGAAAGCCTGGGCAAGCGCGAGTTCGGTGGCACCGTCGCGCTGCCGATCTGGATGAACTACATGGCTGCCGCGCTCAAGGACAAGCCGCCTCACACTCAACCAGAGCCGGAAGGCATTCTCAGTTTGCGGGTTGACCCCGTCAGCGGCCGTGCGGCCAGCCCAGGCACGCCAGGCGCGTACTTCGAGCTGTTCAAGGCCGAGGACACGCCTCCGTCGGTGAATGAGCTGGGTAACGGCAATGCGCCGGGCAGCCCGCTGCCAGCGGACGAAGCAGCGCCAATCGATCTGTTCTGATCGCGTAGCGCAACGCAAAAGCCCCGCCTTCTCAAGAAGAGCGGGGCTTTTTATGGCCTGCAGGTTTTGCTTTGTCCTTGAGGGCCTCTTCGCGGGCAAGCCTCGCTCCTACAGACATGGAAAGTTCCCAGCGCTTGCCCCTGTAAGAGCGAGGCTTGCCCGCGAAGAGATCCTTACAGACACCACAAAAACCACAGACAAAAAAAAGCCCCGACTCAATTGAGCCGGGGCTTTCGGTTGAAGCGCTACAACGGCTTAGCCGTTGAACACGTCATCCACGCTTTTCAGCGGGTAGTTCTTCGGATACGGCAGGGTCGCTACGCCGGTCTCGATGGCGGCCTTGGCCACGGCATCGGAGATCACGGTGATCAGGCGGGCATCCATTGGCTTCGGAATGATGTACTCACGACCGAATTCCAGCTTGATGCCGCCATAGGCGTCGCACACTTCCTGAGGAACCGGCAGCTTGGCCAGTTCGCGCAGGGCGTTGGCCGCTGCCACTTTCATTTCTTCGTTGATGCGCTTGGCGCGAACGTCCAGGGCACCGCGGAAGATGAACGGGAAGCCCAATACGTTGTTGACCTGGTTCGGGTAGTCCGAACGGCCGGTCGCCATGATCACGTCGTCACGGGTGGCGTGCGCCAGTTCCGGGGCGATTTCCGGATCCGGGTTCGAGCAGGCGAACACGATCGGGTTGGCCGCCATGGACTTCAGGCCTTCAGCACTCAGCAGGTTCGGGCCGGACAGGCCAACGAACACGTCAGCACCGGTCAGGGCGTCAGCCAGGGTGCGCTTGTCGGTCGCGTGAGCGAAGACAGCCTTGTACTGGTTCAGGTCGTCACGGCCGGAGTGGATCACACCGGTACGGTCAACCATGAAGATGTTTTCGATGTTGGCGCCCATGCTCACCAGCAATTTCATGCAGGAGATGGCGGCCGCACCGGCGCCCAGGCAGACGATCTTGGCGTCAGCGAGGGTTTTGCCAGCGATTTCCAGGGCGTTGATCATGCCGGCCGCGGTAACGATTGCGGTGCCGTGCTGGTCATCGTGGAACACTGGAATGTCGCACTGCTCGATCAGAGCGCGCTCGATCTCAAAGCACTCAGGTGCCTTGATGTCTTCCAGGTTGATGCCGCCGAAGGTGATGGAGATACGCTTGACGGTGTCGATGAAGGCTTGCGGGCTTTCGGAGTCGACTTCGATGTCGAAAACGTCGATGCCGGCGAAGCGCTTGAACAACACGCCCTTACCTTCCATGACTGGCTTGGAAGCCAATGGGCCGAGGTTACCCAGGCCGAGAATCGCGGTGCCATCGGAAATGACTGCAACCAGGTTGCCTTTGCCGGTGTATTTGTAGGCCAGTTCAGGATCGCGGGCGATTTCGCGTACTGGTTCGGCTACGCCGGGGCTGTAGGCCAGCGACAGGTCGCGGGCGGTAGCGGTGGCCTTGGTGAGCTCGACACTCAGCTTCCCTGGACGAGGATGGGCATGATATTCGAGAGCGGCAGTTTTCAAATCAGACATGTGGGCATTCCGCTTTTACTGTTGGACAGACGGACCGCCGAGGATACGCGTGTCGCAAAGTCCCCACAAGACTGACCGGTCACCCCTGTCAAGCGCCCTGCCCTACGACTTTGGGCCAAGAGCCGCGGAACACAAGGGATAGACTGTTCACAATCGCCATAAAAAATGTCTACAATTTTTTATCGGGGCGCCGCTTGCAGCATCGCCGGATCGGTCAGCGGCAGAAGCCAGCGTGCCTGCCCGGGTTTCAAGCCGCCCCGACGCGATCGATCCACGACCCAGCCACGCGCCTCAATCTGCTTGCCCTTCAGCCGCTCAAGCGATGCAACATCGAACTGCCCGAGCAAATTGGGTGCAACGCGCAATACAACCGCGTCCTGCAACTCAATCCAAACTCCGCCGCGATTGCGCTGAACCTTGCTCACACGACCACTGAGCACGGCGAAACCGGAGGCGTTGATCTGCTCCGCTTTCAGTACAGGGGATTGCCGCCACAGGCCAAGGCCGGCCTGACGGGCACTGCGTTCGGCGGCTTGCTGACAGCTGACCAAATCGACATTCGGCGCGACCGCCACTTGAAAACCAAGGCCCTCGGCGAGCATCTGCGCTTCGAGGTTGGCGCCATTGGCGCCATAGACATGGGCCAGCGTGCGACCGTAATGATCTTTGCTCTCTTTACCGGGACGCAAACCCACGCGCCCGTCGCTGGCCGCCACCAGCGCTTCCAGGCGTTTGTGCGCGACCACGGCGAACGGCTCATCGGAACGGCCCTGCTTGCCCAGCTCAGGCGTATTCAAGCCGATCATGCGCACACTGCGGCCATCGCTCAGGCGCAAAGTGTCGCCATCCACCACACGCTGCACCGCGACGGGTGTAAGCCCGCTCGGCACCGGGCAGAAGGCCTGGGCGCCGGACAGCCAAATCGCGGACACAAAAAAGGCGCCCGCGAGGGACGCCTTTTTCGTTAGCAAGGTAAAGCCCATGGGGCTTTTCAACCTTACTCTGCAGCAGCAGGAGCTTTGGTTTTGCCAAAAGCGCCGAAACGGTCTGCGAAGCGCTGTACACGACCGCCAGTATCCAGAGTCTTCTGCTTACCGGTGTAGAACGGGTGGCATTCGTTGCAAACGTCGATCGGCAGAGCTTTGCCGAAGGTCGAACGGGTTTCGAACTTGTTGCCACAGCTGCAAGTAACAGCAATGACTGGATAATTTGGATGGATTTCGGCTTTCATGGTGTCTTCCTCGAGCTAGCGTGCCGCCACTCAACACTATTGTTGAATACCGCACGTAATTAGGCCGCGGATTCTACCAGACAATGCCAATCGCGCAAGCTGTCGCTTCTACCGACCGTCTGCTAGGCTCCCCGCCTGATATGTGCCCCTTGTGGGAGCGGGCTTGCTCGCGAATACGGCCTGCCAGCCAGCGATGAGGTGTCTGACCCAACGCATTCGCGAGCAAGCCCACTCCCGCAATTAGTATGCGTCCGACTTCTTTTACTGCCCGTTTATCGAGATCCCCGCGTGCCCGACGCCATTCTGCGCCTCGCCCTGCCTTCGCCGCTGCGCCGCCTGTTCGATTACCGTGCCCCGGCCGGTATCCTGCGCGCCCAGTTGCAACCGGGCATGCGCCTGCGGGTGCCGTTTGGCCGGCGGGAGATGATCGGGATTCTGGTGGAGGTCACCGACACCAGCGAAGTCCCGGTGGAAAAGCTCAAACCGGCGCTGGCCCTGCTCGACGCCACCCCGCCGCTACCGCCAGCACTGTTCAAGCTGTGTCTGTGGACCTCGCAGTATTACCAGCACAGCCTCGGTGACACCTTGAGCTGGGCGCTTCCGGTGTTGCTGCGCCAGGGCGAATTGGCCGAGGCGCGCCAGGAACGCTTCTGGTCCGCCGCGCCCGGTGCCAGCCTGGATGATCCGCGTATCGCCCGTGCCCCGCGCCAGCGCGAAGCCCTGGCCACGTTGGCCCAGCACCCTCACGGCGTGGCCCATCAGTTGTTGAGCAAACTGATGCTGAGCAAGGACAGCCTGGATCTGTTGCTGGCCAAGGATCTGGTGCAGGTGGAAATCCGCAAGCACGCTCCCGGCGCCCGCCACGAACATTGGCTGGCGCAACCGGAATTGCCGCTCAACCCTGAGCAGCGTGCCGCGTATGAAGCGATTCGCGCCGGGTTCGACAGTTATCATGCGTTCCTGCTGGCCGGCGTTACCGGCAGCGGCAAGACCGAAGTCTATTTGCAGCTGATCCGCGAAACCCTCGAAGCCGGCAAGCAGGCGCTGGTGCTGATCCCGGAGATCAACCTCGGCCCGCAAACCCTGGCGCGCTTCGAGCAGCGTTTCAATGCGCGCATCGCCCTGATTCACTCGGCAGTCAATGATCGGGAGCGCCTCGAGGCCTGGCTCGCGGCCCGGGACGGTGACGCCGACATCATTATCGGCACCCGCTCGGCGCTGTTCACGCCGATGAAAAATCCCGGCCTGATCATCATCGACGAAGAGCACGACGGCTCCTATAAGCAGCAGGAAGGCCTGCGCTATCACGCCCGCGATCTGGCTTTGGTGCGCGCGCGGCAGGAAAACATCCCGATTGTCCTCGGCTCCGCCACGCCTTCACTGGAAAGCCTGCACAACGCCTACACCGGTCGGTATGGGCTCCTACGCCTGAACGAGCGTGCTGGCGGCGCCAAACAACCGCGATTCCTGCGTCTCGATGTAAAAAGCCGTCCGCTGGATAGCGGTATTTCCGGGCCGATGCAGCAAGCCATCGGCCAGACGCTGGCGGCTGGCCAGCAAGTCCTGGTGTTTCTGAATCGTCGCGGCTTTGCGCCGACGCTGCTGTGTCATGACTGCGGCTGGATGTCCGAGTGCCAGCGCTGCGATGCGCGGATGACCGTGCACCAGCGCTCCGGCGAATTGCGCTGCCACCATTGCGGCTACGTGGAACGCGTGCCGCGGCATTGCCCGAAGTGCGGCAAGGTCGATTTACGGCCGGTGGGTGCCGGCACCGAACGCGCAGAAGAGCGCCTGGCGATTCTGTTCCCGGACGTCCCGGTGCTGCGGGTCGACCGCGACAGTACGTCGCGCAAGGACGCGATGAATCAGTTGTTCGCCACCATCCAGAAAGGCCAGCCGTGCATTCTGGTGGGCACGCAAATGCTCGCCAAAGGGCACCACTTTCCACGGGTAACGCTGGTGTCGATTCTCGATGCCGACGGTGGATTGTTCTCTGGCGACTTCCGCGCCAGCGAGCGCATGGCACAGTTGATCGTTCAGGTGGCAGGCCGGGCCGGGCGGGCCGAAGAGCCGGGCAAGGTAATTATCCAGACGCACCTGGCCGATCATCCTCTGCTGGTGCAATTGACCGAACAAGGCTATTTCGCCTTTGCCGAACAGGCCTTGAGCGAACGCCGCTCGGCAGGATTGCCGCCGTTTGCGCATTTGGCGTTGCTACGGGCCGAAGCGCATAAACCGGGACAGGCCGAAGGTTTTCTCGATGAAGCGTGTAGCGAGGCCGAGCGCTTGCTGGCTGAGCAGAATCTGACCGGTATTGAGCTACTCGGCCCGGTGCCGGCTCCGATGGAGCGCCGGGCCGGGCGTTATCGTGCGCAGTTGTTGTTGCAAGCCACGGCCCGGGCGCCGTTGCATCGGCTGCTGAGTAGCTGGTTGCTGGCGCTGGAGCAGATGCCGAGCGGGCGGGCGGTGCGTTGGTCGCTGGATGTGGATCCCGTCGATTTGTATTGATTGGTCGATCGCCTTCGCGAGCAAGGCTCGCTCCTACAGGGGGAGAGTCGTTTGCCAATACTGTGAACGACACAAAAACTGTAGGAGCGAGGCTGGCCCGCGAAGAGGCCCGATTTGTCACCACATATCCATAACCTGCCCGCTATAGTTGGCAAGCCCGTCTTCGCAACGGATAATGCCCAGTTTTTCCACTAGCGCATCGAAGCGCCGCCGCGCTTGCGGTCGAAAGAGAACACCATGAAAGACACCATTCGCCAGCTGATCCAACAAGCCATCACCCAACTCGTCAACGAAGGTGTGTTGCCTGAAGGCCTGTCGCCGGCGATCCAGGTGGAAAACTCCCGTGACAAGAAGAACGGCGACTTCGCCAGCAACATCGCGATGATGCTGGCCAAACCGGCCGGCATGAAGCCGCGTGACCTGGCTGAGAAAATCATCGCTGCGCTGCCGGCTGATGAAAACGTCACCAAGACCGAAATCGCCGGCCCGGGCTTCCTGAATTTCTTCCAGAACACAGATGCCCTGGCCACTCGCCTGGATGCCGCCCTCGCCGACGACCACATCGGCGTGCGCAAAGCTGGCCCGGTGCAGCGCACTGTGGTCGACCTTTCAGCCCCGAACCTGGCCAAAGAGATGCACGTCGGTCACTTGCGTTCGACCATCATCGGCGACGGCGTGGCACGCGTTCTGGAGTTCCTCGGCGACGACGTCATCCGTCAGAACCACGTCGGCGACTGGGGCACCCAGTTCGGCATGCTGATGGCTTATCTGCAAGAAAACCCGATCACCAGCGATGAACTGTCCGACCTGGAAAACTTCTACCGCGCCGCCAAGCAACGCTTCGACGAATCCGAAGAGTTCGCCGATCGCGCCCGTGGTCTGGTGGTCAAGCTGCAAGCCGGCGACCCGGACTGCCTGGCCCTGTGGACCAAGTTCAAGGACATCTCGCTGTCGCACTGCCAGAAAATCTACGAACTGCTGAACGTCAAACTGACCATGGCCGACGTGATGGGCGAAAGCGCCTATAACGACGACCTGATCAACGTGGTCAACGACCTCAAGGCCGCCGGCATGCTGGTCGAAAGCAATGGCGCCCAGTGCGTGTTCCTCGACGAATTCAAGAACGCCGACGGCGACCCGCTGCCGGTGATCATCGTCAAGGCCGATGGCGGTTACCTCTACGCCACCACTGACCTGGCAGCCGTACGTTATCGCAGCGGCAAACTCAAGGCTGACCGCGCGCTGTACTTCGTCGATCAGCGCCAGGCGCTGCACTTCCAGCAAGTGTTCGCAGTCGCCCGCAAGGCCGGCTTCGTGACGCACCCGATGGAAATGGAACACATGGGCTTCGGCACCATGAACGGCGCCGATGGCCGTCCGTTCAAGACCCGTGATGGCGGCACCGTGAAGCTGATCGATCTGCTGACCGAAGCCCAGGAACGCGCCTACACCCTGGTGAAAGACAAGAACCCGGAGCTGGCCGAAAACGAATTGCGCAACATCGCCAGGGTCGTGGGCATTGGCGCCGTGAAATACGCTGACCTGTCCAAGCACCGTACCAGCGACTACAGCTTCAACTTCGACCTGATGCTCAACTTCGAAGGCAACACTGCTCCGTACCTGCTGTACGCCTACACCCGCGTGGCCGGTGTATTCCGCAAACTCGGCAAGGACTTCAGTGAAGTCGAAGGCCAGATCGTCCTCGAAGCAGCACACGAACACGAGTTGGCAGCCAAGCTCGCGCAATTTGGCGAAGTGCTGAACAACGTGTGCGAAAAAGGCACGCCACACATTCTGTGCACCTACCTGTACGATGTCGCCGGCCTGTTCTCCAGCTTCTACGAGAACTGCCCGATTCTCAGCGCCGACACCCCGGCGCAAATGCAAAGCCGTCTGCGCCTCGCCGCGCTGACCGGCCGCACTCTCAAGCAAGGCCTGGAACTCTTGGGTCTGGAAACTCTGGAGCGTATGTAAGTTGGCTGCCAAGAAAAAACCTGCACCCAAGCGTGGCGCCAGCCGTTACCAAGCTCCTGCAAAGCAACCGATCCCGGGCTGGCTCTGGATGGCCATCGGCCTGACGGTCGGCGCGTTCATTGTGTTCCTGATGAAACTGGAACCGGGCAAGGGCAGCGAGAGCGTCAAGCGCGAGAAGATCGAACAGCAGAAAGCCACCAAGATCGCCGAGGCCAACAAGACCCCGCCGAGCCCGACGCAACCGGTGAAGCCGAAGTACGACTTCTACACCCTGCTGCCGGAATCGGAAGTGATCGTGCCGCCGGATGCCGTGCCGGAGAAAACCCTGCCGACGCCACAAGTGCCGGCAATTCCGACCACGCCGGTCACGCCAGAGCAAGCAGCGAAGATTGATACTGCGCGAGCCCAGGCGGCACTGGCCGGGATCACGCCGCCGCCAGCGCCACCGGTGTCCAAGGCGGCTCCGGTGACCAAGTTCTTCCTTCAGGCCGGTTCGTTCCGCAAGGAAGCTGACGCGGACAAGGTTCGGGCGCAGATCATCCTGCTGGGCCAGGCGGTGGCGGTTGAATCCGGCACAGTCAAAGACGAAACCTGGTATCGAGTGCTGGTCGGGCCGTTCAGCAATCGCGAACAGCTGACCACGGCGCAGAAACAACTGTCCGGCGCCGGCTTCAGCAACCTGTTGTTACAACAACGCCAGAACCGCTGATTTCGTCAGGGGCACCGCGTTATCGTTCTTCGCGGGCAAGTCTCGCTCCTACAAGGATTGCGTGATTCCCTGTAGGAGCGAGGCGTGCCCGCGAAGGCGCCAGAACAGCCAACACACCCTTCCCCGCGCAACACCGCTCGTCCCCTCTCCCGCCCCGCAGTTGAAAAACGCATCGCCACCCCCATATGAGTTGGCATAAGGCATTTTCGCCCCGCTGCGTGGAGACTCTCCCTTGACCACCATCGTTTCAGTTCGCCGCCACGGCAAAGTCGTCATGGGCGGCGACGGCCAGGTTTCTCTCGGCAATACCGTGATGAAAGGCAACGCGAAGAAAGTTCGTCGCCTGTACCACGGCCAGGTCATCGCCGGTTTTGCCGGGGCCACCGCTGACGCCTTCACCCTCTTCGAGCGTTTTGAAGGCCAGCTTGAGAAACATCAGGGCCACCTGGTTCGCGCCGCTGTCGAACTCGCCAAAGAATGGCGCACTGACCGCTCCCTCAGCCGCCTCGAAGCCATGCTCGCCGTCGCGAACAAAGACGCCTCCCTGATCATCACCGGCAACGGCGACGTGGTCGAACCCGAAGAAGGCCTGATCGCCATGGGTTCCGGTGGCGGTTACGCCCAGGCCGCCGCCAGCGCGCTGCTGAAGAAAACCGATCTGTCGGCCCGGGAAATCGTCGAAACCGCACTCGGTATCGCCGGCGACATTTGCGTATTCACCAACCACACCTTCACCATTGAGGAGCAGGACCTCGCCGAGTAAGCCTGTTCCGGCCTTAGTGCCACGGCTCACTTTTGCTTGAGGACCGCCAATTACTATGTCCATGACTCCCCGTGAAATCGTCCACGAACTCAATCGCCACATCATCGGCCAGGACGATGCCAAGCGCGCCGTCGCCATCGCGCTGCGTAACCGCTGGCGCCGGATGCAGCTGCCCGAAGAGCTGCGCGTTGAAGTAACGCCAAAGAACATCCTGATGATCGGCCCGACCGGTGTCGGTAAAACCGAGATCGCCCGTCGCCTGGCCAAACTCGCCAACGCGCCGTTCATCAAAGTCGAAGCGACCAAGTTCACCGAAGTCGGCTACGTCGGTCGCGATGTCGAATCGATCATTCGTGACCTGGCCGACGCGGCGATCAAGCTGCTGCGCGAACAGGAAATGACCAAGGTTCGCCACCGCGCCGAAGACGCCGCCGAGGAACGCATCCTCGACGCCTTGCTGCCACCGGCACGCATGGGCTTCAACAATGACGACGCCCCGTCCGCCGACTCCAATACCCGCCAGCTGTTCCGCAAGCGCCTGCGCGAAGGTCAGCTGGATGACAAGGAGATCGAAATCGAAGTCGCCGAAATGGCCGGCGTCGACATCTCCGCGCCACCGGGCATGGAAGAAATGACCAACCAGTTGCAGAGCCTGTTCGCCAACATGGGCAAGGGCAAAAAGAAAAACCGCAAGATCAAGGTCAAGGAAGCGCTGAAACTGGTGCGTGACGAGGAAGCCAGCCGCCTGGTCAACGATGAAGAGTTGAAGGCCAAGGCGCTGGAAGCGGTCGAGCAGCACGGCATCGTGTTCATCGATGAAATCGACAAAGTCGCCAAGCGCGGCAACTCCGGTGGCGTCGACGTATCCCGTGAAGGCGTACAGCGTGACTTGCTGCCACTGATCGAAGGCTGCACCGTCAACACCAAGCTGGGCATGGTCAAGACCGACCACATCCTGTTCATCGCTTCCGGTGCGTTCCACCTGAGCAAGCCAAGTGACCTGGTGCCGGAGCTGCAAGGTCGCCTGCCGATTCGTGTCGAGCTGAAGGCGCTGACGCCGGAAGATTTCGAGCGCATCCTCAGCGAGCCGCATGCGTCGCTCACCGAGCAGTATTGCGCCCTGCTGAAAACCGAAGGCCTGGTCATCGAGTTCCAGCCGGACGGCATCAAGCGTATTGCCGAGATCGCCTGGCAGGTCAACGAGAAGACCGAGAACATCGGTGCCCGTCGCCTGCACACCTTGCTCGAACGCTTGCTCGAAGAAGTGTCGTTCAGCGCCGGCGACCTGGCCAGCGCCCATGACGACAAGGCGATCCTGATCGACGCCGATTACGTCAACAGTCACCTCGGCGAATTGGCACAGAACGAAGACCTGTCCCGCTACATTCTGTAAGCCTCAAGTTGCAAGCTACAAGCGTCAAGCTTATCGAGTTAAGCTTGCAGCTTGTAGCTTTCCGTCCGAGGCTCTTCCTATGCTTCCCACCGACATCAAACTGCACAAAGCCTCGAAAACCCTGTCGCTGAAATACGCGTCCGGCGAGGAATATCACCTGCCCGCCGAGTTCCTTCGCGTGCACTCTCCTTCCGCCGAGGTCCAGGGCCACGGCAAACCTATCCTGCAATTTGGCAAGATCGGCGTAGGCCTGACCAAGGTAGAACCGGCCGGTCAGTACGCACTGAAATTGACCTTCGACGACGGACACGACAGCGGCCTGTTCACTTGGGAATATCTGTACCAGCTGGGCGTGCGCCAAGAGGATCTCTGGAACGATTATCTTGCCGAACTCAAAGCCGCCGGAAAAACCCGCGATCCGAACGAATCCATCGTCAAGCTGATGCTCTAGGTCAGCCCTCTTGCTCTTTAGAGGGCATTTTCTAATTCCATCTGTTTGAATGCTCCGCTCCTGGGTCAATGATTGGCCCGCTTGCGAAAAAAATTAAACTCGGGTAACCAATGGAGCTGGCAAGTTCCCTGCAGTGCTCTCTGCCGTAAAAAGCAGCGATGCAGAATTAACGGTCACCCGAGCATAAGTACCTGGCATTGGCTGTGTGACTACAGCTGGACCCAGGTACTCGTCTCAGGACAATGGAGCGTCGTAGATGAGTAACAAGAATAACGATGACTTGAAGTATCAAGCCTCGGAAAACACCTTGGGGCTGAATCCTGTCGTTGGGCTGCGTGGAAAGGATCTACTGGCTTCTGCTCGAATGGTGCTCAGGCAGGCCATCAAACAACCGATTCACAGTGCCAAGCATGTCGCCCATTTCGGCCTTGAATTGAAGAACGTGTTGTTCGGCAAATCAGAACTTCAACCTACCAGCGATGACCGTCGCTTCGCCGATCCGGCCTGGAGCCAGAACCCGCTCTATAAACGTTATCTGCAAACTTACCTGGCGTGGCGCAAGGAACTCCACGACTGGATTGACGACAGCAACCTGCCGCCCAAAGACGTCAGTCGCGGGCATTTCGTGATCAACCTCATGACCGAAGCCATGGCCCCGACCAACAGTGCGGCCAACCCGGCGGCGGTCAAACGGTTCTTCGAGACCGGCGGCAAAAGCCTGCTCGATGGCCTCTCGCACCTGGCCAAGGATCTGGTACACAACGGCGGCATGCCGAGCCAGGTCAACATGGGCGCGTTCGAAGTCGGCAAGAGCCTGGGCGTGACCGAAGGCGCGGTGGTGTTCCGCAATGACGTGCTGGAATTGATCCAGTACCGCCCGATCACCGAGCAGGTGCACGAGCGTCCGCTGCTGGTGGTGCCGCCGCAGATCAACAAGTTCTACGTATTCGACCTGAGCCCGGACAAGAGCCTGGCGCGCTTCTGCCTGCGCAACAACGTGCAGACGTTCATCGTCAGCTGGCGCAACCCGACCAAGGAGCAGCGCGAGTGGGGTCTGTCGACCTACATCGAAGCGCTCAAGGAAGCGGTCGACGTGGTTACTGCGATCACCGGAAGCAAAGACGTGAACATGCTGGGCGCCTGCTCCGGTGGCATCACCTGCACCGCGCTGCTGGGCCACTACGCCGCAATCGGCGAGAAGAAGGTCAACGCCCTCACCCTGCTGGTCAGCGTGCTGGATACGACCCTGGACAGCGACGTGGCCTTGTTCGTCGACGAGCAGACCCTCGAAGCCGCCAAGCGCCATTCCTATCAGGCCGGTGTGCTGGAAGGCCGCGACATGGCGAAAGTCTTCGCCTGGATGCGCCCCAACGATCTGATCTGGAACTACTGGGTCAACAACTACCTGCTGGGCAACGAGCCGCCGGTATTCGACATCCTGTTCTGGAACAACGACACCACCCGGTTACCCGCCGCATTCCACGGCGACCTGATCGAAATGTTCAAAAACAACCCGCTGATCCGTCCTGATGCACTGGAAGTGTGCGGCACGCCGATCGACCTGAAGCAGGTCACGGCCGACATCTTTTCCCTGGCCGGCACCAACGACCACATCACGCCGTGGAAGTCCTGCTACAAGTCGGCGCAGTTGTTTGGCGGCAAGGTCGAGTTCGTGCTGTCCAGCAGCGGACATATCCAGAGCATTCTGAACCCGCCGGGCAATCCGAAATCGCGCTACATGACCAGCACCGAAATGCCGGTCAAAGCCGAAGACTGGCAAGAGAACTCCACCAAGCACACTGACTCCTGGTGGCTGCACTGGCAGGCCTGGCAGGCCGAGCGTTCGGGCAAGCTGAAGAAGTCCCCGGCAAGCCTGGGGAACAAGGCCTATCCAGCGGGCGAAGCAGCACCCGGCACTTATGTGCATGAGCGGTAACTGACACACCCCGCGCCCCTCTGCAGGAGCGAAGCTTGCTCGCGAAAGCGGTCTTTCATTCAACATGGATGTCGACTGACTTGACGCCTTCGCGAGCAAGCTTCGCTCTTGCAGGGGGACCGGGGATGAATTAACCCACAGGGCCTGAAGCATGCCGCAACCGTTCATATTCCGTACCGTCGACCTGGATGGCCAGACCCTCCGCACGGCGGTACGCCCCGGCAAGCCTCACTTGACGCCCTTGCTGATTTTCAACGGCATCGGCGCCAACCTGGAGCTGGTGTTTCCGTTCGTCGCAGCGCTGGACCCGGACCTGGAAGTCATCGCCTTCGACGTTCCCGGTGTCGGCGGTTCGTCGACGCCGAATCGGCCGTACCGTTTTCCGGGCCTGGCGAAACTCACGGCGCGGATGCTCGACTATCTCGACTACGGGCGAGTCAATGTCATCGGCGTGTCCTGGGGAGGCGCACTCGCTCAGCAGTTCGCCTACGACTATCCCGAGCGCTGCAAAAAACTCGTGCTGGCGGCCACGGCGGCCGGCGCGGTGATGGTGCCGGGCAAACCGAAAGTGCTGTGGATGATGGCCAGCCCGCGGCGCTACATCCAGCCGTCTCACGTGATCCGCATTGCGCCGATGATCTACGGCGGCTCTTTCCGTCGCGATCCGACCCTGGCCGCCAGCCATGCGGCGAAGGTCCGTTCGGCGGGCAAGCTCGGTTACTACTGGCAGCTGTTCGCCGGGCTTGGCTGGACCAGTATTCACTGGCTGCACAAGATCAACCAGCCGACGCTGGTACTGGCCGGCGACGACGATCCACTGATCCCGCTGATCAACATGCGCATGCTGGCCTGGCGGATCCCCAATGCGCAGTTGCACATCATCGATGACGGGCACCTGTTCCTGATTACCCGCGCCGAAGCGGTGGCACCGATCATCATGAAATTCCTCGAGGAGGAACGTCAGCGCGCCGTGATGCATCCGCATCCGGCGCCATTGGGCGGTTAACCGGCCCATTGTCGGTCGGCAGGACGCCGCACCGCGCAACAACCCATAACAGCGTCTATGGTGTTCTGGTTCGATGTGTTTGTATTTGGCCTGAAAGACGAAGGAGTGTTGACACATGCGCGACAAACCAGCGAGGGACTTTTTGCCCACTCCCGCCGCGTTCATCAACGCGCAGAGTGCGATCACCGGCCTGCGTGGCCGGGATCTGTTTTCGACCCTGCGCAGCGTTGCCGCCCATGGCTTGCGTAACCCGGTGCACAGCGTTCGACATGCCTTGAAACTGGGCGGCCAACTGGGTCGCGTCATGCTGGGGGAAACCCTGCACCCGACCAACCCGCAGGACAGTCGTTTTGCCGACCCGGCGTGGAGCCTCAACCCGTTTTATCGCCGCAGCTTGCAGGCCTACCTGAGCTGGCAGAAAGAAGTTAAAAGCTGGATCGACGAAAGCAACATGACCCCGGACGATCGCGCTCGCGCCCACTTTGCGTTCGCCTTGCTCAATGACGCCGTCGCGCCGTCCAACACCTTGCTCAATCCGCTGGCGATCAAGGAAATCTTCAATTCCGGCGGTAACAGCCTGGTGCGTGGCATCAGCCATCTGGTCGACGATTTCCTGCACAACGACGGCCTGCCCAGACAAGTCACCAAGCAAGCGTTCGAGGTCGGTAAAACGGTCGCCACCACCACGGGTTCCGTGGTGTTTCGCAACGAGCTGCTGGAGCTGATCCAGTACAAGCCGATGAGCGAAAAGCAGTACTCCAAACCGCTGCTGGTGGTGCCGCCGCAGATCAACAAGTACTACATTTTCGACCTGAGCCCGCATAACAGCTTCGTCCAGTTCGCCCTGAAAAACGGCCTGCAGACCTTCATGATCAGCTGGCGCAATCCGGATGTGCGTCATCGCGAATGGGGTCTGTCGACCTACGTCGAAGCGGTTGAAGAAGCGATGAACGTTTGCCGGGCAATCACCGGGGCTCGCGAAGTGAACTTGATGGGCGCTTGCGCCGGTGGGCTGACCATCGCCGCGCTGCAAGGCCACTTGCAGGCCAAGCGACAACTGCGGCGGGTATCCAGCGCGACGTATCTGGTGAGCCTGCTCGACAGTCAGATGGACTCTCCGGCGACGCTTTTCGCTGACGAACAGACCCTGGAAGCGGCGAAGCGTCGCTCCTATCAGAAAGGTGTGCTGGACGGGCGCGACATGGCCAAGGTCTTTGCCTGGATGCGCCCCAACGATTTGATCTGGAGTTACTTCGTCAATAACTACCTGTTGGGCAAGGAGCCTCCAGCGTTCGACATCCTCTACTGGAACAACGACAACACCCGGTTGCCGGCAGCCTTGCATGGCGACCTGCTGGACTTCTTCAAGCACAACCCACTGAGTCATCCGGGCGGCCTTGAAGTGTGCGGCACGCCGATCGACTTGCAGAAAGTCACGGTCGACAGCTTCAGCGTGGCCGGCATCAACGACCACATCACGCCGTGGGACGCGGTGTATCGCTCGACGCTGCTGCTGGGTGGCGAGCGACGTTTCGTCCTGTCCAACAGCGGTCATGTGCAGAGCATCCTCAACCCGCCGAGCAACCCGAAGGCCAACTTCGTCGAGAGCGCGAAACTGAGCAGCGACCCACGAGCATGGTATTACGACGCCAAGCAAGTCGACGGCAGTTGGTGGACCCAATGGCTGAGCTGGATTCAGGAACGCTCGGGCGCGCAAAAAGAAACCCACATGGCCCTCGGCAACCAGAACTATCCACCGATGGAGGCGGCACCCGGTACTTACGTGCGTGTGCGCTGACTGACAACGAACCACGGCACACGCCTGCCGTGGCATGACCCGACCATTAAGAAGACTGGATGAAAACCCGCGACCGGATCCTCGAATGTGCCCTGCAATTGTTCAATCAGAAGGGTGAACCGAACGTTTCCACCATGGAAGTTGCAAACGAAATGGGCATCAGCCCGGGCAATCTCTACTACCACTTCCACGGCAAGGAACCGTTGATTCTCGGCTTGTTCGAGCGTTTCCAGGCCGAGCTTGCGCCACTGCTTGATCCTCCGGCCGACGTGGAGCTGGCACCGGAGGATTACTGGCTGTTCCTGCACTTGATCGTCGAGCGGCTGGCCCATTACCGGTTTCTGTTCCAGGACCTGTCAAACCTGGCCGGGCGCCTGCCGAAACTGGCCAAGGGCATCCGCAATCTGCTCAATGCACTGAAGCGCACGCTGGCTTCGTTGCTGGCACGATTGAAGGCGCAAGGGCAGTTGGTCAGTGACACTCAAGCGCTGGGGCAGTTGGTGGAGCAGATCACCATGACGCTGCTGTTCTCACTGGACTATCAGCGGATTCTTGATCGCGAGGGTGAAGTCAGGTTGGTGGTGTATCAGATCATGATGCTGGTGGCGCCGCATTTGCTGCCGCCGATCAAAGTGGCGACCGAGCACCTGGCCCTGCAATACCTCGAAGAACACGAGTAACCCTTTCACTGGATAAACACATTTCACTGTGGGAGTGAGCCTGCTCGCGATGTCGCCGGGTCAGTCAATATCAATGTTGAATGACACACCGCAATCGCGAGCAGGCTCACTCCCACAAGGGTTCTGCGGTGTATATGAAATCGCGCACAAACAAAAACGCCCGACCTTTGCAGGCCGGGCGTTTTCTTGAGCCCTGAAAATCAGGACTGACTGGTTGGCGTCGATGGAGCTGGCGCGACAGTCGGGGTTACAGCAGGGGTCGGTGCAGCAGCGGAGTTCGACGTGCTGACCGGGGTCGCCGGTTTGGCGGCAGCCACTGCTGGTTTTGGCGCGGCAGCCTTAGGCGTGGCCGGTTTCTTCACTGCTGGCTTCTTCGCTGCGGCAGGTTTTGCCGCTGGCTTGGCTGCCGGTTTGGCTGCTGGTTTGGCGGCGGCTTTGGCAGCAACCGATTTGACCGCTGTCTTGGCTGCTGCAGGTTTGGCGGCGGCAGTTTTGGTAGCGGACTTGGCGGCGGATGCGACTTTCGACGCGGCTTTGGCGACCGGTTTGGCAGCCGCCTTTGCCAGTGGCTTGGCAGCGCTCTTGGCGGCTGGTTTAGCAGCAGGTTTGGCCGCTGCGGTTTTCGCCGCAACAGGTGCAACCTTGGCGCCGGTGAGTTTCTCGATTTGCTTGGTCAGGGTATCGACCTTGCTGTGCAGCGCTTTCACTTCATTGCGGCTCGGTACACCCAGGCGCGAAATGGCGCTGTTCAGGCGCTTGTCAAAAGCCCCTTCCAGCTCATCCCACTTGCCCAGTGCCCGATCTTTCACGCCGCTGATGCGCGACTTGGCCGACGAAGCGGAGTCCTTGGCGGCATCGACTTTCTTGCCGACAGCGCTCTTGGTGAGCTTCTCGGCTTTCTCGCCGTCTTTAACCAATGTATCGAAGAGCTTGCTGCCGTCAGTGTCGATCTTCGAGTACACGCCTAAACCAGCAAGCCAGATTTTGCGGGAGTAGTCTTCGACTTTCCCGATCCACGAGCTGCCTTCTTTTTCGGTGTTCTTTTTACCAGCCATCCCGTTCTCCTTAAGATTTACGCGCGACGCGTTCGAGCAATGCCGTCAGCTCATCGAGCTTAGCAGAGAGTGTCTCAACGTCATGTTTAGACGGAATGCCGATACGATTCAAGGCACTTGCGACACGCGAGTCAAAAGCCTTCTCGACCTTGTCGAGTTGAACTTCGACCTTGCCTTTGAAAGTGCTCACTTCACTCTTGGCTTCTTCAATCTCTGTGTTAGCGGCCTCAAGTTTCTCGGCAACTACTTTTTTACCTTTGGTTTCAACAGTTTGACCAGCCTTGATCAACTCTTGAAAGTACTCGCTGCCCTCTTGGCCGACCTTGGTGTAGGCCCCCAGGCCTGCCAGCCAGATCTTGCGGGCATAGGATTTGACGTCGCCCAGAGCAGTAGTCGAAGCGTCGATTTTTTTCTTCAAAATAACTTTGGCCATGGTGCACCTCACGCGCAGAAGGTTTGAGGAACTGCCCGCGAAAGTGTCGGGCTCAGGCACAAAGTAGGGAGAAAAATTAGAAACGGCACCCTAACAACTGACATAAAACTTTGGCTGCACACAAAACAAATGCAGGAGTGAGCCGCTCGCGATAGCGGTCTGTCAGTCGAAATCAATATCGACTGACAGACCGCTATCGCGAGCGGCTCACTCCTACAGATGAAGGGATTTCAATCCGGAATCAGACCAAGGCCTTATCAAGGGCTTTTTCGATTTCCGATTTGATCATGCCGCTCATGGCCGACATCATCAGGCCCAACTCCACATCGACGCGGATCAAATCTTCGCTGACATATACCGCGCCTTTCACACCGGAACGTTTGAGGTTCAGGGTGTCGCCGGACCATTGCGGCTCCAGGCCATATTGATCGGACAACTTCTGCGCCAACAGATCAGCCTTCTCGCGGGCTGCTTCCTTGCCCAGGCCGTGGGCACGCTCAACACTAATACGGGCCATCGAATGACTCCTGCTTTATGGATACTTTCCTGAAGCATCTTGACCGCTGCTGCGGCAAAACGTCCCGGTGGTTGCCTATCTTACCTTCAGCCTTGCCAAGACAAAGCAGGCCACCGGGATTAGAATGTCCCGCATTCTCTTTTGGTGACAGCGATATGACTGATCAGCGCAAAGGCAGCGATGCCGAACCCACCACTCACTTCGGCTTCAAAAACGTACCGGAAAGCCAGAAAGCGGAAAAAGTCGCTGAGGTTTTCCACTCGGTAGCCGCCAAGTACGACTTGATGAACGACCTCCTGTCGGGCGGCATGCACCGTCTGTGGAAGCGTTTTGCGATCGAGCTGTCGGGTGTTCGCACCGGTAACCGCGTGCTGGACATCGCCGGCGGCACAGGCGACCTGACCAAGAAGTTCTCGCACCTCGTTGGCCCGACCGGCCAGGTGGTGTTGGCCGACATCAACGAATCCATGCTCAAGGTCGGTCGTGACCGCCTGCTGGATCTGGGTGTGGCCGGCAATGTCGAGTTCGTTCAGGCCGACGCTGAAAAGCTGCCGTTCCCGGACAACCATTTTGACTGCGTGACCATTGCGTTCGGTCTGCGCAACGTGACCCATAAAGAAGACGCCCTGCGCTCGATGCTGCGAGTACTGAAACCGGGCGGCCGTTTGCTGGTGCTGGAATTCTCCAAGCCGACCAATGCGCTGATGTCTAAAGCCTACGACGCCTACTCGTTCGCCTTCATGCCGTTGATGGGCAAGCTGATCACCAACGACTCGGAAAGCTATCGCTACCTGGCCGAATCGATCCGCATGCACCCGAATCAGGAAACCCTGAAGTCGATGATGGTCGAGGCCGGTTTCGACCGCGTGACCTACCACAACATGACCGCAGGCATCGTCGCCCTGCACCGCGGCATCAAACCCTGATGTTGCTGGCCGGCCTGCTCGCCAGCGTTGAACTCGGTCTGAACCGGGTGCTGCGTCTCGACAGCACGGCGCTGCCGCGACTGGCGCATTTGAGCGGCAGGGTGATTGCCGTCGACTGCCGCAGCCCGGCGCTGCAACTGTTCATCCTGCCCAGCGACGAAGGCCTGATGCTCGCTTCCCACTGGGAAACCGGCGCTGACTGCACGTTGCGTGCACCGGCCTCCAGCCTGTTGAAACTGGCGATGAGCAAGGAAAAGACCTCGGTGCTGCATGGCCCTGAAGTCGAGCTCGACGGTGACAGCGGCGTGCTGCTGGAGCTGGCGGCGATCCTTCAGGACCTTGAGCTGGACTGGGAGTACGAACTCTCGCGCTGGCTCGGCCCGGTCGCCACGCAACTGGTCGGCGGTCACCTGCGCAGCCGCGCACGCTGGTATCAGCAAGGTTTCGCCAGCCTGAATCAGAATCTTGGCGAATACCTGGCCGAAGAATCGCGCACCCTCGTCGGTCAGCGCGAAGCCGAAGCCCGTTTCAGTGAACTGGACCAGATCAAGCTCGATCTGGAACGTCTCGAGGCGCGTTTCGAGCGCCTTTCCCGATCCCTCGACCCAAGCGATAACGCATGAAGCTGCTTGCCGTCCGCCGTTTGTTGCGCATCCAGCGCGTTGTAATTCGCTACCGCCTCGATGACCTGCTGTTCGCCCTGCCGCTGCCCTGGTTTCTCCTGGCGCTGCGCTACGCCTTGCCGTGGCGCTGGTTCCCGCGCAAGACGCTGGACCTGAGCCGTGGTGCGCGATTGCGCCTGGCGTTGCAGGACCTTGGGCCGATTTTCATCAAGTTCGGGCAGATCCTTTCGACGCGCCGCGACCTGCTGCCCGAAGACATCGCCGATGAGTTGATGAAGCTGCAGGACCGTGTGCCGCCGTTCGACTCGCAAGTGTCGGTCAACCTGATCGAAGAGCAGCTCGGCAAAAAGATCAGTGAAGTGTTCAGCCGTTTCGACGTCGAACCGCTGGCCTCAGCCTCGGTGGCGCAGGTGCATGCCGCGCAACTGAAGACCGGCGAAGAAGTGGTGGTCAAGGTGATACGCCCGGGCCTGAAACCGATCATTGCCCAGGACCTGGCGTGGCTGTTCATCCTCGCCCGCGCCGCCGAAAAACTCTCGGCCGATGCACGTTTGCTGCACCCGGTGGACGTGGTCCAGGACTACGAAAAAACCATCTACGACGAACTCGACCTACTGCGCGAAGCGGCCAATGCCAGCCAGTTGAAGCGCAACTTCGAAGGCTCGCCGCTGCTGTATGTGCCACAAGTCTATTGGGACTGGTGCCGGCCGAAAGTGCTGGTAATGGAGCGCATCTACGGGATTCAGGTCACCGACCTCGCGACCCTGGCCGACCAGCGCACCGACATGAAGATGCTCGCCGAACGGGGTGTGGAAATCTTCTTCACCCAAGTGTTCCGCGACAGTTTCTTCCACGCCGACATGCACCCGGGCAACATCTTTGTCAGCACCGTCAACCCGTGGAGCCCGCAATACATTGCGATCGACTGCGGCATCGTCGGCAGCCTGACCCCTGAAGATCAGGATTACCTGGCGCGTAACCTGTTCGCGTTCTTCAAGCGTGACTACCGTCGTGTGGCGCAATTGCACATCGATTCGGGCTGGGTACCGGCAGAAACCAAGCTCAACGAATTCGAGGCAGCGATCCGCACCGTGTGCGAGCCGATCTTCGAAAAACCGTTAAAAGATATTTCATTCGGCCAAGTGCTGATGCGCCTGTTCCAGACCGCTCGCCGCTTCAACATGGAAGTGCAGCCGCAACTCGTGTTGCTGCAAAAAACCTTGCTGAACATCGAAGGCCTCGGCCGTCAGCTGTACCCGGATCTCGATCTGTGGAACACCGCCCAGCCGTTCCTCGAACGCTGGATGCGTGAGCGCGTCAGCCCCAAAGCCTTGCTCGGCAACGTGCAGAGCCAGTTCGAACAGATTCCGCACCTGGCCAACATGGCCCGTGACCTGCTCGAACGCATGTCCCAGCCCCACGCCAACGATCCGCCGCCACCGTGGCACAAGCGCAAGGACGACTGGTTCCTGCGCCTGCTCGGCTGCGCTCACCTGGCGGGCGGCGCCATTCTGCTGGCCGGCGGGCCATTGAGCGATATGGGTCATTGGCCGGCCGGAATCATGGTGGCCGTCGGTTTGTATCTGGTCGTTCGCCGATAGCCAGCGCCCCCGCACGCTGGCACACTGTTTGAACGCTTGGGTTCTGCTCATGAAGTGTGGAACCCGCTGTCGGAGTCGAAGATGAAAAACTGGCTGGACGAGATCAAGTGGGACGCAGACGGCCTGGTGCCGGCGATTGCCCAGGATCACAAGACCGGGCGCGTCCTGATGATGGCCTGGATGAACCGCGAATCACTGGAACTGAGCGCTGCCGAGAACCGTGCCATTTACTGGTCACGTTCCCGTGGCAAGCTGTGGCGCAAGGGCGAGGAGTCCGGCCACGTGCAAACGCTGCATGAGATGCGCCTGGACTGTGACGCCGACGTGATCATCCTGATGGTCGAGCAGATCGGCGACATTGCTTGCCATACCGGTCGGCAGAGCTGCTTCTACCGCGTCTTCGAGAACGGCGACTGGAAAACCGTCGATCCCGTGCTCAAGGACCCGCACGCCATTTATTCCGCAGGACACAGCCATGAGTGACACCCTGACCCGTCTGGCCGAGGTGCTGGAAGAGCGCAAAGGCGCTGCCGCTGACAGCTCGTATGTCGCCAGCCTGTACCACAAGGGCTTGAACAAGATTCTGGAAAAAGTCGGCGAAGAGTCGGTCGAAACCATCATTGCCGCCAAGGATGCCGCCATCAGCGGCGACTGCAGCGATGTGATCTACGAGACCGCCGACCTGTGGTTCCACAGCATGGTCATGCTCGCCCAACTGGGGCAGCATCCACAGGCTGTACTCGATGAACTGGACCGTCGTTTCGGTCTGTCCGGACACGCCGAGAAAGCCTCGCGCCCGTCCGCCTGAACAACTATTAGAGAGGAGCAGCAACATGGGCATTTTTGACTGGAAACACTGGATCGTCATCCTGGTTGTTGTCGTGCTGGTGTTCGGCACCAAGAAACTGAAAAACCTCGGCACTGACGTGGGCGAGTCGATCAAGGGTTTCAAGAAAGCCATGAACGATGACGAGAAACCGGCCGATCCTACCGTGACTCCGGCGCAACCGGTTCCACCTGTTCAGCCACAGACCACGCAGTCCGTGAACCAGCCGCACACCATCGACGTGCAGGCGCAAAAAGTCGAAGAGCCGATCCGCAAAGACGTGTGAGCACTGACTAATGTTTGGTATCAGCTTCTCTGAACTGCTGCTCGTCGGCCTCGTCGCCCTGCTAGTGCTGGGCCCCGAGCGCCTGCCGGGCGCTGCGCGCACCGCCGGCCTGTGGGTCGGTCGCCTGAAGCGCAGCTTCAACGCGATCAAACAGGAAGTTGAACGTGAAATCGGTGCCGACGAGATTCGTCGGCAACTGCACAACGAGCACATCCTGTCGCTGGAACAGGAGGCGCGGAAGATTTTCACGCCGACCCAGCAGGAGGCCACGCCCGTTCAGCCTGTTGAACCGATCGCGGAGCAAACGATTCATGCCCCCGCCGCCGAGCCAGCGTCTGTCGTCGCCGTAGAAGCACCTGCACCCGTTGTTGCAACGCCACCGGTTGAACCTGCCACGCCTGCGGCTGCGCCTGTTGCGCCGGCCCCTCATGACCCAACACTGGCGCCGCGAGCCCCATGAGCGATCTTCCTGAAAACGACCAGCACATGCCGCTGGTTTCGCACCTCACCGAGTTGCGTACCCGCCTGCTGCGTTGCGTAGCGGCGATCTTCATCATCTTCGCCGGGTTGTTCGCCTTCACCCAGCAGATCTATACCTTCGTTTCGACGCCGCTGCGCCAGTATTTGCCCGTGGGCGCAACGATGATCGCCACTGACGTGTCGTCGCCGTTCCTGACGCCATTGAAGCTGACCATGATGGTCTCGCTGTTCCTGGCAATCCCGGTGATCCTGCATCAGATCTGGGGCTTCATCGCGCCGGGCCTGTACAAGCATGAGAAGCGCATCGCCGTGCCGTTGCTGGTGTCCAGCATCATGCTGTTCTACGCCGGCATGGCATTCGCCTATTACCTGGTGTTCCCGCTGATCTTCAAGTTCTTCGCCGCCGCCACCCCGGCCGGCGTGGAAATGATGACTGACATCAGCAGCTACCTCGACTTCGTCATGACGCTATTCTTTGCCTTCGGCGTGGCGTTCGAGATCCCGGTGGCTGTGGTGCTGCTGGTATGGATCGGCGTGGTCGACGTCAAATACCTGAAGAAAATCCGCCCCTACGTGATCATCGGCTGCTTCGTGGTCGGCATGATCCTGACACCACCGGACATCTTCTCGCAGACGCTGTTGGCTGTACCGATGTGGCTGCTGTTCGAGATCGGCATCCTGTTCGGCGGTCTGATCAGCAAGCGCGGCGATCATCCAGACGATCAGCCGGACAACCAGCCGGCAGACGATCACAACGACCAGCCGCCAGCGACCCAGCCGTGAACCTGCTGCTCCTCGAAGAGGCCGATTTCATTGCGGCCGACCGGGTGATCCTGCGTGATCGCCGGTTGACGCACATGCAGGAAGTCCACCGCTGTGAAGTGGGTGACAGCATGCGCGTCGGGCGTATCGGCGGCCTGATGGGTGCGGCCGAAGTGCTGCGCCTGGACGCTGATGAAGCCGAATTGCGCGTCACCCTTGACCAGCCGCCGCCGACCAAGCTGCCCCTGACACTGATATTGGCCCTGCCACGGCCGAAAATGCTGCGCAGGGTGTTTCAGACCGTGGCGGCCATGGGTGTGCCACGAATCATCCTGGTGAACAGCTATCGCGTCGAGAAGAGCTTCTGGCAGACGCCGTTTCTGGAACCTGAAGCAATTCGCGAGCAATTGATACTCGGCCTGGAACAGGCCCGGGACAGCGTGCTGCCGGAAATCGTCATCGAGAAGCGCTTCAAGCCGTTCGTCGAAGATCGGCTGCCGGCCATTTCCGAAGGCACCCTCGGCCTGGTGGGTCACCCGGGCAATTACCCGCCCTGCCCTCGCGGCCTGAATGAACCGGTGACCCTGGCCATCGGCCCCGAAGGTGGCTGGATCCCTTACGAAATCGACCTGCTGGCCAAGTCTGGCCTGCAACCGGTACAACTCGGCGAGCGCATCCTGCGCGTCGAAACCGCCGTCACCGCCCTGCTCGCCCGCCTCTTTTAAGATCAAGCACGGTCACTGTGGCGAGGGAGCTTGCTCCCGTTTGGGCGCGCCGCGGCCATCGCTTTATTCCTGCAAAACCATCTCAGCCTGATTTGCGACTGCTTCGCAGCCGGACGGGGGCAAGCTCCCTCGCCACAGGGATTTACTCGACCTGAATACCGCGCTGCACCTACAGACTCCCGGCCGCCGGCCGATACAGCTCCCATAAAACCAATTTGTAGTCCGAGGGAGTAGCAGCATGTACCGTTGGCTAACCGAGAGTCTGGGAAACGTAAGCGTCAATCGCAAACTGGGGATCGGTTTCGGTCTGGTGCTGCTGCTGACGCTGCTGATCACCTTCACCGCCTGGACCGGCCTGACGGGCGTGATGAGCCGGGGCGACAAGCTGGGGTTCATTGCCAGCCTCAACGACCAGACCAAAGACCTGCGCCTGGCCCGTCTGGACTACGAAATGCGCCGAGGCGAACAAGGCCCGGGCGCCGTCAACGATCTGTTGAGCCAACTCGACACGGGCCTGCAAACCGCACGCAAATTGATCGAACAGCCCGCTGATGCGGCGATGATCGACCAGCAACTGGCCGCCGTCAGCCAGTACAAGCAAGCCTTCATCGCGATGACCCAGGCCGGTGCCAACCGCGAAGACGCCCGCAGCAAACTGGGCGCGACCGCCGATAACGCCGTGGCCCGCGTCGCTGAAGTCGAAAAATCCATGCTGCAAGGCGACAGCGTCGCCGACTTCAACAGCGTGATCGACCTGAGCAAACTGATTCAGCAGGCACGCTTCCAGGTGCGCGGCTACACCTACAGCGGCAAGACCGAGGCAGAGCAACCTGCACTGGACGCCATCGACACCGCCCTGAAGAACCTCGAAAGCCTGCCCTCCAAACTGCCGGAACAGCACATTGCCAACCTGCAACAGGCCAGCGATTCGCTCAAGGCCTATCGCGCCGCCGTCAGCCAGTTCCGCGACTCGCAAGTGGCCAGCGCCGCCGCCCTCAAGCGCATGGCCGCGCAAGGCGATACCTTGCTCGACGTCAGTAAAAAACTCACCGTGTCACAAACCATCGTCCGCGACACCGACGCCGCACACGCCAAGAACCTGCTGCTGATGGCCACCGTTCTGGCCCTGGCGTTTGGCTTGCTGGCGGCATGGGCGATCACTCGCCAGATCGTGGTTCCGCTGAACCAGACCCTCAAAGTCGCCGAACGCGTGGCCGCTGGTGACCTGACGCAAAACCTTGTTTCCGAACGTCGCGACGAATTGGGCCAGCTCCAGCGTGCCATGCAGAACATGACTCTGGGCCTGCGCGAACTGATCGGTGGTATCAGCGATGGCGTAACGCAAATCGCCAGCGCCGCCGAAGAACTGTCCGCCGTCACCGAACAGACCAGCGCCGGGGTCAACAGCCAGAAGGTCGAGACCGATCAGGTGGCCACGGCAATGAACGAAATGACGGCCACCGTGCAGGAAGTCGCGCGAAACGCCGAAGAAGCCTCCGAAGCCGCCGTCGCCGCCGATCAGCAGGCCCGCGAAGGTGACAAAGTGGTCGGAGAGGCCATCGCTCAGATCGAGCGCCTGGCCCTTGAGGTCGGCAATTCCACAGCGGCCATGGGTGATCTGAAACGCGAGAGCGACAAGATCGGCAGCGTGCTGGACGTAATCAAATCCGTGGCCCAACAAACCAACCTTTTGGCCCTCAACGCCGCGATTGAAGCCGCCCGTGCCGGTGAGGCCGGACGTGGTTTCGCGGTGGTCGCCGACGAGGTGCGCAGCCTGGCCCAGCGCACTCAGAAGTCCACCGAGGAAATCGAAGAGCTGATCGTCGGCCTGCAAACCGGCACCCAGCAAGTGGCGACCATCATGGACAACAGCCGCAGCCTGACCGACAGCAGCGTCGAACTGACCCGTCGCGCCGGCAGCTCGCTGGAAAGCATCACCCGCACGGTGTCGGCGATTCAGTCGATGAACCAGCAGATTGCCGCCGCTGCCGAGCAGCAAACCGCAGTGGCCGAGGAGATCAACCGGAGCGTGCTGAACGTGCGCGATGTGTCCGAGCAGACCTCGGCAGCCAGTGAAGAGACCGCGGCGTCCAGCGTCGAGCTGGCGCGCCTGGGGACGCATCTGCAGATGCTGGTGGGCAGGTTCAAGGTTTGAAACAGAGGTGATGCCTTCGCGGGCAAGCCTCGCGCCTACAGGACTTTGCGTATCGCTCGATTGAGCCACGACACAATACTGTAGGAGCGAGGCTTGCCCGCGAAGGCGTCACGACAGGCGCTCAAGCTACAAAACCTGGCACAAGAAGGCCTGCGCCCGCGGATCCTTCGGCGCATCGAAGAACTCGGCCGGCGAGGCATCTTCCAGCAATTTGCCGTGATCGAAGAACAGCACTCGATCCGCGACTTCCCGTGCAAAGCCCATCTCGTGGGTGACGCAGACCATGGTCATGCCTCCGTTTGCACAAGGGTTTAAGCAGGAATTGTTGCTCTAACGCTGATCGTTCACACGCTCTGTGTGGGAACGATCATCAGCGCAAAAAAAACCCCGCTTTCGCGGGGTTTCTCGTCAGGCCAACTGAGGCTGCGCACTCAGTGGTTTGAGCGGTAGCAGCGGCGCATGGGGATCGGCTTTCACCGATTTGCGCCAGGCTGCCAGCCACTCGGGATGGCCTTCATTCCAGATCTGCTCATGCAAGCGAGCCAATGCCACCGGGTCGCTCAGCAATTGCACACGCTCATTGTTGTTCAGGCCGTCAGGCCCGACTTTCAAGGCGTGACGCACCCGCTCGATGCGCAACCATTCGATCGGCTCGGCCTGACCGTGACGCGAGGTCGCCAGCGAGCACGCCAAGGCGTTCTGCTGTGGATCGACCACCGCACGGATGAAACCGTCGCTCAGTGCATGCCAACGGTTTTCGTGGGTGTACTGATCGGTTGCCAGCAACGCCTGCGGCGGATTGTATTCCTCAGGGATCAGGAACAGGCTCTCGTCACGGGACTTTAGGCCCAGGCCGACACGGCTGGAGATCACCGACACCGGGATCGACAGCATCAACGAACCGACGATCGGCACCAGCCACCACAGGAAGCTCGGGTTCAGCCAGACCACCAGCAGGGCCCAGAAGAAGCCCAGCAAGGTTTGCGGACCGTGGCGCTTGACCGCTTCGCTCCATGGCGTGGAGTCATCGTCACGTTGTGGCGAATTCCAGGTCGCGGCCCAGCCGAGGAACGCGGCGAGGACGAAACGGGTGTGGAAAATCATCCGCACCGGCGCCAGCAGCATGGAGAACAGCATCTCCAGCAGCATCGACAAGGTCACCTTGAACTTGCCACCGAACTCTTTCGCGCCCTTGGCCCAGATCAGGATGATGCTCAACAGCTTCGGCAGGAACAACAGCACAATCGTCGTCGAGAACAGCGCAATTGCTTTGTCCGGGTGCCATTGCGGCCACAGCGGATAGAGCTGACGCGGCTCAAGGAAGTACTGCGGTTCCATCAAGGTGTTGACAGCCAGCAGCGCCGTCGACAACACCAGGAAGAAGAACCATAACGGCGCCGACAGGTAAGACATCACGCCGGTCAGGAATACCGCACGGTGCACCGGGTGCATGCCCTTGACCAGGAACAGGCGGAAGTTCATCAGGTTACCGTGGCACCAGCGACGGTCACGCTTGAGTTCGTCCAGCAGGTTCGGCGGCAGTTCTTCGTAGCTGCCCGGCAAATCGTAGGCAATCCACACGCCCCAGCCGGCACGGCGCATCAGCGCAGCTTCGACGAAGTCGTGGGACAGAATCGCACCGGCAAAAGCACCTTTACCCGGCAACGGCGCCAAGGCGCAGTGCTCGATGAACGGCTTCATGCGGATGATCGCGTTGTGGCCCCAGTAGTGGGATTCACCCAACTGCCAGAAGTGCAGGCCGGCGGTGAACAACGGACCGTACACGCGGGTAGCGAACTGCTGCATACGCGCATAAAGGGTGTCCATGCCCGACGCACGCGGCGCGGTCTGGATGATACCGGCGTCCGGCGTGGCTTCCATCAAGCGCACCAGGCTGGTCAGGCAGTCACCGCTCATCACGGAGTCCGCGTCGAGCACGACCATGTACTTGTAGTCGCCGCCCCAGCGACGGCAGAAGTCGTCGAGGTTGCCGCTTTTACGTTTCACACGACGGCGACGACGGCGATAGAAAATCTTGCCGAAACCCTTGGCTTCACGGCAGACGTCCAGCCAGGCTTGCTGCTCGGCCACGCAGATGTCCGCGTCATTACTGTCACTGAGGACGAAGAAGTCGAAGCGATCCAGGTCACCCGTGGCTGCAACCGACTCGAAGGTCGCGCGCAAACCGGCAAACACCCGTGGCACGTCTTCGTTGCAGATCGGCATCACCAGTGCAGTGCGCGCGTCCTTGGCAATTGGCTCGTTGCCAGCACTTTTACCGGAGATCCGGTATTTGTCGTGGCCAGTGAGCAATTCGAGGAAGCCCATCAGCGCCGTCCAGAAACCGGCCGACACCCAGCAGAACAGAATCCCGAACAGAATCAGAATGCTGGTTTGCAGCGCATACGGCAGCACTTGCGTGACGGTTTTCAGGATCGGTTGGTGCAGAACCTCGTTCAGGTCGACGAACGACCAGCCCTGGTACGGCATGATGCCTTTCATGTACCAGCCGGCGACGATGGTCTGGCCAAGCATCAGGACCAGCAGAATGTAACGGCGGATCGAACCGACGGTGCGCCAGCGAGCCGCCGGCAGCACGTTCTCGTCCTTCGGCGGGGCCGGGGGATTGGTGCGACCGGTCAGGCGCCGCCAGCCACGCACCAAAATGTTGGTGCGCCACGGCTCCGGCACGACTTTGGTCCGACGGATCGGCGGGGTGGCCTTGAGGCAAACCCGACCACTGGCGTCGACCGCCAGCATTTCCGCTTCTTCCAGTTCTTCAGCAGTGCTCAGGGTCAGGCGACGGCCCACCGAGGCTTGGGCAGCCTCGGTCGGAGCGTCGAACGTCGAAGACGACAGGCGTTGGTGCAATTCGCTGAAGGACTGGCAGCCCGCGAGTTCCGCGCGCTGCTGGTCGGTCATCGGTAGATGCGCCAGATACTCGGCAAGAGTCTCTGGCTGTAGTTGAGAATTACTCATCGGCAGGCAACTGGTAGCTCCAGGTCTCGGTCAGGACTTCTTCCGTCGCTGCCGATTCCGGTGTGGCTGGGGCCGCGTCCGCAGCAACAGGCTGCTTGGCGTCTTTGTTGTCCTTGTCCTTTTCCTTGGTATCGGCAACTGGCTTGGCGTCAGCCTGCTTGGCTTCGGCTTGCTTGGCGTCCTTGGCTTCCTTGTCCGCCTTCTCTTGTTGCTTGGCGGCCACTTTATCGGCCTTGGCAACCGAAGAGTTGGAGACTGGCAGCGAGTTCTTGGAGAGGTCGCCCGGCACGATGTTCTCGACCAGTGCCGCACGCATCTCGGTAGGCTTGCCCGGATCCTTGATTTTCATCCGTAGGGTCAGGCGCCAGCCCTTGGTTTCAGGGTTGTAACGCACGCTGTTTTCGACCAGCTCGGCATTGTCGCCCACGCTGACCTGGCTGCGAACGTCCGCAGTTTCCGGCAGTGCTGCCAGGGACGGACCTTCGAAGTCCACCAGATAGGCAACGCTGCCATCCGGCTGACGGATCAGGTTGGACTGTTTCACGTCACCCGTGGAACGCAGGGTCTGTTGAACCCAGGCACTGTCCGGTGCGTGAAGTGCAGCTTCGTCGATGGTCCAGTGCATGCGATAGGCGACGTCCAGCGGCTGACCAGGCTCAGGCAGTTTTTCCGGGCTCCAGAACGCAACGATATTGTCGTTGGTTTCGTCGGCAGTCGGAATCTCTACCAGATCGACGGAACCCTTGCCCCAATCGCCTTTTGGTTCGATCCAGGCACTTGGGCGCTTGTCGTAGCGGTCGTCGAGGTCTTCGTAGTGGCTAAAGTCGCGGCCACGTTGCAGCAAGCCGAAACCACGCGGGTTTTCGATCGAGTAGTTGCTCACGGCCAGGTGTTTTGGATTGTTCAGTGGACGCCAGATCCATTCGCCGTTGCCGGCATGAATCGACAGACCGCTGGAATCGTGCAGTTCACGACGGTAGTTCAGCACTTTCGACGGCTGGTTGGCGCCGAACAGGAACATGCTGGTCAGCGGCGCAACGCCAAGCTTGGTGACCTTGTCACGCAGGAACATGCGGGCCTTGACGTCGACAATGGTGTCGCTGCCAGGACGCAGGATCAGACGATAAGCACCGGTAGCGCGTGGCGAATCCAGCAGCGCGAAGATCACCAAGTGTTTGTCACCCGGTTTTGGCCGTTGAATCCAGAATTCGGTGAAGCGCGGGAATTCTTCGCCGGACGGTAATGCGGTATCGATGGCCATGCCGCGAGCGGACAAGCCATAGGTGTGACCCTTGCCGACAACGCGGAAGTAGCTCGCGCCGAGCATGGTCATGATTTCGTCTTGCTTGTCGGCCTTGTTGATCGGGTAAAGCACTCGGAAACCGGCATAACCCAGTTGTTCGGTAGCTTTAGGATCGAACTTCACATCGCCGAAATCGAAACGAGTTGGGTCGTATTTGATCTCTTCGACGGTGTTAGCCGTGATTTCGTTGATTTTCACCGGCGTGTCGAAGTGCATGCCCTGGTGATAGAACGAAAGCTTGAACGGGGTTTTCTGATCGGCCCACTCGGCTTTTTCAGTGCGGAAACGAATTTTTTGATAGTCCGCGAATTTCATTTCGCGGAATTCGTTCGGCAGGTTACTGCGCGGGGCTTCGTATTTTTGTCCGGCCAGCTCTTTCGCCTTGACCGATACATCCTCCAGATTGAATGCCCAGATCTGGCCGGCGCTGAGCAAGCAGAGCAGTGCAGAGCCCGCTACCAGAGCGCTTCGGAACCGTTTGGCAGTCAATTTTGGTGCATTACAGGGAGTAACAATCACGAGCAACCCTCGCCGAAAACAGATCAAAAAACCAACGGCCAGCTATCTATATGCCAGGTTGGCGAGCATTGTTCCGACTCCTATGGGGCTAAATGATTCCCCAACAGGTCTCGGACAAGTCTCTACCTAAGTCAAAATGGACCAACGAACGCTGATCCCCGTAGCGCGCGATTATCTAGTAGGCCGCGTTACAACGCATCAGGGGTAACAAAGTATTTATCGCGAAAAACCCCTGTTTTCAGTCGAAAAGCCCTGAAAAACATG
This sequence comes from Pseudomonas sp. SJZ077, assembly GCF_007993905.1. Classification (NCBI taxonomy): domain Bacteria; kingdom Pseudomonadati; phylum Pseudomonadota; class Gammaproteobacteria; order Pseudomonadales; family Pseudomonadaceae; genus Pseudomonas; species Pseudomonas sp. SJZ077. Next base: position 84,699 of record NZ_VIUJ01000019.1, read on the forward strand.
TTTTAAGTGCTTTCACGTCTGTAACAGGAAAGTGACCGGGCCATCGTTGACCAGGTGCACCTGCATGTCCGCGCCGAATCTACCTGATGCCACAGTGCCATGCACCTGTTTCGCTTTGCTTAATAAATAGTCGAAAAGCTCCTCGCCCAGGGCCGGAGGGGCAGCGGTCGAAAAACTCGGGCGCAACCCGCTCTTGGTGTCTGCGGCCAGGGTGAACTGCGAGACCAGCAGCAACCCGCCGCCTACATCCGCCAAAGACAGATTCATCTTGCCCTCGGCGTCACTGAATACTCGATAGTTAAGCAGTTTATGCAGAAGTTTGTCGGCGCTGGCACGAGTATCCTCGGGCTCCACCGCCACCAGCACCAACAACCCCTGATCGACCGCCCCCACCACTTCCCCCGCTACCTCGACTCGCGCGCCATGCACGCGTTGCAGCAGGCCTTTCATGCTTCTTCGGGCGGCAGGTCGAGCAAGCGGCGAGCCATCTGCCCGGCGGCACGCACCAGTGCATCGGTGATGCCCGGCTCGGACGCGGCGTGGCCGGCGTCGCGAATCACCTGGAGTTCACTGTTCGGCCAGGCTTGATGCAGTTCCCAGGCGTTGTCCAGTGGGCAGATCACGTCATAACGACCGTGGACGATCACGCCAGGCAAATGGGCGATCTTGCCCATGTCGCGAATCAGCTGGTTCGGCTCGAGGAAGGCATTGTTGGTGAAGTAGTGACATTCGATACGTGCGATGGACAATGCGCGCTGCGGCTCGGAGAAGCGATCGACCACCAGCGGATTCGGACGCAAGGTCGCGGTCCGGCCTTCCCAGGTGGACCAGGCCTTGGCCGCATGCATCTGGGCGATCTGATCGTTGCCGGTCAGGCGCTTGTGGAAAGCGCTGAGCAGGTCGCCGCGCTCATCCAATGGAATCGGCGCGACATAGTCCTGCCAGTAATCGGGGAACAGACGGCTGGCGCCACACTGGTAGAACCACTCGATTTCCTGCGGCCGGCAGAGAAAAATCCCGCGCAGGATCAGACCGTGTACACGCTCCGGGTGGGTTTGCGCGTAGGCCAGCGCCAGGGTCGAGCCCCAAGAGCCGCCAAACAGCACCCATTTTTCGATGCCCAGGTGTTTGCGAATGCGCTCAAGGTCGGCGACCAGATCCCAGGTGGTGTTGTTTTCAAGACTGGCGTGGGGCGTGGAGCGCCCGCAACCGCGCTGGTCGAAGGTCACGATGCGGTACATGTTCGGATCGAAGTACCGTCGACTCTGGGCATCACACCCGGCACCGGGGCCGCCGTGGATGAACACCACCGGCAAACCTTCCGGTGAACCGCTTTCGTCGACATACAGGGTGTGAATTTCATCGACGGCCAGATCGTGCCGGGCGTGGGGTTTGATCTGCGGGTACAAAGTCTGCATTGCGCGCTCCGTAAGGGGTCGAGGTCATCCCTGGGGGGACTTCTATTATTCTGCCGTCCGGCATCATAAACCCGAATTACGCCAATGAGCATGCCCCTTGCAGCGTCATAACCTGTCAGCCAAAAACCCGAGCAGCGTTTCATACAGCAAGTCGACCTCGGCGACCTGGCCCCGGGCCCGCAAACAGCCATGAACCAGCCCTTCTCCATAGTAAAACGTGGTGGGCACACCCGCGGCCTGGAGATGCTCGGCATAGAGCACGCCGTCATCGCGCAGCGGGTCGAATTGCGCCACGGCAATCAATGCCGGCGGCAGCCCGCCGAAGTGTCCGGCGAGCAACGGCATCGCATAGGCGCCCGGCTGTCGGGTGCCGCGCAAGTACAGGGCGTGATAACAATCCACATCACTGCTGGCGAGCAATGGCGCGTCGATGCATTCGCTACGCGACGGCAACGAGCGATCACCGCCCAGCCCCGGATAGATCAAAACCTGCGCCGCCGGGACCGGCTCGCCCGCATCCCGCAGCGCCAGACACAACGCCGCAGCCAGATTGCCACCGGCACTGTCCCCCGCCACCAGCGTTCGTCCGGGATCAAGCCGAAAAGGTCCGCTTCGCAGCGCGCGCCAGACACCCAGGCAATCATTGAACGCCGCCGGAAAAGGATGTTCCGGCGCCAATCGGTAATCGACCGCGATCACCAGTACGCCGAGTGTCGACGCCAGTTCGGCGCAGATGAAATCGTGGGATTCCAGATCCCCTACCACCCAACCACCGCCATGCAGATACACGATGCACGGTCCACCGCCGGTCGGAGGTGAAACCGGCGGTTGATAGGATCGCACCGACACACCGGCCAACTCGAAATCGACCACGTAGAGCCCGGCGGGACGTGGCGGAGTGAACGCCCGGCACATCGCGCTATAGGCCTGACGCAAACCGTCGAGGCTACTGTCGGTGCTGTTGAAGCTGACGGTTTTTTCGACGAACGCCGTCATCTGTTCAGATAAGGGATAAGAGGCCATAAGTCTGGTGCCAGTTAGTTCAGCGATTTGGAATGGGAACCCGGTTCTGTGGCGAGGGAGCTTGCTCCCGCTGGGCTGCACCGCAGCCCCCAAACCATTCAATCGGGTTTTATCAGATACACCCGAGCAGCCGGGTTTACGACGGCTTCGCCGCCGAGCGGGAGCAAGCTCCCTCGCCACAGGACAGCACTTGCCGAAGGAAAGGTGATCAGTTTTTCAGGTTGGCTTGTACGGTGGCTAAGCCATCCTTGCCATCAAAACTGCTGACACCCACCAACCAACGCTGCAGATCCTCCGGATGATCACGCAGCCATTGCCGGGCAACGTCCTGAGGCGTCTTGCGCTCCATGATCGGCACCATCAACTGGCTTTCCTGGGCGGCGGTGAAAGTCAGGTTCTCCAGCAAACGGTTCACGTTCGGGCAACGTTCGGCATAGTCCGGGGACGTCACAGTCGAGACCGTCGCTGCGCCTTCGTTGGGGCCATAAACGTCTTCGCTGCCGGTCAGGTAGGCGATTTTCATGTTGATGTTCATCGGGTGCGGGGTCCAACCGACGAACACCACGAACTCCTTACGGTTCACCGCCCGCTGAACGGCCGCGAGCATGCCGGCCTCACCGGACTCGATCAGTTTGAAGTCTTTCAAGCCGAAGTGATTGGTCTCGATCATGGTTTTGATCGTGGTGTTGGCGCCACTGCCGGGCTCGATGCCATAGATCTTGCCGCCGAGCTTGTCTTTGAACTTGGCGATGTCGGCGAAGGTTTTCAGCCCGGCGTCCGCAACGTACTGAGGCACCGCGAGCGTTGCCTGCGCGTCGGCCAGGCTCGGCTTATCCAGGACCTTCACTTGTTTGGCATCAAGGAACGGCGCGATGTTCTTGTCCATCGCCGGTTTCCAGTAACCGAGGAAGATATCGAGGCGTTTGTCGCGGATGCCGGCAAAGATGATTTGCTGCACGGCGCTGGTTTGCTTGCTTTCGTAGCCGAGTCCGTTGAGCAATACGTCAGCCATGCCGCTGGTGGCGATCACGTCGGTCCAGTTGACCACGCCCATGCGCACGGCCTTGCAGGACGCGTCGTCACTGGCCAGGACGCTAGTGCTCAGAAGAGCGGTGCCGCAGAGGATTGAGAGACAGCGGGTGAACAAACCTTTGGTGCTTGTCATAGAGAGCGTTCTCGTGCGGCAGATTATTGCGAGGGCCGGTGTCTTCTTGCACCGTGACCAGCACATTACGCAGCGTCGAGAGGGTAAAAGCGAACTGTAGCGACCGAGATTTGCACGGTGGCGACCGTTCCGCTCAGGTAGCGAGACCAACCCCACCCTGTGGCGAGGGAGCTTGCTCCCGCTGAGTTGCGAAGCAGTCCCCAACCCATTCAACCGAGTGTTATCAGATACACCCGACTCGCCGGGTTTACGACGGCTTCGCCGCCGAGCGGGAGCAAGCGCCCTCGCCACAAAAGCGCGCTCCCACAGGGTTATGCGTTGTAGTGCTTTTGGCCCCAGGCCAGCAGGCCTTGCAGCAATTCCTTGAGCACAACCTGCGTCGGCGCCGCCAGGTCCGGGCGATAGCGAAACGGCTCAAACTCTTCCATGTACGTGCACTGCCCTAGCTCCAGTTGCACCGCATGGATGTTTTCGGCCGGGTTGCCGTAATGCCGGGTGATGTGGCCGCCCTTGAAGCGACCGTTCAGCACGTGGCTGTAATCGGTGTGCCTGGCGCAGATCGCTTCCAGCTGAGTGGCCAATTGTGGATCGCAACTGGCGTCATTGAAGGTGCCGAGGTTGAAGTCCGGCAGCTTGCCGTCGAACAGGTGCGGGATGATCGAGCGGATCGAATGCGCATCGAACAGCAGCGCGTAGCCGAACTCGGCTTTGAGTCGCGCCAGTTCGTTCTGCAGGGTGGTGTGATACGGCGTCCACACCTGCTCCAGATACGTCGCTCGTTCCGCCGCCGACGGTTCCATCCCTTCACGGAACAACGGAATACCGTCGAACAGCGTCGCCGGATACAGACCGGTGGTGGCGCCGACATACAGCGGCTTGTCGTCAGACGGACGGTTCAAGTCGATGACGAAGCGCGAGTACTCGGCAGCCAATGTACTGGCGCCCAGTTCGGCAGCGAACTCATAAAGTTGGGGAATGTGCCAGTCCGTGTCCGGCAGGCTGCGCGCATCGGGGATCAACCCGGCTTCCACCGCCGGAGTCAGGCGCAGGCCGGCGTGGGGCATGCTGATCAGCAGCGGCACGCGACCTTGTTTGAAGTTCAGAACCTTATCCACAACTGCTCTCCTAAACGCTCGTTTCGACGCCGTGACGCACGACGCGTTTTTCCAGGTCACCGCCCAGCCAGTACGACAGATCGGCGGGACGATCGATTTGCCAGGCGACGAAATCCGCGACCTTGCCGGCTTCCAGCGAACCGTGAGTGTCAGCCATGCCCAGCGCGGTGGCGGCATGAATGGTCGCGCCCGCCAAGGCTTCTTCCGGGGTCATGCGGAAACAGGTGCAGGCCATGTTCAGCATCAAGCGCAACGACAGCGCCGGTGACGTGCCGGGGTTGAGGTCGCTGGCGATGGCGATTTTCACGCCGTGTTTGCGCAGGGCATCCATCGGTGGCAACTGGGTTTCACGCAGGAAGTAAAACGCACCGGGTAGCAGCACCGCGACGGTGCCGGATCTGGCCATGGCGATGGCGTCGTCTTCGGTCATGAACTCCAGGTGATCGGCCGACAGAGCGTGGTAACGCGCCGCCAGGCTCGAACCGTGCAGCGACGACAATTGCTCGGCGTGCAGCTTCACCGGCAGACCCAATTCTTGTGCGGTGATGAACACCCGCTCGACCTGTGCCGGCGAAAAGGCCAGGTATTCGCAGAACGCGTCCACCGCATCCACCAGCCCTTCGGCGGCCAGGGCCGGGAGCATTTCAGCGCAGATGTGATCGATGTAGTCGTCGGCGCGATCCGCATATTCCGGTGGCAACGCATGAGCGGCCAGGCACGTGCTGCGCACGCTGACCGGCAGTTCGGCGCCGAGACGACGGATGACTCGCAGGATCTTGCGTTCACTGGCCAGGTCGAGGCCGTAGCCGGATTTCATTTCGACCGTGGTCACGCCGTCGCGCATCAGGCTTTTCAGACGCTTGGCGGCGCTGGCGAACAGCTCATCTTCGGTCGCTGCACGGGTGGCGCGCACGGTGCTGGCGATGCCGCCACCGGCTGCTGCAATTTCCGCGTAGCTGACACCTTTCAGGCGCTGTTCGAATTCACCGCTGCGGTTACCGCCGAACACCGTGTGGGTGTGGCAGTCGATCAGGCCCGGGGTGACCCAGGCCCCTTTCAAATCGTTGACGGCGGGGTACTCGCCCGACGGCAGTTCACTGCGCGGGCCGACCCACTCAATGTGCGCACCGGACGTCACGATGGCCGCATCCTCGATGATCGAGTAGACGCCTTGCGCCATGGTTGCGACGTGGCAGTGTTGCCAGAGAGTTTTCATCCCGAGTTCCTCGTCTTTGATCGTTCCCACGCTCCACGTGGGAATGCCTCTAGGGACGCTCTGCGTCCGGTGACGCGGAGCATCACGGGCTGCATTCCCACGCAGAGCGTGGGAACGATCGGTGGGTGGGGGTTAAAGGCTCGGCAAAAGCCTGGCCGTCACCAGTTCATTCAGGCAACGCGTGGCCAACAGTTCAGTCGCCGCATTGATGTCCGGCGCAAAGAAGCGGTCCTTCTCATAGAACGGCACTTCTTTACGCAGAATCCCACGGGCGTTTTCCAGCTTCGCCGAAGTCTTCAGACCTTCACGCAAATCCAGCCCCTGAACCGCCGCCAACCATTCCACCGCCAACACACCGCGCGTGTTTTCAGCCATTTCCCACAAGCGCTTGCCGGCAGCCGGTGCCATCGATACGTGATCTTCCTGGTTCGCGGAAGTCGGCAGGCTGTCCACCGAATGCGGATGGGACAACGCCTTGTTCTCGCTAGCCAGTGCCGCCGCAGTCACCTGGGCGATCATGAAACCGGAGTTCACCCCGCCATTGGCCACCAGGAACGGCGGCAGTTGCGACATGTGCTTGTCCATCATCAGCGAGATGCGACGTTCGCTCAGGGAACCGATTTCAGCGATGGCCAGGGCCATGTTGTCAGCGGCCATGGCCACCGGTTCGGCGTGGAAGTTACCGCCGGAGATCACGTCGCCTTCAGCGGCGAAGACCAGAGGGTTATCGGAAACGGCGTTGGCTTCGACGGCCAGCACTTCGGCCGCCTGACGGAACTGAGTCAGGCAGGCGCCCATGACTTGCGGCTGGCAGCGCAGGGAGTACGGGTCCTGGACCTTTTCGCAGTTCTGGTGCGAGTCGGATACTTCACTGCGCTCGCCCAGCAGATCACGGTAGGCGGCAGCGGCGTCGATCTGGCCTTTCTGGCCACGGGCGGCGTGGATGCGTGCGTCGAACGGCGAACGCGAACCCAGCACCGCTTCGACTGTCAGGGCACCAATCGCCACGGCACCGGCGAACAGATCTTCGCCTTCGAACAGACCGCGCAGCGCATAAGCGGTCGACACCTGAGTGCCGTTGAGCAGCGCCAGGCCTTCTTTCGCCGCCAGGGTCAACGGCGTCAGGCCGGCGACTTTCAGTGCTTCAGTCGCTTCCATCCACTCGCCTTTGTAGCGGGCCTTGCCTTCACCCAGCAACACCAGGGACATGTGGGCCAAAGGCGCCAAATCGCCGGACGCACCGACTGAACCTTTCAATGGAATGTGCGGGTAAACCTCGGCGTTGATCAGCGCGATCAACGCGTCAATCACGACGCGGCGAATGCCGGAGAAACCACGGCTCAGGCTGTTGACCTTGAGCACCATGACCAACCGCACCAGCGCGTCGCTGATCGGCTCGCCGACACCGGCGGCATGGGACAGCACCAGCGAGCGCTGCAGGTTTTCCAGGTCTTCGCTGGCGATGCGGGTCGAAGCCAGCAGGCCAAAACCGGTGTTGATGCCGTAGGCGGTGCGGTTCTCGGCGAGGATCTGTTCCACGCAGGCAACGCTGGCTTCGATCTGCTTTGATGCACTGTTGTCGAGGGTGATTTTGACCGGCTGCTGATAGATATCACGCAGTTGGGCAAGGCTCAGTTGGCCGGGAATCAAATTTAGCGCAGTCACTTTTATTCTCCTTTTGAGAGTCTTTTTGTTAACTAACCAGACGCTCCGGAAATGTCCGTTGTCCGTCGCTTCCCGCCTCGTGGGGGGCTGGCGCCTTGGCACGCTGGTTTGATGTAGGAATCAGTTGAGGTTCGGTAACGCCTTGTGCAGCAAAATCGGATCTTTCAACACGCCGGCAGCGGCGGCGATGTCCGGCGCCAGCCAGCGGTCCTGGTCATAGGCCGGGACGCGTTCACGCAGCAGACGCCACGCGGCATCGGTGCCAGCGCCAAAACGCTGTTCCTTGAGAAATTCAAACGCCTGGGCCGCCAGCAGGTACTCGATGGCGAGGATCTGCGTGCAGTTTTCCAAGGCACGATGCAGCTTCAGCGCCGCGTTGGTGCCCATGCTCAAGTGGTCTTCCTGCAAGCCCGAGGTGACGTAGTTGTCGAGCACGGCCGGTTGCGCCAACTGGCGATTTTCCGCGCACAGCGACGCGGCGACGTACTGGACGATCATCATCCCGGAATTTACCCCGGGGTTGGCCACCAAAAACGCTGGCAGACCACTGACGTGCGGGTTGATCAGGCGGTCCAGGCGACGCTCGGCGATGGAGCCGATTTCGGCCATGGCGATGGCCAGCAAATCCGCCGCCAGCGCGACCGATTGGCCATGCGGGTTGGCTTGGGACATGACACGGAAGTTGTCTGGCGTACCCAGCAGCAACGGGTTGTCGGTGCAACCGTTGAGTTCGGTTTCGATCTGGCGGATCGCGTGCGCCAGTTGATCCCGTGCAGCACCGTGGACTTGCGGGATTGAACGGATGCTCAGCGCATCCTGCGTGCGAATGCCTTTGCTCGATGCAATCACTTCACTGCCATCCAGCAACGCTCGCAGATTGATGCCGACCTGCTGCATGCCCGGATGCGGTTTGAGCGCGATGATCTCGGCATCGAACGCCGCGATCTGGCCACGCTGGGCTTCGAAGCTCATGGCGCCGATCACGTCGGCCCATTGCACCAGACGCGTCGCATCGGCAATCGCCAGACAGCTGAGGCCGGACATGCACGGCGTGCCGTTGACCAGACACAAGCCATCTTTGGCACCCAACTGAACCGGTTGCAGACCTTCTTCGGCCAGGGCTTGCTGGGCGGAAACGATCTGCCCGCGATAACTGACATTGCCGACACCCAACAGCGCGATGCTGATGTGCGCCATGTGGGTTAGGTAACCGACCGAACCTTGGGACGGCACTTGCGGGGTGATGCCGCGATTGAGCAGCGCCAGGAGGGCTTCGACCACCCGGCGATGAATGCCGGATTTGCCATGGCTGTAATTCAGGATCGCTGCGCAGAGAATTGCACGGGTCTGCTCGTCGGCCAGCGGAGCGCCGACGCCACAAGCGTGGCTGAGCAAGGTGTTGCGCGACAACTGGCTCAGTTGTTCGTCTTTGAGCGAGACGTTGCACAACGCACCCAGGCCCGTGTTGACGCCATACGCACGCTCGCCGCTGGCGACGATGCGCTGGACGATCGCCTGGGCATTCTCGATCCGCGCCCAGGCCTGGGCCGACAGCTCAAGCTGAGCGCCATGACGGGCGACGGCAACCACATCCTGCCAACGCAACGGGGCGTCGGCGATAACGATTTTTTCAGCCTGGGACATCTTTGACCTCTTGCGTAAAACCTGAATATTGTTGCAGCTCTACCGGCCTCTTCGCGGGCAAGCCTCGCTCCTACAGGATTCAGGTTTGCCGTCCAATGCAGGAACGACACAAAACCTGTAGGAGCGAGGCTTGCTCGCGAATAGGCCGGCACAACCGCCGCAAACCTTTAAACCACCGCCGCCCGACGCTGGACGAACCGGTCCACATACTCATCCGCCGGCGAATGCAGGATCTCTCTCGGCGTGCCCACCTGAATCAGGCGGCCGTCCTTGAGGATCGCGATGCGGTTACCTATGCGCACGGCCTCATCGAGGTCGTGGGTGATAAAGACGATGGTCTTGTGCAGGGTCTTTTGCAGTTCCAGCAACTGGTCCTGCATCTCCGCGCGGATCAACGGATCAAGCGCACTGAAGGCCTCGTCCATCAGGATGATGTCGGTGTCTGCCGCCAAGGCGCGGGCCAGGCCAACACGCTGACGCATGCCGCCCGAGAGCTGGTGCGGGTATTTGTTTTCGTAGCCTTTCAGGCCCACGGTATTGATCCAGTGCAGCGCACGCTCGGCGCACATTTGCTTGCTCTCGCCACGCACTTTCAGGCCGTAGGCGACATTGTCGATCACGGTCTTGTGCGGCAGCAGGCCGAAGCTCTGGAACACCATGCTGATCTTGTGCCGGCGAAATTCGCGCAGGGCTTCCATGTCGTATTGCAGGATGTCCACGCCGTCCACCAGGATCGCGCCGCTGGTGGGGTCGATCAGGCGGTTGAAGTGGCGCACCAAGGTCGATTTGCCGGAACCCGACAGGCCCATGATCACGAAGATCTCGCCGGTGCCGATGCTCAACGACAAGTCGTTCACGCCGACCACGCAGCCGGTTTCGGCCAGCACCTGATCCTTGGTTTTGCCCTGGCCAATCATGCCCAGCGCGTCCTTGGAGCGGTTGCCGAAAATCTTGAAGACGTTTTTGACTTCGATTTTGCTCACGGTTGCGTCGTTCATTTGCTCACCTCATGCCGTGGCCGACCATACGCCTGAGTAATGCGGTCGATGACCACTGCCAGAATCACGATCGCCAGACCGGCTTCCAGGCCACGTCCGACGTTGAGGGTCTGAATCCCCACCAACACGTCTTCACCCAAGCCACGGGCGCCAATCATCGAGGCAATCACCACCATCGACAGGGCCATCATGGTGGTCTGGTTGATCCCGGCCATGATGCTCGGCAGGGCCAGCGGCAGTTGCACGCCGAACAGTTGCTGCCAGCGGTTGGCACCAAAGGCGTTGATCGCTTCCATCACTTCACCGTCCACCTGGCGGATGCCCAGGTCGGTCAGGCGGATCAGCGGTGGCGCAGCGTAGATCACGGTAGCGAAAATCGCCGGCACCTTGCCCAGGCCGAACAGCATCAGCACCGGGATCAGGTACACGAAACTCGGCATGGTCTGCATGATGTCCAGCAACGGCATCAGCACCGAACGCAGGCGATTGCTGCGTGCCGAGAGAATGCCCAGCGGGATGCCGATCAACACCGAAATGACGGTGGCCACCATCATCAGCGCCAGGGTCTGCATTAGCTTGTCCCAGAGGCCGACCGCACCCACCAGGAACAGCAGGCCGACGATGACTGCCGTGGTCACCACTTTACGAGTCGCGTGCCAGGCAACGCCCGCCACGATGGCCAGCATCAGCCACCAGGGCGCCGCACGCAGCAACCCTTCAAGATTGACGATGGCCCACAACAGGGTGTCGGAGATATGCCGGAACACATCGCCGTAGTTGGTGACCAGCGAATCGACCCAACCGTTGACCCAGTCGGCGATGGAAAAGGTAAAGCTTTCGGGAAACATAAGAGACTCTCAATCAAGGGGTTGCGATCAAGCACCCGACTGCCGTTGCCGACAGTCGGAGAGGCCCAACCTACAAGGCCGCGTCGATTTTCTTGGCTGCGTCTTCGCTTACCCATGCGTGCCAGACTTCAGGATGTTCCTTCAAGAAGATCTTGGCCAGTTTTGGCGACTCGATCCGCTCTTTGGCCATGCGCCCGAGGTTCTGATTGAGCAGGTCGATCGGCAGGTTGACCTTTTCCAGCACCGCCACCAGTTCCGGGGCTTGCTCGTGGAACGTCTTGGACAGGCCGACCTTGATGGTCACTTCCTTGTTCACGCCTGGTTTCTCTTCGAGTTTGACCAGATCAACCTGGCCCATCAGCGGGGTGGGCGACCAGTAGTAGAACAGGATCGGCTCGCCACGCTTGTAGCTCGACAGCACTGCGGCATCCAGCGCCGGGCCGGTGCCCGGACGGAAGTTGGTGTAGGTACTTTCCAGGCCGTAGCTTTTCAGCATTTCGCTGTTGTCGAGTTCACAGGTCCAGCCGGCCGGGCAGTTGTAGAAACGGCCCTTGGAAGGCTCTTCCTGGTCCTTGAACACGGCGGCGTATTTACCCAGGTCGGCGATTGCTTTCAGGTCCGGGGCCTTGGGCTCCAGCTTGCGCTTGGCGTCGCCTTCGATCACGTAGCGCGGCACGTACCAGCCTTCGATTGCGCCAACGACCGGAGCGCCGACACCGACAACCTTGCCGGCCTTCTCGGCCTTGTTCCAGACTTCGCTGCGGCCAACCCACTCTTCGGCGAACACTTGAATGTCGTTGCTGCTCAGGGCGTTTTCCATGGTGATGGAGTTGCCCGGCAGGCTGTCGGTCTTACAGTCGTAGCCCTTCTCCAACACGATTTGCATCACGTCGGTCAGCAGCATGCCGCTTTCCCAGTTCAGGCCGGCGAACTTCACCGGTTTGCCCGACTCGCACCAACCGGCAGCCTGAGTGGCGCCGGCGCTGGCGAGCAGGCCCATGGACAGCAATGTGGTCAGCAGGGTCTTGTTCGATTTCATTGTAGTGACGCTCCTAATCATGAATTGGCTTACGGCAGTCAAGAGGCATCCAGCCCTGTCCACGTCCAATCAGGCCTGCGCCGCAGCGCGACCAGCCCCACTTGTTTTTTGTTGTACAACGCTGTCCTGCTCAACCGGCAGAATCAGGTGATCGGGTACCGAGCCGTGCCATTTTTTCGCACAGACGTAGTACAGGGCTGCGGGAAGCACCAGACCGATGATCCAGGAAATATCCACACCACCCAGGGTTTCCACCAGCGGACCGGTATAGAACTTGGTGGCGATGAATGGCAGTTGTACCAGCACACCGAAGACATAGACGCTGATGCCGAGTGGGTTCCAACGGCCATAGCGACCCTTTGGATCGGCCAGCGCCGGCACGTCATAACGCTCGCGAGTGATGCAGTAGTAGTCCACCAGGTTGATCGCACTCCATGGCGTAAAGAACGCCAGCAGGAACAGGATGAAGGACTTGAACGCACCGAGGAACGAGTGCTGACCGAGCAACGCGATCAGGGTGGCGGTACCGACGATGAACAGCACGAACACCAGACGTTGCAAGCGCGATACCTGCAGGTGACCACGGAAACCGCTGATGATGGTCGCGATGCACATGAAGCTGCCGTAGGAGTTCAGCGTGGAGATGGTGACCTTGCCGAACGCGATGCTGAAATACAGCAGCGCAGCGGTGGCACCGGTGCCGCCCAGACCCACGATATAGGCCACTTCGTGGCCGGCGAATTGTCCGTTGGCCGAAGCGGCGGCAAACACGCCGAGGATCATCGCCACCTGTGCACCAATCACCGAACCCGCGCCAGCGGCGAAAAAGGTTTTCACCGAGGAAGTTTTGCTCGGCAGGTAGCGCGAGTAGTCAGCCACGTAAGGACCGAAGGCGATCTGCCAGGATGCCGCGAGGGACACCGCAAGCAGGAAGCTGCTCCAGCTGAAGTGGCGGATTTGCAGGAGTGCACCCACATCAGTCTGGCTCATCAGACGACTGAACAGATAAACAAAGGCAATCACGCCGATGACGCTGGCGACACGGCCGATGAAATGGATCACCCGATAACCGAGTACCGTGACCAGCACGATGACGCTGGCGAAGATGAGGATACCGACGCTGTCGCTGACGCCAAACAACTGGCCCAGCGCCTGGCCGGAAAGCACGGTTCCCGTTGCGGTGAAGCCCAGGTACATCAGGCAGACCAGCACGATTGGGATGGCCGCACCATAAACGCCGAACTGTACGCGGCTGGAGATCATCTGCGGCAGGCCAAGTTTTGGCCCTTGCGCTGCATGCAACGCCATCACGCCACCGCCCAGCAGTTGACCGATCAGCAGACCGATCAGCGACCAGAACACATCACCGCCCAGCACCACGGCGAGCGCCCCGGTGACAATCGCGGTGATCTGCAGGTTGGCACCCATCCACAGGGTGAACTGGCTTAACAGACGACCGTGTCTTTCCGCTTCCGGGATGTAGTCGATCGAACGTGTCTCGATCAACGGTTTACTGCCTGCACGATCGTCATTAACAGCCATTGTTCAACCTCTGTGGATTGTTTGTCGGTGTTGGTGATCCCTGTAGGAGCGAGCGATGCGGGGCGCCGCATCGCTCGCTCCTACAGGTTTTGCATCAGGCCAAAGCCTGGTTTATTTGCCGGTAATCATCGGCAGGTTCAGCCCTTGTTCCTTGGCGCAGTCGATCGCGATCTGGTAACCGGCATCGGCGTGACGCATGACACCGGTGGCCGGGTCGTTGTGCAGGACGCGAGCGATACGCTCGGCCGCTTCGTCAGTACCGTCGCAGACAATCACCATGCCCGAGTGCTGGGAGAAGCCCATGCCGACGCCGCCGCCGTGGTGCAGGGAAACCCAGGTCGCGCCGCTCGCGGTGTTGAGCAGGGCGTTGAGCAGTGGCCAGTCGGACACGGCGTCGGAGCCATCCTGCATCGATTCGGTTTCGCGGTTCGGGCTGGCGACCGAACCGGAGTCCAGGTGGTCGCGACCGATCACGATCGGCGCGGACAACTCGCCGCTGCGCACCATTTCGTTGAACGCCAGACCCAGCTTGGCGCGCTGGCCCAGGCCAACCCAGCAGATACGGGCCGGCAGACCCTGGAAGCTGATGCGCTCGCGGGCCATGTCCAGCCAGTTGTGCAGGTGGGCGTCGTCCGGGATCAGTTCTTTGACCTTGGCGTCGGTCTTGTAGATGTCTTCAGCGTTACCCGACAGTGCAGCCCAACGGAATGGACCGATGCCGCGGCAGAACAGCGGACGGATGTAAGCCGGTACAAAACCCGGGAAGTCGAATGCGTTCTCGACGCCTTCTTCTTGCGCCATCTGACGGATGTTGTTGCCGTAGTCGAAGGTCGGAATGCCCATTTTCTGGAATTCGAGCATCGCTTTAACGTGCACGGCCATCGATTGCTTGGCGGCTTTGACCACGGCAGCAGGCTCGGTCTTGGCGCGAGCGCGGTACTCTTCCCAGGTCCAGCCGGCTGGCAGGTAACCGTTGAGCGGGTCGTGGGCGCTGGTCTGGTCGGTGACCATGTCCGGGCGCACGCCGCGCTTGACCAGTTCCGGCAGGATTTCTGCCGCGTTACCCAGCAGCGCGATGGAAATCGCCTTGCCTTCCTTGGTGTACTTGGCGATGCGGGCCAGCGCGTCGTCGAGGTCGGTGGCTTGTTCATCGACATAACGGCTGTTCAGGCGGAAATCGATGCTCACCTGCTGGCATTCGATGTTCAGCGAGCAAGCACCGGCCAGGGTTGCAGCCAGGGGCTGAGCGCCACCCATGCCGCCAAGGCCTGCGGTCAGGACCCAACGACCTTTCAGGTCATCGTTGTAATGTTGGCGACCGGCTTCGACGAAGGTTTCGTAAGTGCCCTGGACGATGCCCTGGCTGCCGATGTAGATCCAGCTGCCGGCGGTCATCTGGCCGTACATGGCCAGGCCTTTGGCGTCGAGTTCGTTGAAGTGCTCCCAGCTCGCCCAGTGTGGCACCAGGTTGGAGTTGGCGATCAGCACGCGCGGAGCATTGGTGTGTGTCTTGAACACGCCGACCGGCTTGCCGGATTGCACCAGCAGGGTCTCGTCGTCATTCAGGTTGGTCAGGCTTTCGACGATCTTGTCGTAGCATTCCCAGTTACGCGCCGCACGACCGATACCACCGTAAACCACCAGTTCTTTAGGGTTCTCGGCAACTTCAGGGTCGAGGTTGTTCATCAGCATGCGCAGCGGCGCTTCGGTCAGCCAGCTCTTGGCGGTCAGCTTGTTACCGCGGGCGGCACGGATTTCAACATCACGGTATTTAGTAGGTTTCTGGGTATTGTCAGTCACGAAAAAGACTCCTCAGCGATCAATCCAAACCAACCCTGGCGGTGGGTCAGCCAGCCTGTGCGCACTGTTGCGCCACAAGCGAATCAGTGGACGTTGCGAGGAGTCTCGGTCGACTCATACGCATACGTCTTTACTTGTACATACAAGCATATGCAATCAAGCGGCCAACTTGTTGGAGGGGCGTTCAAGAAAAGTTTTAAACGGGCTGGAACGCGCCTGGATCAAGGGTTCTGGCAACGATGAAATTTTTCGGGGGATTTTGCGAGGGGGGGTGACTGCTGTTACTTGGGCATGGTTTTGCGCCACGCTGGGGCGTTCGGTAACAAAGTGGTGCGCAGTTTCGAATCAGTTGATCGCTCCCAAGCTCTGCGTGGGAACGATCAGTGGTGGTATTGGATCAGCGTGCAGTCAGCTCGATCACACAGCACGGGCCGTTACTGGAAACTTCCAGCAGGCCGGTGTTACCACCGAGTTGCAGGCAATCATGGCGACCGAGTTGCGAGGCGCTGTTGCCGACCTTCACGACAAGCTCGTCAGTGACACTAAATATGAGCACGGTGCCAGCCGAGCTGAAAAACTGCTGCTCACCGGCCAGCCACTGCAACCGCGCGTAGTAACGCTGGGGCGCATAAATCAGGTTGAAGTCGCGAATCGGCCCGCCCAGCAAGGTGCAGGTCACGTGGCTTTCGCCGCTGAACGCAAAAGGCTCCAACGGTAACAATGGAGGCGTGTCCTGGCCGTCAACCCGCAAGGTCATACCGTCGCCTTGCAACACGGTGATCACCCGCTCATAGCCGGCGAACGTCGAGAATCCGCCGGACTCGCCGATATCGGCAATCGACAGGCGCCAGCCGAAGCCGTCAAGCCCGGTCCCCGCATCGCGGGTGATTTCTTCGGTGCTGCCACCGCCGTTTTTCCACGGCATTCGCGGGTAATCTTTTGCGCGTAGAACCTTCGTTGCATTCATTTATGAAACCGACCTTCCAGACGATGACGGGAACCAGGGTGGATCAAACGGGCGGCGGTTACCGGCTGGCGGCCGGACCAGGTGCGGCGACGAATCAGCAGGCACGGCTCGCCCTTTTCAATCTGCAGCAATTTGCACTCTGAGGCCTCGGCCAGAATCGCCTCGACCACGTGCTCGCCTTCGGTCAGCGGCGCGACCTGGTTCAGGTAGGCGTAAGGCGTTTGCAGGGTGAAGTCCTGCTTGAGGTAGTCCGGCGCCACCAGCGCGTTGACGAAACGGTCTTCGATTTGCACCGGAATGTCGTTTTCGAAATGCACGATCAGCGAATGGAAAACCCGCTGGCCTTCGCGCATGTCCAGCGCCAAAGCGCGCTCGGAACCGGCGGCCTCTTCTTCGAGGGTGATCACCTTGCAGGTATGGCGATGGCCACGGGAGGCGATTTCGTCGGCGATGTTGTGCACTTCAAACAGCGCGGACTGGCTTTTCGGCTCGGCGACGAACGTGCCGACACCTTGCATACGCACCAGCAGACCGTCGGCGGTCATCTCGCGCAGGGCGCGGTTGATGGTCATGCGGCTGAAACCGAGTTGGCTGACCAGCTCGCTTTCCGACGGAACGCGGTAGTGCGGCGGCCAGTTTCCACTGTCGATTTGCTGGGTGATCATCTGTTTGACGCGGGCGTACAAGGGCGCCGGACTGTCGCCCATGTTCGCGGCCAACGGTGACACTGGGGGCGGAGTCGGCACGGTTAATCCTTGGTCGTCTGTTAGAAGTCGCTAGCTTGCCGGAGTTTACCGAGCAGGCAAACGTCTGTATATGTATATACAAATAACACACGATGGGGTTCTGAACCATGTCCGCCTTCTTTGCCGAACGCGCGCTGCTGCCTAGCGGATGGGCCAACAATGTACGTCTTGAGGTCAGCGCCGAGGGCGTTTTGACCCATATCCAGGCCGATTCCAACGCAGATGGCGCCGAACGGCTGAGCGGTCCGCTGCTGCCGGGGATGCCGAATCTGCATTCCCACGCCTTCCAGCGGGCCATGGCCGGGCTGGCGGAAGTGGCGGGCAATCCGAATGACAGTTTCTGGACCTGGCGCGACTTGATGTATCGCCTCGTCGGAAAAATCAGCCCGGATCAACTCGGCGTCATTGCTCGTCAGCTGTACATCGAAATGCTCAAGGCCGGTTACACCTCGGTCGCGGAATTTCATTATGTGCATCACGACACCAACGGCCAGCCTTACGCTGATCCGGCCGAACTGGCGCTGCGCATCAGCCAGGCAGCCAGTTCCGCCGGTATCGGTCTGACCTTGCTTCCGGTGCTTTACAGCCATTCCGGTTTCGGCGGCCAGGCGCCGAACGACGGTCAGCGCCGCTTCATCAACAGCACCGAGAACTACCTCACGCTTCAGTCGCGTTTGCAGCCGATCCTGGCGCAGCAACCGGCGCAGTCGCTGGGCTTGTGTTTCCACTCGTTGCGCGCGGTAACACCGCAGCAGATCAGCGAAGTGCTGGCGGCCAGCGACAAGCAGTGCCCGGTGCACATTCATATCGCTGAACAGCAGAAGGAAGTCGATGACTGCCTGAGTTGGAGCGGTCGTCGTCCTCTGCAATGGCTGTACGAAAACACCGAGGTCGACCAGCGCTGGTGCCTGGTCCACGCGACCCATGCCAATCCGGAAGAAGTCACGTTGATGGCCAAGAGTCGCGCCATCGCCGGTCTGTGCCTGACCACCGAAGCCAACCTCGGCGACGGGATTTTTCCGGCGGTGGATTTCCTCGCGCAGGGTGGACGCATGGGTATCGGGTCCGACAGCCATGTGTCATTGAGCGTTGTGGAAGAGTTGCGTTGGCTGGAATACGGCCAGCGCCTGCGCGATCAGCGGCGTAATCGGCTGTATGGCGCGGATCAGCCGATGGTTGGCCGCACGCTATATGACGCTGCGCTGGATGGCGGCGCTCAGGCGCTGGGGCAGCCGATCGGTGCACTGGAAGTTGGTAAACGTGCGGATTGGCTGGTGCTGGACGGCAACGATCCGTACCTGGCAACGGCCAGCGGTGACGGGATTCTTAATCGTTGGTTGTTTGCCGGCGGCGATCGCCAGGTGCGCGATGTGCTGGTCAATGGCCAGTGGGTAGTGCGTGACGGGCGTCATGCAGCAGAAGAAGAAAGCAATCGGGCGTTTACCCAAGTCCTGCGCGACCTCCTGGGCTGACACAAACGAAATGTGGGAGCGAGCCTGCTCGCGACAGGGCGATCAAATTCAACAGAAGTGTTGACTGATACTCCGCTATCGCGAGCAGGCTCGCTCCCACATTTGTTCTTTACTAGCCGTCAGTTCGAGGTCTTGGCCATCTGCGTATCCGACGCGCGCCAGATCAGCCGCGTAGTGTCGTAGCCTTGCTGACGCGCCTTGCTCAGCAGTTCTTCACGCACTACACCGTTGACCGTCGGCGTGCGCGACAGCAGCCACAGGTACTTGCGGCTCGGGTCACCGACGATGGCGGTCTTGTAATCGTCGCTGACGTAAAGCACCCAGTATTCCCCCTTCGCCACACCTGGCAGCAAGCGCGAGAACCAGGTATCGAACTCGACCCACAACTTGTCGGTCTTGCCCGGCACTTGTGGATAAGCCGTGCCCTTGGCCTCTTCCCATTGCCAGTCCGCCGTCAGGCAGCGGTTCAGCACCTGCACCTTGCCGTCAGGATTGAGCGTGTAATGGGCTTCGGATTGTGCGCAGTTGCGTTGGAAATACATCGGCAGGCGGGCCAACTCGTACCAGGTGCCCTGGTATTTCTTGAGATTGACGCTGTTGACGGTTTTCGGCGCCAACGGATCTGTGCCAGAAGTGGCGCAGCCGGCCAATACCAGGCCGGCAAAAAGGAGTATCAATAACCGCTTCATTGTTTTTCTCCCGTGGGCGCGTAGCCCCGGATTACTTCAGGCCTTGGCCGGAAAACATCAGTACTTTGTCACCGGCGTACTGCACGCTGATAAAGCTGTTCTTGTCACCCCAGGTGCAACTGGACATGCCGAGCGCGCCCGAGCAATCAGTGGCTTTACCCAACAAGGCTTCAACCTCTGCCTTGGGCATGCCGGCCGACAGTTTCGAATAGTTTTCCTGATTGACCTTGCTGCATGCGGCCAACAACACGCAGAACGAGAGCAGGGCGATAGAACGCAGCGACATGGTGTAGCTCCTGGGGCGAGGGGGGAATGGCATGGCTGCCAAGCAGAAGCTTAGAAGAGAAAACCCCCATCTGGTTCCCCGACCGCCCGGCTATTTATCGGGCCGCTCGTCTGCCTTTTTTCGAAAAATCAGCAACTTTCCTGCGCCGCTGAGTATTTCATCGGTTTTCGCAAAAACACGCCTAATCTTTGGCGCTGGCCAGTCGACATAGAAGCAGCGCAAAGCCCTCGACTGTGGCAAATTGACGCCCCCTCGCTGACCAGCCCCTCCGCGGTAGTGCACTTAATGACCAGAAACATGAAATTCAGCCACAAGATCCTGCTGGCAGCCGCCCTCGTGGTCGCTGTTGCGTTCGCCTGCTTCATCCTGTTCAACGACTACCGTCAGCGCCAGACCTTGCGCAGCAGTACCGAATCCTCGATGCAGGAACTCGGCAGCCTGACCACCCGCAACATCCAGACCTGGCTGGAAAGCCGCATCCAGTTGCTGCAATCGTTGTCCCAGCAGATCACAGTGGACGGCAGCACAGCCGCCAGCCTCAAACGCGCCATCGACTTGCCGGCCTATACCGGCAACTTCCAGCTGAGCTACTTCGGTGGCACTGACGGCGTGATGCTCTCGATCCCGGCGGGCAATCGTGCGGCAGACTACGATCCTCGCGCACGTGGCTGGTACAAGGCGGCCAACAGCGCGCAACAGACCATCGTCACCGAACCGTACATCGCCGCCTCGTCCGGCAAACTGGTGATCACCGTGGCCACGCCGGTGCAGCATCAGAGCCAGATGATCGGCGTTGCCGGTGCGGACATCGACCTGTCGAGCGTCAGCGCAATCATCAACTCGCTGAACTTCGGCGGTCACGGCCACGCGTTCATCGTCAGCGCCGACGGCAAGATCCTGATCCACCCGGACAGCAAACTGGTGCTCAAGAGCCTCGCCGAGGCCTACCCGAACGGCGCACCAAAAGTCAGCCCGGGCATGAAAGAAGTCGAGCTCGACGGCAAGACCCAGTTCATCTCCTTTACCCACGTCAACGGTGTGCCCTCGGCCGACTGGTACGTGGCGCTGGTGCTGGACCAGGACACCGCGTTCTCGATGCTCAGCGAATTCCGTACCTCGGCGATCATTGCCATGGTCATCGCCGTAGTCATCATCATCGCGTTGCTGGGCATGTTGATCAGCTTTCTGATGCAGCCGCTGCTGACCATGGGCCGCGCCATGCATGACATCGCCGAAGGCGAAGGTGACCTGACCAAACGCCTGACCATCCATGGCCACGATGAATTCGGTGCCTTGGGCACCTCGTTCAACCGCTTCGTGGAACGTATTCACACCTCGATCCGCGAAGTGTCCTCGGCCACCGGCCAGGTCAACGAAGTTGCCTTGCGTGTGGTTGCCGCGTCGAATTCGTCAATGTTCAATTCCGATCAGCAAGCCTCGCGCACCAGCAGCGTGGCTGCAGCGATCAACGAACTGGGCGCTGCCGCCCAGGAAATCGCCCAGAACGCCGCCCTCGCCTCCCAGCATTCGAGCGATGCCCGCGCGTTGGCCGAAGAAGGTCAGCAAGTGGTGGATAAAACCATCGCGGCGATGCAGCAGCTCTCGGCGAAGATCAGCGATTCGTGCGGCAACATCGAAACGCTCAACAGCAACACGGTGAACATCGGGCAGATTCTGGAAGTGATCACCAGCATCTCGCAGCAAACCAATTTGCTGGCATTGAACGCCGCCATCGAAGCTGCCCGCGCCGGTGAAGCAGGACGTGGTTTTGCCGTGGTTGCGGACGAAGTGCGCAACCTCGCCCATCGCACTCAGGATTCGGCGCAGCAAGTGCAAAAGATGATCGAGGAACTGCAAGTCGGCGCCCGGGAAGCGGTGAGCACCATGACCGACAGCCAGCGCCAGAGCGAAAGCAGCGTCGGCATCGCCAACCAGGCCGGTGAGCGTCTGGGCAGCGTGACCCAGCGTATTGGGGAGATCGATGGGATGAACCAGTCCGTGGCGACCGCGACTGAAGAGCAGACCGCTGTGGTGGAGTCGATCAATGTCGACATTACCGAGATCAATACCTTGAACCAGGAAGGGGTGGAGAACTTGCAGTCGACATTGCGTGCATGTGCGGACCTTGAGCAGCAGGCGGCACGGTTGAAGCAGTTGGTGGGCAGCTTCCGGATTTAAGCGGCTTTCACTGGCCCCATCGCCAGCAGGCTGGCTCCCACAGGGGATTGTGAACGACACAAACCCAATGTGGGAGCCAGCCTGCTGGCGATGGCGGCATCAGCTACAGCAGAAAACTAAAAGCGAGAACCAGGCCCGGAAAGAAACGCCAGCTCTTCAGCCGTAGACTCCCTTCCCAACACCGCATTCCTGTGCGGAAACCGCCCAAACCGCGCAATCACCTTCTGGTGCTTTTCGGCGTAATTCAGGTAATCGGTAAACAAAGCCTGATCACCCTCCGGTTGTTGTTTAACCAGATCGATGTACCGCGAAACCGCCTCGTTCTGCACCGCCAGATTCTCGCAATGTTCAAACACCAGGTAGATAAACACCCGCTGAATCGGCCGCAACTGCCGATCGAAATCCGCAGCAATGCCTTGCGCCACCAGTGCCTGAGCCCTGAGATCGCCTGAAAAGGATTTGGGGGTGTCGCGAAAGATCATTCGCGGGAGCTGATCGAGCAGCAGCACCAAGGCCAGCCAACCTTCGGGGCGTTGCGCCCATTCAGTCAATCCGCCGGCCAGTGCCTGCTCGACCCAGTCCCCGAAACGCGTCTGCGCTTCGAGGTCCTGGCTGTCGCGCTTGCCGAACCATAACTTGCCCTTGTCAGCCGCTATGTCTTGGGGGGATTCGAAGGTTCCGAACCACCACTCGAGCAACGGCTGCCAGGGCGCGGTCATGGTTTATTCCTTGTGGTAAGCCGTGACGCGTTCGACTTCTTCTTTCGAACCGAGGAACACCGCAACACGCTGGTGCAAGCCCTCAGGCTTGATGTCGAGGATGCGCTGATGGCCATCGGTGGAAGCGCCGCCAGCCTGCTCAACCAGGAACGACATCGGGTTGGCTTCGTACATCAGACGCAGTTTGCCCGGCTTGGACGGCTCGCGGTTGTCGCGTGGGTACATGAACAGACCGCCACGGGTCAGGATACGGTGTACGTCGGCAACCATCGCCGCGACCCAGCGCATGTTGTAGTTCTTTTTCAGCGGGCCTTCATCGCCAGCCAGCAATTCGTCGACATAACGTTGTACCGGCGCTTCCCAGTGACGCTTGTTGGACGAGTTGATCGCAAATTCCTGCGTGGACTCAGGGATCGTGATGTCTTCATGGGTCAGCACGAAGCTGCCCATTTCACGGTCCAGGGTAAAGCCCTTCACGCCATTGCCCAGGGTCAGCACCAGCATGGTCTGTGGACCGTAAATCGCATAACCGGCGGCAACCTGCTGAGTGCCTGGCTGCAGGAAGGCCTTTTCGTTCAAAGGCTCGTTCTGGGTCAGGTATTCGTTCGGGCAACGCAGCACCGAGAAGATCGTACCGACCGGCGCGTTGATGTCGATGTTCGACGAACCATCCAGTGGGTCGAA
The DNA here is from genome assembly GCF_007993905.1 of Pseudomonas sp. SJZ077. Lineage (NCBI taxonomy): Bacteria > Pseudomonadati > Pseudomonadota > Gammaproteobacteria > Pseudomonadales > Pseudomonadaceae > Pseudomonas > Pseudomonas sp. SJZ077. The sequence continues at coordinate 107,913 of NZ_VIUJ01000019.1, forward strand.
TACCAGCAGGTACGCGCCTTTCGGGTATTTGCCCGGGATCTGGTAGGCATTATCCATTTCTTCGGATGCCATGCCGGCCAGGTGACCGCCCCATTCGTTGGCTTCGAGCAGGATGTCGTTGGACATCACATCAAGCTTCTTCTGCACTTCGCCTTGGACGTTTTCAGTGCCCATGCTGCCCAGAACGCCGCCCAGGGCGCCCTTGGACACGGCGTGGCTGATTTCCTTGCAAGCACGCGCCACCACTTCGATCAGGAAACGCAGATCGGCAGGGGTGTTGTTGCTACGGGTCTGCTCAATCAAATAGCGACTCAGGGTAACGCGGGACATGGAAGGCTCCGGTGGAATTGGGGGCTAAAAACCCGCGCAGTTTAACGCGAGTCGAGGCGCATTTCCTCCTATCAGACGTGATACGCCCAATAGAGTTCATGCGCGGGGTTGAGCGTAGCCGTAAATGAACTCTATGGCGGCGAGGGAGCTTGCTCCCGTTGGGGTGCGAAGCGGCCCCCTGAAGCATTCGCCGCCATTTGTCCGAGAACATGCAGCCGCAGAAGTCACGACTGCTTCGCAGCCGAACGGGAGCAAGCTCCCTCGCCACAGGTTCAGGGTTTAACGGGGGGCTTGCGCAGCAAACTGAACGCCATCGCTGCGAGAAACAGCACGCTCAGCAGCAACACCCCCCACAACCCGAACTTCTTCCAGTCCGTGTCCGCTGTCGCGGCCGCCGTCACCGTGGAGGAGTTGCTCACCACCGCCGCACCCTCCACCGAAGCCTTGCCCAGCGCCGCCCACTTGGCCGCGCTGTAATCCGGGATCAGCGTCGACAACGGCAGGTTCGCCGCCCTCACCGTCGCACTCCCCAGCGCCAGCGTATAAGGCCCCGCCCCACGCGCCAGGAACACCAATTGCGTCGAGCGCACAGCAAACTTCAACGTCGGCGCTTCAGCACCCAAGCCACCGCCGCGCTCATCCACGACCAGCTTCAACTGCTGCACGGTTTGCCCCGACAGCTGCAATTCGTTCTGCACCACGTCCTGGCCACTCTGGGTCAGGCGATAGAGCAAACCGCTGGTCAGCGGCTGCCACGGCAGGCTGCTTTCGCGACGACCGGACAACGTCACCGGCGCCAGGCTGTTGGGCTGACTCAGCTCGACCTGGACCCGCTCGACATTCAGCCCCATCGGCAACTGCCAGGTGTACTCACCCGCCTTCACGCTGCTGCCCGCCAGCGGCTGCGACCAGACCAACGGCAGCGGCAGACTGCGGGGACTCGCGCTTTGCAGCTGCGCAGACGTCAGCGTCGGTGCCAATTGCGGTGAATTCCACAGCAGGCGCAGATAACGCGCCGATTGCCCCGGCAAGCCGACTTCATGCTGCTCGACCCGTTCATCGGCAAACGTCAGCCGCGCCACCTGGCCTTCGCCCCACGACTGCCAATGCTGCAAGTCGTCGCTGGCCTCGATGGTGAAACGCTGAAAGCCATCGCGCTCGCTGGTCCAGTCGAGGATCAACTGCTGCAACGGCGCCTTGATGGCGCTGGCGTCGAGCAACCAGCCGCGCAGCACTTCTTCGCCCGCCTCCAGTTGACTGGACGGTTGCACTTCGACCAACGTGCCGTTCGCGCTCGATTGCACGCGGATGCCCGGCGCGCGCTCCGTGGCGTCCGCCGAGGTGTACAGCGGGAACCATCTCACGTCGGTCAGCGTGCGATTTTCCCGGGTTGACGCCGCTTCGCGCGCCAAGGCGTAGGCCTGGGCCTCACCGGCAGCGTTGAACACGCGAACATCGCTGAGGTCCGTTTGCCGCGCATTCAGTTGCACGTTCAAGGGCAATTCGAGGCGATACCAAGGCCCTTCGCCGCTCACCGACAACGGCACGTGCGTGGCAAAGTCCGCCGGTTTTTCCTGAGCGCTGGCGGACAGCGCCACACCCAACGCAACAGCGCCCAACCAGCCCAGGTTCAACTTCTGACTCAAGACGACACTCCTTCGGTTTCAGGGGCCGGCCTTTCAGCGTCGGCTCCGCCTTGGCGCGCAGCCTCGGCGCGCTTGGGCGGCAGCGGCGCGAAATAGCCCACCACCAGCAGCAACACGCCGACGCCGATAAACGACACAATCCGCGCAAGGCCGCCACGGTTACTCAGTTCGACAAAGAACAGTTTGGCCACCACCACGCCAATCAGCGCGGCGCCGATCAGCCAGACTTCACGGCGATGACGCAGATGGCCGCCGATCATCAGGCTCAGCGCCATCAGGGTCCAGACAATAGACAGCCCCGCCTGCACCAGCATCGATTCAAGCAACGCATCGAGCTCGAACGGCACACCGCCCCAATGGTGCGCGGTGCGCATCACCAGTGCGGTGAAGAACGCGAACAGCGAGACCCCGGCGATCAGTTGCGTGGCGTGCTCTATGTAATCTTTGCGAATCGCCAGTTGCGTCACGGCGCTGCGGGACCAGACGTAGACGCCGAACAGCGCAAACAGCAGACCCAACTCCAACGGATTGACCAGCGGCACATAGGGCAGCGGCTCGGCCGTGCCGTCGCTGACGATATTCGCCAGCCAGAACCAGCCGAGCATCAGCAGCGCCAAAGGCGCCGCCGCATAAAAACGGTACTCGCGTGGATACGCCGAAACAGGCCAAGGCCCATTGCGTGGCGCCGCCATCAGCACCAGATACAGACTCGGCAGGATCGCCCAACCCAACCAGCGCCAGGCGTTGTACTGCTCGGACAACAGCAGCAAACCGTAACGCAGCTCCAAGGCCAGCACACCGATCAACAGCCAGCAGCCGAGCACATGTGCGGTGCTCAGGGCACGCGCCGGCAACATCGGCGCCAGACGTCGCAGGGAGATGAAATGCACGACGAACACGGCCGCCCACACCAGCCAACCGAAATTGGCTGCCGGGTGATAACGCGAGTGCCACGCGGCGAGCAGTACCAGACCGGCAGCGGGCATCAGCAAGGTGCAAAGCAGGCCCAGCGACGACCAATTCAAGCGCAGCGCCAACACCGCCCACAGCGCCACGCTCAAGGCGGCAACCGCCAGCAACAAGGTTGCTTGCAGATTCAGCGGTGCAAAACGCAGCACTTCACTGATCCACGCCAGCGCCCACCAGCCTGCGCCCCACACCAGCAACACTTCGGACAAACGCTGCAAGCTCAGCACATCAAACGCCGAGGCATGGTTGCCAAGTTGCAAGCGCCACGCTCCGACCATCGCGGCCAGGCCCAACACCAGTGGCGTCCAGAAACCGCTGTGGGCCAGAGGTTTCAACCCTTCGCTGGCCAGCGGCCCGAGCAGGTCCGGCCCCGCGAACAGGAACGCCGCGCCGCCAATCAACTGCAAAAGCAAACCGAAGACAAAACTCACGCGCTGCTTGAGGTACAGGCTCAGCCAAATGATGAACAAGCCACTGGCCGCCCACACCGCACTCGCGGTCTGCCAGGGCAGCACGAACAGCACCGCCAGGTTGATCAGCACCAGACCCGCCAGCAACACCACCGACAAGCCGCGCAGCAGCCGGACATCGCTGAGCACCATCTCATCACGCGCGGCGAGCAACATGCCGGCGATCAGCGCGAGGCCGATCAAAGACGCGCTGAGCAAACCGCTCCAACCCGCGCTGAACACGGCGCCAGACTCACCGCTGGAACCTTGCAAGCGCAGCAGGAACAGCGCACCGCCGAGCAACTGGACAGCAAACGCGGTGAACAGGAACGTGCGTGATTGCAGGCGCAGACCGACAAACAACGTCGCCAACCCCGCCAGCGCCCAACTGATGGCGGTGCCGTGGGTCAGGAAGAACAATGGCGCCAACAGATAGAGGAAGGTCAGGCCCAGGCAAGCCAACACCGGCCGCCCTTTGCGCTCCCATTCCGATGTCTGTTCGGGCAGGGCTTTGCGCAATTGATAGAAGCTGAACAACAACGCCACGCCGAGCATCAACGCGCCCAGCGGAGCGCCGTCGAGCAAACTGCCGTCGCCGATGCGCAATTCGCTGACAAACGCGATGGCCGAGCCCAGTTGCAGCAGCAAGGCAAACGCACGCGCCAGCGGTCGTTGCTGACGCAGGCCGAGCCAGAAAATGCCCGCGCCCTCGACGGCCCAAGCGGCAGCCGTCCAGCGCGCATCGAGCCCCAGCGGAATCGCGAGGCTGGCGAAGATCACGCCCAGCGCCAGGCAGGTTTCCGCGAGCAGCAATGCGCGGCCGCCCACCAGGAAACGCGCCAGGCCCATGTAGATCATGCCCAAGGCCAAGGCACTGAACGCTGCGGCAAATTCCAAATGCTGAACCAGTGCGAACTGCAATCCGAAGCCCACCAGCGGCGGGCCGAACAGCATCGTGCCGTCGACGTAATCGCCCTTGCGCGCCGACCAGCGCAGCAGCGCCTCGCGGCTGTCGTCATCGGGGGCGTCGCTCATCTCCAGCAGCTTGCGACGGGCAAACAGCAGGCCGATGGCCAGGTACATCAGGAAGAACAGCACCAGGAACGGTTCGGTGCTCCACAGCAATTCCGGTGTGTAGGAGCGCAGGCCCCAGGCGAAACCGATGCCGAAGGTGCCGACGAAACCGATCAGGTTCAGCAGTCGCCAGGCCTTGAACCAGGCGATGGCGAGGATGCCGGCGTTGAGCAAGGCGAAGTAGCTGAACAGCGCGACGTGGTTGCCGGCCCCGGTGGAAGTCAGGATCGGTGCCGCGAAGCCGCCGAGTGCAGCGGCCGCGGCCAGGCCCAACGCATCCTGGGTGATGGCGAGAATCGCCGAGAACACCGTGACCGCGACCAGCAGCCCCAGGGCGGCGCTTGGATCGAGCAGCGGGTGCAGGCGCATCGCGGCAAACACCGTCAGGTACAAAACGGCGATGCCGGTGCCTTGCAGCATCAGCGCGTAATTGCTGTTGCGTGTTCTTAGCCACCAACCCAGACCAAGCAAGCCCAACGCAGCGGCCGCAACCCCGGCGTAACGCAGTTCGATCGGCACCACCATGCCTTCGGTGGCATACCGCAGCAAGAACGCCAGACCGAGGAACAACAGCACCACGCCGACCCGCAGCACGGTGTTGCCGCCGAACAGCCAGTTGCGAGCGCCGCTGATGGCCCGCTCGATGAAGTTCGGGCCACGCGGAACGGCGGGTTGTTGCGGTTCGCGGGTAACAGGCTCGGGTTTCCAGACATCGTCGGGCAGCGGACGGCTGGTTTGCGCTGTCGTTGCGCTCATCGGCTCGAGTTCGGGCGGAAGATCCCAGATCAGCTCGGGGGTTTCGACAGGAATGTCATCGAGGGTGAAGTCAGGCGACGGAGCGGCTTCGCTGGCAACCGGCTCGCTGGTTTCAGGCGTTGTGACGCCCGGCACCTCCAACAATGCCAGGCGTTGCTGCACGCCATTGAGCGCAACCTGCGCCTGCTCCAGCAGTCGACGCTGCTCGGTCGCTTCTGAATCCAGGCGGCCGATACGAATGGCCTGCCCTACTCCCAACCCGAGCAGCGCACCCAATAGCGCATCGCTGAATGACTCATCGAGTATCCAGCCCAGCACCAGCCCAATCAGCATGAACATCCATTGCATGGTCGATATCCCTAAGCGGCCCCGCTGCGGGGCGAATCCGGGTGAAGCAGTCTCTGGCTGAGTCTAGTGTGAAACCACACAAACCTGTGGGAGCGAGCCTGCTCGCGAAGGGGCCATGACATTCAGCATTGACGTTGAATGTCAGACCGCTTTCGCGAGCAGGCTCGCTCCCACAATGGATTGCCAGTGCCTGCTGCCCGGTGAAACTGGGGCTTAGTATATCGATCAGGCCCAACAACCGCCGGGCCTTGCTCGCAATTATTGCTAAAAGTTACTCCAATGCCTTCCAGATATCCGTGGCGTACTCGCGAATGGTCCGGTCGGACGAGAACCAGCCCATCCGGGAAGTATTCAACACCGCCGAACGCCACCAGGCTTGCGAATCGTGCCAATGGGCTTCCACGCGCATCTGCGCGTCCCAATAGGAATCGAAATCGGCGCAGACCAGGAAGCGGTCGTAATCGATCAGCGAGTCGATCAACCCGGTGTAACGGGCCGGATCATCCGGCGAGAACACCCCGCCGCGAATCGCTTGCAGCACGTCATTCAAACGGTGTGATGCGGCAATATCCGGCGTCGCATTGAACTCATGGTTCTGCTTGCGTGCCTCAACCTGCTGGGCACTGAGACCGAAGATGAACATGTGCTCGGGGCCGATGAACTCGCACATTTCGACGTTGGCGCCATCGAGGGTGCCGATGGTCAGCGCACCGTTGAGGCCGAACTTCATGTTGCTGGTGCCCGAGGCTTCAAAGCCCGCGGTGGAAATCTGCTCCGACAAATCCGCCGCCGGAATGATGCTTTCCGCCAGGCTGACGTTGTAGTTGGGCAGGAACACCACTTTGAGCAGTCCGCGCACCGTCGGGTCGTTGTTCACCACCCGGGCGATGTCGTTGGTCAACTTGATGATCAGCTTGGCCTGATGATAACTGGCCGCCGCCTTGCCGGCGAAGATCTTCACCCGCGGCACCCAGTCGATTTCCGGCTCGGCGCGAATCGCCTGGTACAACGCCACGGTGTGCATCAGGTTGAGTAACTGGCGTTTGTATTCGTGGATCCGCTTGACCTGCACGTCGAACATGGCCGCCGGGTTGACCGCGATCCCCAGTCGTTCATGAATCAGGTACGCCAGGGCTTTTTTGCTGTGCAGCCGCTGCTCGGCGAAGGCTTTGCGGAACGCAGCTTTCTCGGCAAACGGCTCCAGTTCCTTCAGGCGTGCTTCAGCGTTGTCCAACAGGTCCGGGCCGAGGGCGTCGACCATCATCGACGTCAGCTCGGGGTTGGCCTGGTAGAGCCAGCGGCGGAAAGTGATGCCGTTGGTCTTGTTGTTGATCCGCTCCGGATAGAGCTTGTGCAGTTCGGAGAACACGGTTTTGCGCATCAGCTGCGTGTGCAGCGCGGACACGCCGTTGACGCTGTGGGATCCGAGGAACGCCAGGTTCCCCATGCGCACTCGGCGGCCGTTGTCTTCCTCGATCAGCGACACCGCACGCAGCACGTCGAAGTCGTGAATGCCTTTGGCGCGCAGCGAATCGATGTGCTGGGCGTTGATCTGGTAAATGATCTGCATGTGCCGCGGCAGCATCCGCTCCATCAAACCGACCGGCCAGGTTTCCAGCGCTTCCGGCAACAGCGTGTGGTTGGTGTACGAGAGCGTGTCGACGGTGACCTGCCATGCGGCATCCCACGCCACGTCGTAGACGTCGACGAGCTGACGCATCAGTTCGGCCACGGCAATCGAGGGGTGCGTGTCGTTGAGCTGGATCGCCGCGTGGTCGCCTAGGGTCAGGACCGAGGTGTGCATGTTGCGATGGCGGCGCAGCAAGTCCTGCAAGGACGCGGCGACAAAGAAGTATTCCTGTCGCAGGCGCAGTTCCTGGCCGGCTTCGGTGCTGTCCGCCGGGTAGAGCACGCGGGAGATGCTTTCCGCCCGGGCGACTTCGGCCACAGCGCCCAAGTGGTCACCGGCGTTGAAGCGCTCCAGGTGCAAATCTTCCATGGCGCGGGCACGCCACAGGCGCAGCGTATTGACGCTCGCCCCGCGCCAGCCGACCACCGGCGTGTCGTAGGCAATGGCCCGCACGGTTTCCGCCGGGGACCAGACTTGCTTGGACTTGCCGTTTTCATCGGTGACGGTTTCGACACTGCCGCCGAAGCCGATCGGGTACACGACTTCAGGCCGTTCAAATTCCCACGGGTTACCGAAGTCCAGCCAGTGTTCGGTTTGCTCCTGCTGCCAGCCGTCGACGATGGCCTGGCGGAACAAGCCGTGTTCATAACGAATACCGTAGCCGTGGCCAGCGATGCCGAGGGTCGACATGCTTTCCATGAAGCACGCTGCCAGACGACCGAGGCCGCCGTTGCCCAGCGCCGCGTCGGGCTCCAGCAGGCGGATACGTTCCAGGTCGACGCCGAGTTCGGTCAGCGCTTCGCGGGCGACGTCGAGCAGGCCAAGGTTGCTCAGGCTGTCGTAGAGCAGCCGGCCGATGAGAAATTCCAGGGAGAGGTAGTAAACCCGTTTCTGACCTTTGCGGTAGATCTGCCGGGTGTGATCCATCCAGTGCTCGACCATGTGATCGCGCGCTGCCAACGCAATGGCTTCGAACCAGTCGTGGTCGAAGGCGTGATCCGGGTCTTTGCCCACCGCGTAGGTGAGTTTGGTCAAGACGGCATCGCGAAATGCGGCCACCTCTGCTTCGCGAACAAGTGGTTCTTGAGTCATCGATAGGACCTCGAGCGAGCGTGGAGTTGTTGAGCCTAGACGGTCTGACAGGCCGTTGGGACTCTGGTTCGGCAGTTTTTCCTGATAGTGCGAGATAGGGCGGCATTACATTGTCATGTGCCTGAATCAATGCAGGGGCCGTGCCGGATTAACGGTGTTATTTGAGCGAAGGAGAAAAAATCTGGCGAAAGGTTGTTCAAAAATCCACCAGTCCCGGTATGATCGCGCGCCCTGATGCACACGCTGGTAACAACCGATGATGAAGTCCAACCTGATCGCCGCCGCGGAGATCGATCGCCTCGATACCTGGGCCAAATATTCTGCACCGATGTGCGGCTCGTGTGTATCCAGCTGCTGCACGCTGCCGGTCGAGGTCAAGATCAAGGACCTGATCCGCATCGGCATCGTCGACGAGTTCGAGCGCGGCGAGCCGCCAAAGAACATTGCCAAGCGCTTGCAGAAGGAAGGGATCGTCGAGCGTTACAACCAGAAGTCCGAGATCTTCACCCTCCAGCGCATGAGCAACAACGATTGCCTGTACCTGGATCGTAAGAGCCGTCTGTGCACTATTTATGAAAAGCGCCCGGACACTTGCCGCAATCACCCGAAAATCGGGCCACGGCCGGGGTATTGCGCATACAAGCCTAAAGAAGTGGCGCGCGAGAGCAGCGCCAGCCGTAGGACGCTTGAGAAGTTCTGATCCGCAATCACGCTGCCGGATAGATCGCCTTCGCGGGCAAGCCTCGCTCCTACAGGTCATGCGCCGTTCTTGTGACGCGTGCAAAACCCGTAGGAGCGAGGCTTGCCCGCGAAGGGACCCGAACTGACACCGCACAAACCCCAGACAAACAAAAACGCCCCCGACCTTGCGGTCGGGGGCGTTTTTTTAGCAGCTAACTAAGTCGAGACTCAGTTACCGGCTTTCTTGGCAGCGCGGGTACGCTCGCTTTCGCCCAGGATCTTCTTGCGAAGACGGATGGACTTAGGAGTGACTTCGCACAATTCGTCTTCTTGAACGAATTCCAGAGCTTGTTCCAGGGTGAAACGGATAGGCGGAACCAGAGCGATGGTTTCGTCTTTACCCGAGGCACGCATGTTGTCGAGCTTCTTGCCTTTGGTTGGGTTGACGCCCAGGTCGTTGTCGCGGCTGTTGATGCCGACGATTTGACCTTCGTACACGTCTTCACCGTGACCCAGGAACAGTTTGCCGCGAGCTTGCAGGGTTTCCAGCGAGTAAGTCAGAGCCTTACCGGTAGCAACCGAAACCAGCACGCCGTTTTGACGGCCGGACATGTCGCCGGACTTCATCACGTCGTAACGGTCGAAGATCGAGGTCAGGATGCCTGCACCGGAGGTCAGGGTCAGGAACTCGTTACGGAAACCGATCAGGCCACGAGCCGGGATGTTGTACTCAAGGCGCACACGGCCCTTGCCATCCGGAACCATGTTGGTCAGGTCGCCTTTACGGATACCGATCTGTTCCATGATCGAACCTTGCGATTCTTCTGGCAGGTCGATGGTCACGTTTTCGTACGGTTCGTGCTTCACGCCGTCAACCATGCGGATGATCACTTCCGGACGACCAACACCCATTTCGAAGCCTTCGCGACGCATGGTTTCGATCAGTACCGAGAGGTGCAGCTCACCACGGCCGGAGACTTTGAACTTGTCGGCGGTGTCGCCTTCTTCAACGCGCAGGGCAACGTTGTAGAGCAGTTCCTTGTCCAGACGTTCCTTGATGTTACGGGACGTCACGAACTTGCCTTCTTTACCGCAGAAAGGCGAGTCGTTTACCTGGAAGGTCATGGAAACGGTTGGTTCGTCAACGGTCAGCGGCTTCATCGCTTCGACGTTCAGTGGGTCGCACAGAGTGTCGGAGATGAACAGCTGGTCGAAGCCGCTGATGCAGACGATGTCGCCGGCAGCTGCTTCTTCAACGTCGATACGGTGCAGACCGTGGTGACCCATCAGCTTCAGGATACGACCGTTACGCTTCTTGCCGTCGGCGTCGATAGCAACAACCGGAGTGTTCGGCTTGATGCGGCCACGAGCGATACGGCCAACGCCGATAACACCCAGGAAGCTGTTGTAGTCCAGAGCGGAGATCTGCATCTGGAACGGACCTTCACGGTCGACTTTCGGCGCAGGTACGTTGTCGACGATCGACTGGTACAGCGGGGTCATGTCTTCAGCCATGTCGGTGTGTTCCAGACCGGCAATGCCGTTCAGGGCCGAGGCGTAGACGACTTTGAAGTCCAGCTGTTCTTCGGTAGCACCGAGGTTGTCGAACAGGTCGAAGATCTGGTCCAGAACCCAGTCCGGACGTGCGCCTGGACGGTCAACCTTGTTGATCACCACGATTGGACGCAGGCCGGCTTCGAAAGCCTTCTTGGTCACGAAACGGGTTTGCGGCATAGGGCCGTCTTGAGCGTCAACCAGCAGCAGAACGGAGTCAACCATCGACATTACGCGTTCAACTTCGCCGCCGAAGTCGGCGTGGCCCGGGGTGTCCACGATGTTGATGTGGTAGCCGTTCCAGTTGATGGCGGTGTTTTTCGCCAGAATGGTAATACCGCGTTCTTTCTCCTGGTCGTTGGAGTCCATCACGCGCTCGTCGTTGAGCTCGTTGCGCTCCAGGGTGCCGGATTGACGCAAGAGTTTGTCTACCAGGGTGGTCTTACCATGGTCAACGTGAGCAATGATGGCGATGTTGCGTAGATTTTCGATCACTTGTGTATCTCGATCAGAGGATTCGGTGTGCTGACAAGTCTTGGCAGCGATTAACAGTAGAGTCCGGCAAAGCCGTTACAGCTTGACGGCGGCGTCGGGGGGCCGGTGACGCAGGCCACAGGCAAACAGCCCCGGGCACTTAGCTCGGTCGATAAACGCGCACATTGGCATGCCCCTCACTGAGCAAATGGTGGGCATGCAGGCGACTCATCACGCCTTTGTCGCAATACAGCAGGTACTGGCGAGTAGGGTCCAGTTCCTTGAAACGAGCGTTCAATGCATAAAACGGCATCGTTTGTACCTCAATGCCAGCAAGGCCCAGCGGGTCGTCTTCAGCGGCATCCGGGTGACGGATGTCGATGACGATCTGACCAGCCAACGCTTCGCTGACTTCTTCGATCTGCAAGTCCTGGCCCAATTCGTCGATCACGCGATCGATCGGCACCAGTTTGGCGTTCTCGAGCGCACGCTCAAGTACTGCCATGTCGAACTGTTGTTCTTCGTACTCCACGCGCGGACGCTTGGCGTGGGTCTTGGGGTTCACCGAGATGACCCCGCAATATTCCGGCATGTGCTTGGCGAAGTCGGCAGTACCGATTTCGTTGGCCAGGTCGATGATGTCCTGCTTGTGACTGGCGATCAGCGGACGCAAGACCAGCTTGTCGGTCACGCAGTCGATCACGGACAGGTTCGGCAGTGTCTGGCTCGACACCTGGGAAATCGCCTCGCCGGTAACCAGCGCTTCAATGTCCAGCCGATCGGCAATACGGGAAGCAGCGCGCAACATCATACGCTTCAAAACTACACCCATATGACTGTTATCGACTTTCCCGAGAATTTCTCCCAGTACTTCCTCGAATGGCACACTCACAAATAACACGCGTTGGGAGCTGCCGTACTTCTTCCAGATGAAGTGCGCGACTTCCATGACGCCCAGTTCATGGGCCCGCCCGCCCAGATTAAAGAAGCAGAAATGGCTCATCAGGCCGCGGCGCATGATCTGGTACGCAGCCACCGTGGAATCGAACCCACCCGACATCAGCACAAGCGTCTGTTCCAGGGCGCCCAGCGGATAACCGCCGATGCTGTTGTGCTGGCTGTGGATCACGAACAACCGTTTGTCGCGAATTTCGAGGCGGACTTCGATTTCCGGCTCTTTCAGCGAGATTCCCGCGGCGCCGCACTGACGACGCAGTTGGCTGCCGACGTATTTCTCGACGTCCATCGAACTGAATTCGTGCTTGCCGGCACGCTTGCAGCGTACCGAAAAGATCTTCCCGGCCAGCGCATCACCGAAGTGCTGCTTGCACTTGGCGACGATGTCGTCGAAGTCGCCCAGCGGGTATTCATCGACTTGCAGGAAATGCGCGATGCCCGGCATGCAGCTCAGGCGCTCGGTCATCTCCTTCAGGGCCTTGGGCTCGCTGACGCGGGTTTCCAGCTCGAGATTGTCCCACACACCGTTCACCACCACAGCCGGGTCCAGATCGCGGAGCACGGTACGGATGTTTTTGGCCAACTGGCGGATGAAACGCATCCGTACCGGGCGGCTCTTGATGGTGATCTCAGGGAAGACTTTTACGATTAATTTCATGAAAACAGCGCGCGCAGGCCCAGCCGAAAAAGGGGGGCGCGGATTATAGCGGAAATTGCTCAAGGTTTAACCAGTTAATGTGCAGAAGGTTTTGCGCGCACCAAAACAGGTCATTTGATGATTTTAACGCTACATTGTAGGGCGAGATTTTCCGCTTACAGACGCTTTGTGCCTCTATAAGCGTGATATTGGGGCAAAAAACCCATGCTGGGGCACTGGCATGCAATTTGCTCCCTTGTGAGGCAGGTTGCCTTGGCAGAGTATTCGCGCCGGCATCACCCACATTCTAAGGGCATCCACTACTAAGCCCGAAGCCACCCGGAGGACACTATGTCGAAGTCGGTTCAACTCATCAAAGATCATGACGTCAAGTGGATTGATCTGCGCTTCACGGACACCAAAGGCACTCAGCACCACGTGACCATGCCGGCTCGCGACGCGCTGGATGAAGCTTTCTTCGAAGAAGGCAAAATGTTCGACGGTTCCTCCATCGCTGGCTGGAAAGGCATCGAAGCCTCCGACATGATCCTGATGCCGGACGACTCCACTGCCGTCCTCGACCCGTTCACCGAAGAGCCGACCCTGATCCTGGTTTGCGACGTGATCGAGCCTTCGACCATGCAAGGCTACGACCGTGACCCACGTGCGATCGCCAAGCGTGCCGAGGAATACCTGAAGTCGACCGGTATCGGCGACACCGTATTCGTAGGTCCAGAGCCAGAATTCTTCATCTTCGACGAAGTGAAGTTCAAGTCCGACATCTCCGGTTCGATGTTCAAGATCTACTCCGAACAAGGTTCGTGGATGTCCGACCAGGACGTGGAAGGCGGCAACAAAGGCCACCGTCCAGGCGTCAAAGGCGGCTACTTCCCGGTTCCGCCGTTCGACCACGACCACGAAATCCGTACCTCCATGTGCAACGCCATGGAAGAGATGGGCCTGGTTATCGAAGTTCACCACCACGAAGTGGCCACTGCCGGCCAGAACGAAATCGGTGTGAAGTTCAACACCCTGGTGGCCAAGGCTGACGAAGTTCAGACCCTGAAGTACTGCGTACACAACGTGGCTGATGCCTACGGCCGCACCGCGACCTTCATGCCTAAGCCGCTGTACGGCGATAACGGTTCGGGTATGCACGTTCACCTGTCCATCGCCAAAGATGGCAAGAACACCTTCGCTGGCGAAGGCTATGCCGGCCTGTCCGACACCGCCCTGTACTTCATCGGCGGCATCATCAAGCACGGTAAGGCCCTGAACGGCTTCACCAACCCGTCGACCAACTCCTACAAGCGTCTGGTCCCAGGTTTCGAAGCGCCGGTAATGCTGGCCTACTCGGCTCGTAACCGTTCCGCTTCGATCCGTATTCCTTACGTGTCCAGCCCTCGCGCTCGCCGTATCGAAGCCCGCTTCCCGGATCCAGCAGCCAACCCGTACCTGGGCTTCGCTGCACTGTTGATGGCTGGCCTGGACGGCATCCAGAACAAGATCCACCCTGGCGACGCAGCTGACAAAAACCTGTACGACCTGCCGCCTGAAGAGGCGAAAGAGATCCCACAAGTTTGCGGCAGCCTGAAAGAAGCCCTGGAAGAGCTGGACAAAGGTCGTGCGTTCCTGACCAAAGGCGGCGTGTTCTCCGATGACTTCATCGACGCTTACATCGCTCTGAAAAGCGAAGAAGAAATCAAAGTACGTACCTTCGTACACCCACTGGAATATGAGCTGTACTACAGCTGCTGATCCGGTAGCGCCTGCGCAAGCGGCGTGACAAGAAAGAGGCCTCCTTCGGGAGGTCTTTTTTATGCCCGCGATTCAACAAGCGCTGAAAAACCCTGTGGGAGTGAGACCGGCTTCCCGGCGATGGCATTTTTTCATTCAATATTGATGTTGGCTGATCACCGTTATCGCGAGCAGGCTCACTCCCACAGGTTTTAGTAGCGTTTGGGAGATCCCTGTAAATCATGCCCGGATGTTTTTGAATTGGGTCAACCGCCCCCCCTGACCTATGCTGCACCCCAACGCTTTCGTTTCTGGTCGATTTTATGGGTCGTGGTTTTCTTCTGATGTGGCTGCTGATCGCCCTGCCCGCCGCAGCGCAGATCTATAAGTACACTGACGCCTCCGGCAACACCGCCTACAGCAATCAGCCACCCGATGGCGTCAAGGCGCAGCCGGTCGAGTTGCCACCGCTCAACAGCGTTGCGCCTCAGGCACCTCCCGCACCCGCTGCCGAAGCCAGCAACCGCGAGCCGCCGCGCAGCGCCTATGAGGTGCTGGAGTTGACCGGTTTGCCCACCGACGAAGCCCTGCGCGCCAACAACGGCACGTTCACAGTCAGCGTCCTGATCAAACCGCGCCTGCAAGCGCCGCATCTGTTCAGGTTGTTGCTTGATGGCCAACCCTATGGGCAATCGAGCAACGTGCCGATCCTGCAACTGGTGAACATCGATCGTGGCGAACACAGCCTGGCGGTGCAGGTGATCGATGGCGAGCACATCATCCAGCAAAGCCCGACGCAGACATTGACCGTGCAACGGGTGCACAAGCGATGAGGATGTGGCTGCTGATCGCCTGCCTGATCGCGCTGCCGGTCACGGCCGAGGTGTTCACTTACGTCGACGCCCAGGGCAACCGGGTCTACACCGACCAGCCAGGCTCAGGCAACGCCAAGCGTGTGCCGCTGGCGACGAGCAATCGCATGTCTGCCAACCCCAGCGGGGCCGCGCCGGTGACCGCTGCGCAAAAAACCGAAGACAAACCCTTGTTCCACTACGACATGCTCCGCGTGCTGGTCCCGGAACCGGACGCTACGGTCCGTAGCAATGCCGGTGAGCTGATCGTCAGTGTCACCAATGAACCAGGCCTGCAACGAGGGCACCGCTACCGATTGCTGCTCGACGGCCAACCCACCGCCGAGCCCGGCGTCAGTCCGGTGTTTGCCCTGAGCAACATCGACCGCGGCCGCCACAACCTGTCCGTGGAAATCCTCGATGAACAGGGTCGCACCGTCGAACGCACGGCCAATCAACCCTTCCAGATGCTGCGCATCTCCCTCGCACAGAAGCGCAAAGTCAAACCTTGCGCTCTCACCGACTATGGCCAACGGCCGGAATGTCCGATCAAAGACAAACCCGAAGAAGAAAAAAACCCCTTCCTGCGTTTCTTCTAACGCCGTTCAGCTTTGCGCACTATATTGGTGCAATAGGGTGCACCGTACCCACATCTCAACCCATTTTGGTTCGAAAGTACCCGCAAAAGCTGGCAGAACGCCACGCAAACGAGCGTCAAACGCCCGTTTCAGGCTTTAAACGCTTCTTTTCGGAGCCTTGGTTTGGTTTTTGCATTTTCCTCATATCGGCGCGTTATTCGCGCGCATGCCCTGCTCCAAAAGAGGTCCTAAATGACCATCAGTGACGCACTCCATCGTCTGCTTCTCGACAATCTGACCACCGCTACCATTTTGCTCGATGCCGAATTGCGCCTCGAGTACATGAACCCGGCGGCGGAGATGCTCCTGGCCATCAGCGGTCAGCGTAGCCATGGGCAGTTCATCAGCGAGTTGTTCACCGAATCCACTGAAGCGCTGAATTCCTTGCGCCAGGCGGTCGAGCAGGCGCACCCGTTTACCAAGCGCGAAGCGATGCTCACCGCCCTCACCGGCCAGACGCTGACCGTCGACTACGCGGTAACGCCGATCCTGGCCAACGGCGCCACGATGCTGCTGCTGGAAGTCCACCCCCGTGACCGTTTGTTGCGGATCACCAAGGAAGAGGCGCAACTGTCGAAACAGGAAACCAGCAAAATGCTGGTGCGCGGTCTCGCTCACGAAATAAAGAACCCGCTGGGCGGGATTCGCGGCGCGGCGCAATTGCTTGCCCGTGAACTGCCGGAGGAAAGCCTGCGCGATTACACCAACGTGATCATTGAAGAAGCCGACCGCCTGCGCAATCTGGTCGATCGCATGCTCGGCTCCAATAAGCTGCCGTCATTGGCCATGTGCAACGTCCACGAAGTGCTGGAGCGTGTCTGCCATCTGGTCGAGGCCGAAAGTCAGGGCTGCATCACTTTGGTGCGCGACTACGACCCGAGCATTCCCGACGTCTTGATCGACCGAGAACAAATGATCCAGGCCGTGTTGAACATCGTGCGCAACGCAATGCAGGCCATCAGCAGCCAGAACGAGCTGCGCCTGGGCCGCATCAGCCTGCGCACCCGCGCCATGCGCCAGTTCACCATTGGCCACGTGCGCCATCGCCTGGTGACCAAGATCGAAATCATCGACAACGGTCCCGGCATTCCCGCGGACCTGCAAGAAACCATCTTCTTTCCCATGGTCAGCGGCCGCCCGGACGGTACCGGGCTGGGCTTGGCCATTACCCAGAACATCATCAGCCAGCACCAGGGCCTGATCGAATGTGACAGCCACCCAGGCCACACCACTTTCTCGATCTTTCTGCCCCTGGAACAAGGAGCCACATCGACATGAGCCGTAGTGAAACCGTGTGGATCGTCGATGACGACCGTTCTATCCGTTGGGTCCTGGAAAAAGCCTTGCAGCAGGAAGGCATGACCACGCAAAGCTTCGACAGCGCCGATGGCGTGATGAGCCGCCTGGCGCGCCAGCAGCCGGACGTGATCATCTCCGACATCCGCATGCCGGGTGCCAGTGGCCTGGACCTGCTGGCGCGGATTCGCGAGCAACACCCACGGTTGCCAGTGATCATCATGACTGCGCACTCCGATCTGGACAGCGCTGTCGCGTCCTATCAGGGCGGCGCGTTTGAGTACCTGCCAAAACCGTTCGACGTCGACGAAGCGGTGTCGTTGGTCAAACGCGCCAACCAGCACGCCCAGGAACAGCAAGGCCTGGAAGTCCCGGTCGCCTTGACCCGCACCCCGGAAATCATCGGCGAAGCGCCGGCGATGCAGGAAGTGTTTCGCGCCATCGGGCGCTTGAGCCACTCCAACATCACCGTGCTGATCAACGGTGAATCCGGTACCGGTAAAGAATTGGTAGCCCACGCCCTGCACCGCCATAGTCCACGGGCTGCGTCGCCGTTCATCGCGTTGAACATGGCGGCGATCCCGAAAGACCTGATGGAATCCGAGTTGTTCGGCCATGAGAAAGGCGCGTTCACCGGCGCAGCCAACCTGCGTCGCGGGCGCTTTGAGCAGGCGGACGGCGGCACGCTGTTCCTCGATGAAATCGGCGACATGCCGGCCGACACCCAGACCCGCTTGCTGCGCGTACTGGCCGACGGCGAGTTCTATCGCGTCGGCGGTCATACGCCGGTAAAGGTCGATGTGCGCATCATCGCGGCGACGCACCAGAACCTGGAAACCCTGGTGCACGCCGGGAAATTTCGTGAGGACTTGTTTCACCGCCTCAACGTGATCCGCATCCACATTCCACGGCTGTCGGACCGTCGCGAAGACATCCCGACCCTGGCCAAGCACTTCCTCAGCCGCGCTGCGCAAGAACTGGCGGTAGAACCGAAGCTGCTGAAAAGCGAAACCGAGGAATACCTGAAGAACCTGCCGTGGGGCGGCAACGTGCGTCAGCTGGAGAACACCTGCCGCTGGATCACGGTGATGGCTTCGGGTCGCGAAGTGCACATCAGCGACCTGCCGCCGGAACTGCTGAGCCTGCCGCAGGATTCGGCGCCTGTGACCAATTGGGAGCAAGCGCTGCGTCAATGGGCTGATCAGGCGTTGGCTCGCGGTCAATCGAGTTTGCTCGACAGCGCGGTACCGGCGTTCGAGCGGATCATGATCGAGACCGCCCTGAAACACACCGCCGGGCGACGTCGCGATGCGGCGGTCTTGCTGGGTTGGGGACGTAATACCCTGACGCGCAAGATCAAGGAATTGGGGATGAAGGTTGATGGCGGGGATGATGATGAGGGGGAAGAAGGCTAAGCAGCCTTTGGATCTTCGCTGACAGTTACATCCATTCGCGGGCAAGCCTCGCTCCTACAGGTCACGCGCTAATCTTGAAATGGCGCAAACCCTGTAGGAGCGAGGCTTGCCCGCGAAGCTTTTGGGGCCAACGTGCACCGACTGAATGCACCGTGAACCGCAATCGCGCACAAAAACAAATCCAGAACCCCGCCGGTTTTCGCAATTGAACCCCTATCGAAAAAACACGAAAGCCCCGCAATACGGGGCTTTCGGCATTCCAGCGCAGCTTTCTGTTTCAACTTGTTAAAACCTGGCACGCCCCCTGCAATAGTCCATTCAGTGATTCAGTTCACTACCCGGTTTCGGGGACCTTGGTACAGGCAGGCCGGGGATTCCCCTCTTTACATCGGGCTCATACCGCACTCGCGACGAGCCCCCCAGTTTTGGGGCCCTTGATACAGGCAGGTCAGGGGTTCCTTCTTTACACCGGGCTCGACGCCATGCGCGAGCCCTGCCGTTTTGGGAACCTTGGTACAGGCAGGCCGGGGATTCCCTCTTTTATTGCTCCCGGAGATGGATCTCCAGCCGCCAGCGGTCATCGACCTCGCTACCGGTCCACTCGCCCAGCAGTGGCCGGGCCGCTACTACCGTCAGCAACAACCCCCCATCACTCAAGCGCGTCCGCCAGTTCACGACCTTATCGTTGAGCTTGAGCTGACCTTTCTGCGCCTTGCCTTGCGCCTCGAACAGCAGCGCCAGGCTGCCGTCCACGAATTCGCCATGGGATTTGGGTTCGTTGTTGAACCACACCACCAGCCCATCGTCCGTCACCTCGACCTGTTGCAATTCGCTGGGGTCAGGCGTGGTCAGGCGACCGATCATCAGCCCCACCATCAGTCCGACAATCGCCAGCGAACCCATCACCCGCGGTAATAGTTTCGAACGTGGATCGATGGGCGGCGTAGAATGCCGCTCATCTTTACCTTCGGAGCCGTGCATGTTTCACGTCATCCTCTTTCAACCAGAAATTCCGCCGAATACCGGCAACGTTATCAGGCTGTGCGCCAACAGTGGCTGCCACCTGCATTTGATCGAACCGCTGGGCTTCGAGATGGACGACAAACGCCTGCGCCGGGCCGGCCTCGACTACCACGAGTATGCCACCGTGCAACGCCACGCGGACCTCGCCAGTTGCCTGGAAAGTCTTGGTCATCCACGGCTGTTCGCGTTCACCACCAAGGGCTCGCGCCCGTTCCACGATGCCAGCTTCGCCGAGGGCGACGCGTTCCTGTTCGGCCCTGAAAGCCGTGGCTTGCCGGCGGAAGTGCTCGATGCCCTGCCCGGCGAACAACGCCTGCGCTTGCCGATGCGCGAAGGCTGCCGCAGCCTGAACCTGTCGAACACCGTGGCGGTCGCCGTCTACGAAGGCTGGCGTCAGCTCGGTTTCAAGTAACACCCATAACAAATGTGGGAGCGAGCCTGCTCGCGAAGAGGGCGTGTCAGTCGACATCAATACCGACTGAAACACCGCTTTCGCGAGCAGGCTCGCTCCCACATGGGTGTTGCTGAACCGCTTACTGAACGGTCGGAGTCTCGCCAGCCGCCTGCATGCGTTGCAGTTCTTGTGCGTACAGCGCGTCGAAGTTCACCGGCGCCAGCATCAGGGCCGGGAACGAACCGCGGGTCACCAGGCTGTCCAGGGTCTCGCGAGCATACGGGAACAGGATGTTCGGGCAGAACGCGCCGAGGGTGTGGCTCATCGAAGCGTCGTCCAGGTTCTTGATCAGGAAGATCCCGGCCTGTTGCACTTCAGCGATGAACGCCACTTCGTCACCGTTTTTCACGGTCACGGACAAGGTCAGCACGACTTCGTGGAAGTCGCCTTCCAGGGCCTTTTGACGAGTGTTCAGATCCAGACCGACGCTTGGCTCCCACTGCTGGCGGAAGATCGCCGGGCTTTTCGGGGCTTCGAACGACAAGTCACGTACGTAGATGCGCTGCAAGGAGAATTGCGGTGCGGTTTCTTCTTCGCTAGCTGCAGTGTTCTGTTGGTCAGTCATCTCAGATCCTTTCTGATCTTGGGGTCTTATAGGGAAGGCGTTCAGGCCTTGAGCATGGCGTCGAGCTTGCCGGCGCGCTCAAGGGCAAACAAATCATCACAGCCACCAATGTGGCGCTCGCCGATCCAGATCTGCGGCACGGACGTACGTCCGGCCTTCTGGGCCATGGCGGCTCGCACCTGCGGCTTGCCATCGACCTTGATCTCTTCGAAGGCCACGCCTTTGTTCTCGAGCAGGTATTTGGCTCGCGAACAGTAAGGGCAGTAATCGCTGGAATAGACGACGACGTTGCTCATATCACTTCACCAGCGGCAGGTTATCGCCTTTCCAGCTGGAAATACCGCCGGACAGCTTGGCGGCGGTGTAGCCGGATTTCATCAGTTCGCGGGCGTGAGTGCCGGCGGTCTGGCCCATGGCATCGACCAGGATGATGGTCTTGGCCTTGTGCTTTTCCAGTTCGGCAATGCGAGCGGTCAGCTTGTCGTGAGGAATATTCAACGCGCCAACAATGTGACCGGCGGCGAAATCCTTGACCGGACGGATGTCGATTACAACGCCCGCGTCCTTGTTGACCAAGCCGGTCAGTTCACCGGTGCTCAGGCTGCGGCCGCCGCCTTGCATCTGATAAGCGATCAGCAACGCCAGCAGTACGACGAAGATACCGACGAGCAGATAGTGGTTAGTGGCGAATTGAATCAGGTTAGCAACCATCGAAGGAGGTTCCAGGGCGTTAAAATGTCGGCCAGTATACACAGCCACTATGGTGGGCCAAACCCCGTCCGGCGGTGACGGCGCAGGAACTTCGCTTTAAACTGCCACTCCCTTTTCCATCGCCCTCTTTTAATTCAGCCACGAGTGGAATCCATGACTACCACGCCTAAACCTTTGGTCCTGATTATTCTCGACGGCTTCGGTCACAGTGAGAGCCCTGAATCCAACGCCGTGTTTGCGGCGAAGAAGCCCGTACTGGACCGCTTGTGGGCCACTGTGCCGAACGGCCTGATCTCGGGCAGCGGCATGGACGTCGGTCTGCCGGACGGCCAGATGGGCAACTCCGAAGTCGGCCACATGAACCTGGGTGCCGGTCGCGTGGTGTATCAAGACTTTACTCGCGTGACCAAATCGATCCGCGACGGCGAGTTTTTCGAGAACCCGACCATCTGCGCTGCAGTCGATAAAGCCGTTGCTGCCGGCAAAGCCGTGCACTTCATGGGCCTGCTGTCCGATGGCGGCGTTCACAGCCACCAGGATCACCTGGTCGCCATGGCCGAACTGGCCTACAAGCGCGGCGCCGAAAAAATCTACCTGCACGCCTTCCTCGATGGCCGCGACACCCCGCCGAAAAGCGCCCAGTCGTCCATCGAACTGCTCGACGCGACTTTCCAGGCGTTGGGCAAAGGCCGGATCGCCAGCATCATCGGCCGTTATTTCGCCATGGACCGTGACAACCGTTGGGACCGCGTATCCCAGGCCTACAACCTGATTGTCGACGGCAACGGCGAATTCAACGCCGCCACCGCACAGGAAGGGCTGCAAGCTGCCTATGAGCGTGGCGAGAGCGACGAATTCGTCAAAGCCACCTCCATCGGCGAGCCGGTGAAAGTCGAAGATGGCGACGCCGTGGTCTTCATGAACTTCCGCGCCGACCGCGCCCGTGAGCTGACCCGCGTGTTCGTCGAAGACGATTTCAAGGAATTCGAACGTGCGCGCCAGCCGAAACTGGCCGGTTTCGTGATGCTGACCCAATACGCCGCCAGCATCCCTGCGCCATCGGCCTTTGCCGCCGGCAGCCTGGACAACGTGCTGGGCGATTACCTGGCGAAAAACGGCAAGACCCAGCTGCGCATCGCCGAAACCGAGAAATACGCCCACGTGACCTTCTTCTTCTCCGGCGGTCGCGAAGAACCGTTCCCGGGCGAAGAACGCATCCTGATTCCGTCGCCAAAAGTCGCCACCTACGACTTGCAGCCCGAGATGAGTGCCCCGGAAGTCACCGACCGCATCGTCGAGGCCATCGAAAACCAGCGTTACGACGTGATCGTGGTCAACTACGCCAACGGCGACATGGTTGGCCACAGCGGCGTGTTTGATGCGGCGGTGAAAGCCGTTGAATGCCTGGACCTGTGCGTCGGCCGTATCGTCGAAGCGCTGGACAAGGTTGGCGGTGAAGCGCTGATTACAGCCGACCACGGCAACGTCGAGCAAATGTCCGATGCCTCCACTGGCCAGGCACACACTGCTCACACCACCGAGCCAGTGCCGTTCATCTATGTCGGCAAGCGGAACTTCAAGGTGCGTGATGGCGGCGTGCTGGCGGATGTCGCGCCGACGATGCTGATGCTGCTGGGGATGGAAAAACCATCTGAAATGACCGGCACGTCGATTCTGGTGTAACCAGATCCATCTGACGACGCCAAACCCTGTGGGAGATTCTATGTTTGGGGGGAACACCCAAACATAGAATTTGGCTTGTATTCGGTTTGGTTTTTCATCAGGGCAAACATCACTC
>NZ_VIUJ01000020.1:0-109193 GCF_007993905.1 Pseudomonas sp. SJZ077
GTCTCCCACGGTCTGTACTGGTCAGAGTCAGATGACGAGCTTTAGTCCCACCCACCCCTTCAAGTCTAAACATACAAGCGAGCCTGCTCGCGATGAGGCCGGAACCGTCAGCGAAGATTCAAACCTTCGGCATCGTCGCCACCATCGACGGCCGCTGGCTCACCTCGAAATACCAGGCCGCCAGCTGGGGATTCGCCTCGCGCCATTGCAGATCCGGATGGCGCAGGTCGAGGTAACCCAGCGCACACGCCACGCTGATCGCCGCCACATCGAAATGGCTGGTCAGCTCGGCAATCGCGTCCTTCTCCAACAGCGCCAGTGCGCGACGAATCTTGTCGCGCTGGCCATCGAGCCATTCGTCCCACTGTTTTTCGGGGGCGCGCAGGACCACTTCATAACGAACCACCACCGACGCGTCCATGATCCCGTCGGCCAGCGAGGCCAGGGTCAAACGGCGCCAGCGGGCCGAACCGTCGCGGGGGATCAGCGGGTTGCCGACGTGTTGATGATCGAGGTAATCGAGGATCACCCGGCTGTCATGGATGACGTTGCCGTCGGCCAGGCGCAGGGCCGGGATCTTGCCCAGCGGGTTGTCCTCGTTGAGCGCCTGATCCGGGCTTACCGGTGTGAGCACGCAGTCTTGCAGCGCCACGCGGTCGGTCTGACCGGTTTCGTGCAGCAGCACCATGACTTTGCGGACGAAGGGCGATAACGAATTGTGGAACAGGGTCATGCTGGGGGCGGACATGGCAGCGTCTCGGAGTTGGGCAGTGCTGGGCAGCATAGCGCGTTCAAGAGATTGCTCAAGATCGTGGGGGCGAGCCTGCTCGCGAAGAGGTCGTTTACATTCAGCACCCCTGTTGAATGTCAGGCCGCCATCGCGAGCAGGCTCGCTCCCACAAGGATCAGCGGCGTTGCAGCAGGCCGCGCAGGGCCAGGACGGCAGGGACGCCCAGGCCAAGCCAGCTCAAGGCATCCCACACGCCGTCGCCCAGCAACGCGGCGAACAACCCCGCGGCACTGAGCAGCGCGATCACGGTGGGCGTGGCGAAGACCTTCCAGAAGTTCGACTGTCGTGGCCTCATGCTTGAGCCTCCGCTTGCTCGAGCGCAGGTTTCGCCGCCTTGCGCCGCACTACCCACAGATAAACCCCGCTGCCCAGCACGACGATGGTCAGCCCATCCAGAGTCGCCCAGAGGATTTTCATCGGCATGCCACCGTAATCACCAAAGTGCAGGGGTTGCGACATGCCCATGGCGTCCATGTACCACGGTCGTTCCGCCACTGCCGTGACTTGCAGGGTGCTGGCGTCAATCAACACCGGGGTCAGCAGGTGCGAAGTCAGGTGGGTGCTGCCTTTCATGAACACGGCGTAATGGTGTTCGCTGGAAAACCGCGTGCCGGGGAAGGCGATGAAATCGGGTTGCATGCCCGGCGCGACTTCCTTGGCGATGTCGAGCAAACGAGTCGCCGGCGCCAATTGCGTCAGCGGTGGCGCATCGCGATACGGCGCGATCATCGTGCTCAAGGCATCGTTACGCCACGCGGCAATCAGCAGGTCGGCGCAGGCACTGATCACGCCGGTGACACCGACCACCAGCGCCCAGGTCAGGGTGACCACGCCGATCAGGTTATGCAGGTCGAGCCAGCGCAGGCGAGTGGATTTGTCCTGGCGCACGCTGGCGAATTTCAAGCGGCGCATGAACGGCAGGTACAGCACCGTCCCGGAAATGATGGCCACGACAAACATCAGCCCCATGAACGCCAGCAACAACTTGCCCGGCAGACCGGCGAACATGTCCACGTGCAGGCGCAGCATCACCATCATGAAACCGCCGTTGGCCGACGGCATCTCCAGCGCTTCGCCGGTGCGGGCGTCGAGCATGAAGGTGTGCGACGAATTGGGCTCGGTACCGGCGGTGGCCGCCATGATGGCGATCGCAGCGTTGGGCTCTTCTTCGTCGAAGCCGAAATACTGCATGACTTCGCCGGGGCGATGTTTTTCCGCCGCCTGCACCAACTGCTGCAAATTCAGCTGCGGGGTGTCCGCCGGCATTTGCTTCAACTCGGCGGCATCGCCCAGCAGGTGGTCGATCTCGTGGTGGAAGATCAACGGCAGGCCGGTCAGCGCCAGCATCAGCAGGAACACGGTGCAGATCAGGCTGGTCCAGGTGTGGATGAACGACCAGCGGCGAATTGTTTTACTTTTCATTTGATGGCCTTCAGAAATACCAAAGCCGTCCCCGAAGGACGGCTTGGTCTTGGAGCGTTCAGCTCAGGCATTTACCACTTGTAAGTTGCACTGGCGACGACACTGCGCTGGTCGCCGTAGTAGCAGTAGAAACTGTCACAGGTGGAGATGTAGTCCTTGTCCAGCAGGTTGGTGGCGTTCAGTGCCAGGGACGCGCCTTTCAGGCTGTTGTCCAGGCGGCCGAGGTCGTAATGGACCGCCGCGTCGAACACGGTGTAGGCGTCGGCCTTGCCCAGCCAGGTGTTGCCCTGATCGCCGTAGGTGTTGCCGGTGTAGCGAGCGCCGGCACCAATGCCGAAGCCGTCCAGTACGCCGGCGTGCCAGGTGTAATCGGCCCACAGCGAAGCCTGTTGGTTGGGCATCAATTGCAGACGATTGCCCTTGTAGTCGCCTTTCTGCACTTCGGATTTGGCCAAGGTGTAGGCCGCGATGATTTTCAGGTTTTCGGTGACGTCGGATACCGCTTCCAGCTCCAGGCCCCTGACCTTCACTTCGCCAGTCTGGCTGGTGATCGGTGTGGCGCCGACGGTGGTGGTGACCGAAACGTTTTTCTGGGTCAGGTCATACACCGCTGCGCTGAGCAGGGTGTTGCTGCCCGGTGGCTGGTACTTGATGCCCAATTCCCACTGCTTGCCTTCGGTCGGCTTGAACGATTCGGTGCTGGAGGCTGATGCGCCGGTGGTGGGTTGGAAGGATTCGGCGTAAGACAGATACGGCACAAAGCCGGAGTCAAACACATAGCTGATCGCCGCGTTGCCGCTGAAGGCTTTGTCGCGCTGGGTGTTGGTGGCATCGCCCTTGTTGAAAAACTCGGTGCTGGTGTGGACCCAATCCTCACGTCCGCCGACGGTCAGGCGCCATTGGTCGAGGGCCATTTGATCCTGCACGTACAGGCCGGTCTGGTAGGTCTTCTGGTTGTAGTCGTAGAACGCGGTGGAGCGCGGTGGACGAACGATGGGCTGGCCATAGATCGGGTTGTTGACGTTGGTGGTCAGCCCGTCGCCGAAAATCGAGGTGTAGTTGGTGTTGCTGCGCTGGTGGTCGAGACCCAGCAGCAGGGTGTGACGGACATCGCCGGTGGCGAAATCGGCCTGGAAATTGTTATCCACGGCGAACTGGCTGATGTCTTCATCGACGATGGTGCTGGTGCGCCCGACGTTGCCTTCGTTATCCACCTGGGTGAACGGATACGAGCCGACAGTGAGCCCCTGGAACGACAGATCGGATTTGGTGTAACGCAGGTTCTGCTTGAACTGCCAGACGTCGTTCAAGCGATGTTCGAACGCATAGCCCAGAGCGTAGTAGGTGCGGTCGTAGTATTCCCAGTCCGGGTCGCCGAGATTCTTATGATGGGAAACCTTGCCGAACGGCATGTCGATCTTGGTGCCCTGCACCGGCAGGAACTGGCTGGTGATGCCGGTATCGTCGCGGGTGAATTGCGTGAGCAGGGTGAAGCGGGTGTCTTCGTCGATGTTCCAGGTCAGGCTTGGCGCGATGTTGTAGCGCTTGTTGTCGACGTGATCGATCTGCGTGCCGCTGTCGCGCACCACGCCGCTCAGGCTATAGAGGAACTGGCCTTCGTCATCAATTTTGCCGGTGCTGGCGAAGTTGATCTGGCGCTGGTTGTCGCTGCCGTATTGCAGCTGGATCTCGTGGCTGTCTTCAGCGCTTGGACGGCGGCTGACCATGTCCAGCAAGCCACCCGGCGGGGTCTGGCCGTAGACCGACGACGCCGGGCCGCGCAGCAGGGCGAGGCGATCGAGGTTCCAGGTTTCCTGTTTCGGGTTGGCGTAGGTGCCTTTCGGCAGCGGCAGGCCATCGAGGAACTGGGTCGGCTCAAAGCCCCGGACCCGCAGCCAGTCGGCACGGGTGTCGCTGCCGTAGCTGCTGGCGACGATGCCGGGCATGTAGCGCACGGCGTCATCGAGGTTCTGCACATTGCGATCTTCCATTTGCTGGCGAGTGGCGACCGATATCGAGCGCGGCGCTTCGACCAGCGCGGTGTCGGTCTTGCTGCCGGCGGCGGTGCGCGTGGCGACGTAGCCTTCCACCGGGCCCCAGGCGCTTTCAGTGTTTTGGACACCGATGACGGCGGTTTCCGGCAGGGCCAGCGTCCCCTCGGGAATGGCGGCCAGGCTGTAGGTGCCGGCGCTGCTTTGCTCCAGTTGCAGACCGGTGCCGCGCAAGGCTTCACGCAGGGCGCTGGCGGCGTCGTACTGGCCCTTGACCGGCGCTGAGGTCTTGCCCGCGGCCAGCGAAGGGTTCAACGACAGCGCGAGGCCCGCCTGGCTGGCGATCTGGTTCAGCGTGCTGGCCAATGGCGCGGCCGGCAGGTTGTAGGCGCGAACGCTGGACGCCTGTTCAGCCGCAATCAGCTGACTGCTGGCCAGCGGGGCGCAAAGGGCAATGGCGATGGCCAGCAAGCTGGGGCGTAACAAGGTGTCTAGCGAACGGGACATACAGCGGCTCCTGAATGGAAATATTTCTCAATTGCCTAGGAGCCGAATGAGAATCCCAAAGTGATAGGGCTGGATGAAAATAATTTCGATTCAGTAAGTGAGCGCTGAAAGATGGTTGGATCTACCCGGTTTTCGTGGGGAGGCTGATGGCCCCTTCGCGAGCAGGCTCGCTCCCACTTTTGACCGCGATCCCCTGTGGGAGCGAGCCTGCTCGCGAAGGCGATCGACCTGTTGAAAAAAATTCAGGGCTTGGCTTCGGCCTTCGCCACCGTCACCCACCACGGCGTGTGCTGTTCGATCTGCACGGGCAAGGTCGGCAGCAGCGCGCTTAGCGCCTTGTCGGTGTCGTGCAGGGGGAAGCTACCGGTGATCCGCAGGTCAGCCACCTCCGGCGCAACGCCCAAATGCCCCCGTCGATATCGACCGAGTTCGTGCACCAGGTCTTCCAGTCGTGTGTTGTCCACCACCAGCATGCCGCGGGTCCAGGCATCGGCGCCGAGGTTCAGCGCGACGATTGGGCCCAGGCCATTGCTGCGCATCAGCACTTGCTGGCCTTCACGCAGGATCTGCTCTTCAGGGCTCGACTGCGGATGGGCGGCCACTGCGGACTGCAACACGCTCAGTCGCGTGCCGTCGTCCTCGCGCTTGACCAGGAACCGCGTACCCAGCGCGCGCAGGCTGCCTTCACGGGTTTCGACGATAAACGGTCGAGCGTCGCCATGACCGGTTTCGACGAGAATTTCCCCTTCCTGAAGGATGATCAGCCGCTGCTTCTCGTCAAAACGCACGTCCACCGCGCTGTGGGTGTTGAGGTTGATCAGCGTGCCGTCGCTCAGGCGCAGGGTGCGCTGCTCGCCGGTGGCGGTGCGCTGGTCGGCCAGCCAATAGTCGATGGGCAAATGACGATCACCGACGAACAGCGCCAAGCCGATTACTGCGACGACGCTGGCCAGGCCACTGCCGAGCTTGCGCACCCGTCGGCGAATGCTTTCGCGCGATTGCAATAACGCCGTGCGCGCCGGGCCGCTGGCGACGCTGAAACGCTGGTCGAGCATGCCCAGCTGGCGCCAGGCCCGCGCGTGTTCCTCGTGGGCGGCGTGCCATTTGGTGAACTCTTCGCGCTCCACCGGGCTGCCGGAATCCAGGGATAATTGCCAGGCAATCGCGGCGTCCAGCACTTGGGCTGATACCGGTTTGGAACTGGCCGGGCTCATACCGGCTCACCGTACAGCGCGATGTAGCACTGACGAATGCCTTGTGCCAGGTATTGGCGAACCCGAGGCACTGACACGCCCAGACGCTCGGCGATTTGCGCATGGCCGAGGCCGTCGAGGCGGTTATAGAGAAACGCCGCCCGGGCCTTGCTGGAAAGCTTGCCAAGCAGGCGGTCGATGTTTTTCAGGTCTTCGAGGATCAGCTGCTGTTCTTCCACCGACGGTTGTTCGCCTTCGGGGATCAGCATCAATTCGGTGAGGTAGGCCTGTTCCAGCGCTGCGCGACGGAAATAATCGAACAGCAAGCCCTTGGCGATCGCCACCAGAAACGCCCGCGGTTCACGAGGCTCCTTCAGCTCATCACGGCCGAGCAGGCGCATGAAGGTGTCCTGACTCAGGTCTTCGGCTCGTTGTGGGCAGGCCACATTGCGTCGCAGCCAGGCCAATAGCCAACCGCGATGGTCGCGATACAACGCACCAACGAGCTCACTTTGGGGGCTTTGGACTGAC
This sequence comes from Pseudomonas sp. SJZ077, assembly GCF_007993905.1. NCBI lineage: Bacteria > Pseudomonadati > Pseudomonadota > Gammaproteobacteria > Pseudomonadales > Pseudomonadaceae > Pseudomonas > Pseudomonas sp. SJZ077. The sequence goes on from NZ_VIUJ01000020.1 coordinate 6,435, forward strand.
GACACGCAGCATCACCGATTGGGAAGTGTTAACTAACGAGAATTGTTCGCGATTGTGGCAGAGGCGGGGGAGGTAAGCAATTGGCCACTGGTCAGGTGGTTTTTGATGGGGAGTCTTCAGGTGGACCGCGTTGTCGTGCTTCGCGGGCAAGCCTCGCTCCTACAGGATGTCGTCGTTCCACAGATCAACACAAAACCTGTAGGAGCGAGGCTTGCCCGCGAAGGCGTCAGAACGGCGCCGCAGATTTAGAAGGACGGCGCCCGCTGCCGGCGTTTCCACTGACTCACCCGCTGCTGCAAATTCAACGGGCTATGAATCTGCTGCTGCCGCGCCCGGCTGAACAGAATCAACGCCAGCTCCGCGGTGGCCAACGCATCGGCGCTGGCGTTGTGGCGTTCGAAGACTTCCAGCTTGAACCAGTCGATCCAGTCATCGAGCCCGGCATCGCGAATGTGAGCCTGAGGACACAGCAACGGTGCGATGTCCGCCACATCCAGAAACGTATTCTGCAATTTGTAGCCCAGATGCTCTTTCAGCGAACGCCCCAGCATGTGTTGATCAAACGGCGCATGAAACGCCAGCACCGGGCTGTCTCTGACGAACTCCATAAATTCGACCAGTGCCTGAGCCGGATCGCTGCCAGCGGCAATCGCGCTAGGCCCCAGACCATGAATCAATACGCTGGGCCCTACCTTCATATCGGCGCATTGCAGCGTGCGTTCGAACTGCTGGCTGAAATCGATCGCTCCGTCTTCGATCACCACCGCGCCGATGGACAACACCCGGTCCTTGTTCAGGTTCAGCCCGGTGGTTTCCAGGTCGAGCACCACCCAGCGCTGCTCGCGCAGGCTGCATTCACTCAGATCGGCCGCCGAGGGTAAGCGTTGCAGACGTAGCTGGAGTTCAGTGGTCAGGCTTGGGCCTGCCGGACGCAGCCATGAAAACAGGCTCATAGCTGATACCGCAGGGCCAGGCTGCTTTGCAGGCGTTGAGCCTGGCGCAGGGACTCACGCAGGATCCGTCGGTCCAGATGATTGAGGCTGTCAGGATCGACCCGGTTGGAGTAGGGCAGGTTCTCCCGAGTCTGTAGCTGATGTTGCTGCATGCGGGTTTGCTGGATGAAGTGGTAGGCCTCTTCATACGCGGCGCCGTCGAGCCGTTCGATGACCTCTTTGGCCACCAGTTCGCGAAAGCGCTCCAGGGTATTGTTGGACTCGATGCCATGGGCCAGGGCCAGCAATCGGGCGCCATCGACGAAAGGCGTCAGCCCCTGGACCTTCAGATCCAGCGTGGCTTTCTCGCCATTCTTGCGCGCCAGCACGAACTCACGGAAACGCCCGACCGGAGGGCGGTTGCGCAAGGCGTTCTCGGCCATCATCCGCTGGAACAACCGGTTGTCATTCACCTGATCGAGAATTCCCCGACGCAGCTGCTCGCAACCTTGTTCGTCGCCCCAGACCACCCGCAGGTCGAAATAAATGCTCGATCCCAGCAGGTTCTCCGGCGTCGCCTCACGAATAAACGCCGCAAAACGCCGCGCCCATTCGGCCCGGGACAAACACAGTTCAGGGTTGCCGGCCATGATGTTGCCCTTGCACAGCGTGAAGCCGCAGAGTGCCAGGCTCTGGTTGATCTGCTGGGCAATCGGCAGCAATTTGCCGCGAATTTCGGCGGCATGCGCCGCGTCCCGGGCTTCGAAAAGAATGCCGTTGTCCTGATCGGTGTGCAGCGTCTGTTCGCGGCGACCTTCGCTGCCGAAGCACAGCCAACTGAATGGAATCCCAGGGTCGCCTTTTTCGGCGAGGGTCAGTTCGATCACCCGGCACACGGTGTGATCGTTGAGCAAGGTGATGATGTGGGTGATCTGGGTCGAGGAGGCACCGTGCGCCAGCATGCGTTCGACCAGTTGGCCGATCTCGCCGCGCAGCGCCACCAGGTTTTCCACTTTCTGGGCGCTGCGAATAGTCCGCGCCAAATGGACGAGGTCCACCCGTTGCAGGGAAAACAGGTCGCGCTCGGACACCACGCCGCACAGACGATGGTCCTTCACCAGGCAGACGTGGGCGATGTGCCGTTCGGTCATGGCGATCGCTGCATCGAAGGCGCTGTGGTCCGGCGACAGGAAAAACGGCGCCTGGGTCATGTGGCGTTCGATCGCTTCGTTGAAGTCGTCAGTGCCGTCGGCCACCACATGGCGCAGGTCGCGCAGGGTAAAAATGCCCAGCGGGGCTTTGCGCTCGTCGACAATCACGATGCTGCCGACCTGTTGCTCATGCATCAGGGTCACGGCTTCACGCAATGGCGTGGCGGGGCTGCAAGTCACCGGATGGCGCATGGCCAATTCGCCCAGTCGCGTGTTCAGCGAATATTGAGTACCGAGGGTTTCCACGGCTTTTTGCTGGACTTGCTGATTGACCTGATCCAGCAGGCTGCTGACACCGCGCAGGGCGAAGTCGCGAAACGTGGTGGAAAGGGCGAACAACTTGATGAACGCCAGCTTGTTGAGCTGAAGGCAAAAGGTGTCTTCGGCCGCCAGGTGTTCGGTGCGGGTCGCCCGTTCGCCCAGCAGCGCGGCGAGGGGGAAACACTCGCCGGTGGTGATTTCGAAGGTGGTTTCGGTGCCGCCCTTGGCCGTATGCGGGCGCTCACCCACAACCCGTCCTTGTTTGACGATGTAGAAATGCTCGACCGGCCCGTCGGCCGGTTTGATGATGCTTTCGCCGGGCGCATAAAAACGCAGCTGACATTGTTCAACCAGGTACGCCAGGTGCGCGTGTTCCATTTGATTGAAGGGCGGGAATCGCTGAAGGAATTGCAAAGTGCCCTGAATGTTCTGCAACACCGCGGTTTTCCCTGCCTGTGTAAAGGCGTCCTCTCTACTCATAACCATTACCGCAGTCTTTTTTGAATTGTTGTCGGATGACTACCCCCATGGTCGGCTCGTACATGCAGGGTGCCCATTGGACGTAAGTCTAGGTCGGGGCGTGCAGGCTTCGGAAGTTAGGAAATGTCTGACGCAAATGCAGGAAAAACCTCCTACATTGGCTATAGGAAAAGTTTCCGACGAAGTGCACATTGAAGGTCTACTTAGCGATGTCTGACGAAAGTGCTAGGGGATTGAATTGAAAACGTAGAGAAAGCCATGTCCGACCACGATATTTTGAGTGATGCCGAGCGCGAGGCGCTGAGTGCCGTCATGCTCGAACCCGATTTACCGGCGCAGCGGGTGCTGATCGTTGACGACGATAAAGACTCGCGTGAGCTGTTGTCGGAGATTCTTGCGTTGGACGGTATTCGTTGCATGACCGCCGCCAGTGGCGAAACCGCACTCAAAATGCTGGACGAGAAACCCTCGATCGGCCTGGTGATTACCGATCTGCGCATGGGACACATCAATGGCCTGGACCTGATCCGCCAGGTTCGCCAGTCGGAAAGGGCGGCCATGCCGATCATCATCGTTTCCGGCGACGCCGATGTACAAGACGCGATTGCTGCAATGCACTTGAGCGTGGTCGACTTCCTGCTCAAACCTGTCAATACCGGCAAGCTGTTGGCGCTGGTCAAGCATGAGTTGGGAATGGATGCACCGGAATCTGAAATAAAAAGGCCCTGATCTTTCGATCAGGGCCTTTTTTTGTCCGGCGTCAGTGCTCAGTTACAGGCCATTGGCAGCCTTGAACTCGCGACGACGACGGTGCAGGACCGGCTCGGTGTAGCCGTTTGGCTGCTTCGTGCCTTCAACCACCAGTTCGACCGCCGCCTGGAAGGCGATGTTGCTGTCGAAGTTCGGTGCCAGCGGACGATACAGCGCGTCGTTGGCGTTCTGGCGGTCAACCACCGGCGCCATGCGCTTGAGGCTTTCCATGACCTGGTCATGTGTGACGATGCCATGACGCAGCCAGTTGGCGATGTGCTGGCTGGAAATCCGCAACGTCGCACGGTCTTCCATCAGGCCGATGTCGTTGATGTCCGGCACCTTCGAGCAACCCACGCCCTGATCGATCCAGCGCACCACGTAACCGAGAATGCCCTGGGCGTTGTTGTCCAGTTCGTTCTTGATCTGTTCCGCAGTCCACTGCGGGTTCACCGCCAGCGGGATGGTCAGGATGTCGTCAACCGACGCGCGGGCACGTTTGGCCAGTTCGGCCTGACGGGCGAACACGTCGACCTTGTGGTAATGCAGCGCGTGCAACGCAGCGGCAGTCGGCGATGGAACCCAGGCGGTGTTGGCGCCGGCCAGCGGGTGAGCGATTTTCTGTTCGAGCATCGCCGCCATCAGGTCGGGCATCGCCCACATGCCTTTACCGATCTGGGCGCGACCTTGCAGGCCGGTGCTCAAACCGATATCGACGTTCCAGTTCTCGTAGGCGCCGATCCACTTCTCGGCCTTCATGTCCGCCTTGCGCACCATCGGGCCGGCTTCCATGGAGGTATGGATTTCGTCGCCCGTGCGGTCGAGGAAACCGGTGTTGATGAACACCACGCGCTCGCTCGCAGCTTTGATGCAGGCCTTGAGGTTGACCGTTGTGCGGCGCTCCTCGTCCATGATCCCGACTTTCAGCGTGTTGCGCGGCAGACCGAGGACTTCTTCGATGCGACCGAACAGCTCGTTGGTGAACGCGGCTTCTTCCGGGCCGTGCATTTTCGGCTTCACGATATAGACCGAACCTGTGCGGCTGTTCTTGCGCGAGTTGTTGCCGTTGAGGCTGTGGATCGCTGCCAGACTGGTGATCAAGCCGTCGAGAATGCCTTCCGGCACTTCGTTGCCGTCCTTGTCGAGGATCGCGTCGATGGTCATCAGGTGACCGACGTTGCGCACGAACAACAGCGAACGACCGTGCAGGCTCAGTTCCTTACCGTCGACACCGGTGTAGGTGCGATCAGCGTTCATGGTACGGGTAAAGGTCTGACCGCCTTTAGAGACCTCTTCCGACAGGTCGCCCTTCATCAGGCCGAGCCAGTTGCGGTAGATCACCACTTTGTCATCGGCATCGACAGCGGCGACGGAGTCTTCGCAGTCCATGATGGTGGTCAGCGCAGCTTCCATCAGGATGTCTTTGATACCGGCAGCGTCGGTCTGGCCGACCGGGGTGCTGGCATCGACCTGGATTTCGAAGTGCAGGCCATTGTTTTTCAGCAGGATTGCAGTCGGTGCGGCTGTATCGCCGTGGAAACCGATCAGCTGTGCATCGTTGCGCAGGCCGGTGTTGCTGCCGCCTTTGAGGGCGACGACCAGTTTGCCGTCAACGATCTTGTAGCCGGTGGAATCGACGTGAGTGCCGGCCGCCAGGGGCGCGGCTTCGTCGAGGAAGGCTCGGGCGAAGGCGATGACCTTGTCGCCGCGAACCTTGTTGTAGCCTTTGCCTTTCTCCGCGCCGTCAGCTTCGCTGATGGCATCGGTGCCGTAGAGCGCGTCATACAGCGAACCCCAACGGGCGTTCGAGGCATTGAGCGCGAAACGGGCATTCATCACCGGAACCACAAGCTGTGGACCGGCCATGCGGGCGATTTCGTCATCGACGTTTTGCGTCGTTGCCTGGAAATCAGCCGCTTCTGGCAGCAGATAACCGATGTCTTGCAAGAAGGCTTTATAGGCCACAGCGTCGTGTGGTTGACCGGCACGGGATTGGTGCCAGCCATCGATACGAGCCTGGAAATCATCGCGTTTGGCGAGTAGGGCTTTGTTCTTCGGCGCCAGGTCATGGATGACCTTGTCGGCACCGGCCCAGAACTTATCGGCGGTGAGGCCGGTACCGGGAATGGCTTCGTTGTTCACGAAGTCGAACAGGACTTTGGCGACCTGCAGGCCACCGACTTGAACGTGTTCAGTCATTGCTTGCCTCACTCTGCTCAGCTATTTCGCTTTTCAGCTCTTCAAATTAACAATGAAGCCTCTGGCTATTTAAACCACAAACCCCTTCCACCAGTACATGCCATTTCGGGCGGCTGGGATGGAACCGATCAACGGCTTTGAGGCCTTGCTGACAGGGCTATCAGGGCTGCGAGTGTGCCTGTGGCAGACATCGATCCAACGTTATGTAGTGCGCGCTGCGGCATACTACATGATGAATTGCGCTTGTGAAAATTAGACTAATTACGTCGTTCTGCGACCCCATGACGCATTGCGGTCACGTCGGGGCACGGGATGTTCTCAAAAAACTATTGGATTGTTCCAGTTAAATATAAAAACTTGTACACGATTTATTGTTCGCGATGTTCTTCGCGGCGCTCCTTTCGCGTGCAAGCCTCGCTCCTGCAGGGGGCGGCTCCTTCTAGGGGCGAGGCTTGCCCGCGAAGGCGTCCGCCGATTCAACGCCGTAACAACCCTTGCCTATACTTCTTTTTCTATAACAAAAGAGGGCTGCGCCATGGACCACCTCGTACTCACCGTTTTCGCTCCGGACAAGCCAGGGCAGGTCGAGCGCATTGCCCAATGCATTGCCGAGCATGGCGGCAACTGGCTGGAGAGCCGCATGTCGCGCATGGCCGGGCAGTTCGCCGGGATTCTTCGGGTGGGCGTGCCGGCCGAGGCTTACGATGAGCTGGTCGATGCCCTGAAGGCGTTGTCCGCACACGGTATTCGCGTGCTGATCGCCGAAAGCGGCATTGAGCAATCCTGCACCTGGAAACCGATTGCCATGGAGTTGGTGGGCAATGACCGCCCGGGGATTGTCCGTGACATCACTCGCCTGCTGAGTGAGCAAGGGGTGAGCCTGGAGCGTCTGGTGACCGAAGTGCGTCCGGCACCGATGAGCAGCGAGCCGTTGTTTCACGCCGAAGCGATCCTGGCGGTGCCGCTGACCTTATCGCTGGATGTCTTGCAGTCGCGCCTGGAAACCCTGGCCGACGATCTGATGGTGGAATTGGTGCTGCGCAGTGAACCCTGACCGGGTTATCCAAGTTAAACGTGCACCTGCCTGTGGATAACCTGTAGAGACAGCCCGCCAGCCCACGCCGGCCGGGCTTCTTCTAGATCTGATCAAAAAACCATCAGTTTCAACAAGTTGCGCACAAACGGCGGGGATCACGCTGTGGATAACCTTGGGAAGGATCACTGCAGGCCACGAAGGACGTGGCTCGCAGAGGTTTGTGTGTTTTTTGATCAGCTGCGGCGGCGAAGACTGATCACCGCATCGACGCTGTAAACCGCCAGACCTGCCCAGATAAAGATAAACGCGACCAGCGTGCTGGAAGACAAATGCTCGCCAAACAACAGCACGGCTTGCAACAGCACCAGCGTCGGCGCCAGGTACTGGAGGAAACCCAGCGTCGTGTAGGGCAGATGCCGTGCGGCGGCGTTGAAACACACCAGCGGCACCAGCGTCACTGGCCCGGCCGCCACCAGCCACCAGGCTTCGGATGTGGTCCAGAACTCGGGCTGAGCGCTTGTGGCCGTCTGATTGAACAGCAGCCAGGCAATGGCAATCGGCACCAGCATCCAGGTTTCCACCACCAGGCCGGGCAGCGCCTTGACTGGTGCCTGCTTGCGGATCAAACCGTAGAAGCCGAACGTCAGCGCCAACACCAGCGACACCCACGGCAAGCTGCCGACTTGCCACACCTGCTGCGCCACGCCGATGGCCGCCAGGCCCACCGCGATCCACTGCATGCGCCGCAGCCGCTCACCGAGGATCAACATCCCCAGCAGCACGTTTACCAGAGGGTTGATGTAGTAACCGAGACTGGCCTCAAGCATGCGCCCGTTGTTCACCGACCAGACGTAGGTCAGCCAGTTGGCCGCAATCAGCGTGCCGCTCAGGGCCAGGACCGCCAGGCGTTTCGGGTTATCCCGCAGTTCCTGCCACCATCCCGGGTGTTTCCAGACCATCAGCAACAAGCCGCCGAACAGCGCCGACCACAGCACACGGTGAATGATGATCTCCACGGCCGGCACGCTGGCGATGGCTTTGAAATAGATCGGGAACAGGCCCCAGATGATGTAGGCACTCAGGCCCAAGATGTACCCGCGACGCGGGTTGGCAGCTTGCATGCAGAATCCTTGCTTAGGCAGCTAACAAAGAGGGGATTGTATAGATGTGTTGTATTTTTTGTAGGAGCGAGGCTTGCCCGCGAAGAACGATATCGCGGTCTGCCTGAAATACCGCGATATCGTTCTTCGCGGGCAAGCCTCGCTCCTACAGGGGATCTGGTTGTCAGAAGAGCTTCAACGGTTCTTCGTTGAGAGCAGATAATTGCTCGCGCAACGCCAACACCTGATCACCCCAATACCGCTCGCTGCCAAACCACGGAAAACTGTGCGGGAACGCCGGGTCGTCCCAGCGGCGGGCGAGCCAGGCGCTGTAGTGCATCAGGCGCAAGGCGCGCAGCGGTTCGATCAGCGCGAGTTCCCGTGGGTCGAAGTCGTGGAATTCGTTGTAGCCGTCCATCAGTTCCGACAGTTGAACGAGACATTCCTGGCGATCCCCCGCCAGCATCATCCAGATGTCCTGCACCGCCGGGCCCATGCGACAGTCGTCGAGGTCGACGATGTGGAACATTTCGTCGCGGCACATCATGTTGCCGGGGTGGCAATCGCCGTGCATGCGGATGTTCTTGTGCGGGGTGGCCTTGTAGACCTCCTCCACGCGCTTGAGCAGGTCGCGGGCCACGGACTCGTAGGCCGGCAGCAGGCTCTTGGGGACGAAATTGCCTTCGAGCAGGGTGGTCAGCGAATCGTGACCAAAGTTCTTCACGCCCAGCGCTTCACGGTGTTCGAACGGCTTGGTGGCGCCGACGGCGTGCAGCCTGCCGAGCAACTGACCCAGTCGATACAGCTGATCAAGATTGCCCGGCTCCGGCGCACGGCCACCACGGCGGGGGAACAGGGTGAAACGAAACCCGGCGTGTTCATGCAGGCTGACGCCGTTGTGAATCATCGGCGCCACTACCGGCACGTCGCACTCGGCGAGTTCGAAAGTGAACTGGTGTTCTTCGAGAATCGCTTCGTTGGTCCAGCGTTGTGGGCGGTAGAACTTGGCGATCAGCGGCTCGGAGTCTTCGATGCCGACTTGATAGACGCGGTTCTCGTAGCTGTTGAGCGCCAGGATGCGTGCGTCGCTGAGAAAGCCGATGCTTTCGACGGCATCGAGCACGAGGTCTGGGGTGAGGGTTGCAAACGGGTGGGCCATGCTGACTCCTGCGCGCAGCAGGCTGCCGCGTCCGGCCAAGCATGGTAGCGCAGACGGGGCGTCTTTAGTGTTAAGGCTTGAGATGAGTGGTGTTGCCATCGCTAGCAGGCTAGCTCCCACAGGGGATTTGCGGTGTGTCGCAGATCCCGTGTGGGAGCTAGCCTGCTAGCGATGGGGCCCGATCAGGCGCCGACGATCCCGCCATCTTCACGCGTGATAGCCATCACCGAAGACCGCGGCTTGCCATTCGGCAGATGCTCCGGGAACGTCGAGCCCCCGTTCTCTCCAGGGTGCTGGATCCCGACAAACAGCGTCTTCTGATCCGGCGAGAAGCTGATCCCCGTGACCTCGCAACCAACCGGCCCGACCATGAACCGACGAATCTCCCCGGTCACCGGATCGGCACACAGCATCTGGTTGTTGCCCATGCCGGCGAAGTCGCCTGCATTACTCGAATCGCCATCGGTGAGAATCCACAACCGCCCGGCCTTGTCGAAGCCCAGGCCATCCGGGCTGTTGAACATGTTCTGTGGCGTGATGTTCGACGAACCGCCCTTCGGCGTGCCAGCGTGGACGCCCGGGTTGCCGGCGACCACAAACAGGTCCCAGGCAAAGCTTTTGGAACCGTGATCGTCACGATCAGTGCGCCAGCGCAGAATCTGCCCGTAGACGTTTTTCTCGCGCGGGTTCGGCCCGCCCACCGGTTGGCCGTCCTCGCCACGCTTGGCGTTGTTAGTCAACGTGCAATAGACCTGGCCATCCTTGGGGCTGACGACGATCCATTCCGGACGGTCCATGCGCGTGGCCTTCACCACGCTGGCCGCGAGGCGCGCGTGAATCAGCACTTCGGCCTGATCGGCAAAACCGCTGCTGGCGTCGATCCCGTTTTTACCGTGGGTCAGTTCGATCCATTCGCCCTGGCCTTTCGGATGATCGGCGTTGCTGTCGCCCGCATCGAAGCGCGCCACGTACAAGGTGCCGTGGTCCAGCAGGTCGCGGTTGGCCTTGGGGTTCTTGTGGTTGATTTTGTCGCGGCTGACGAACTTGTAGATGAACTCGCCGCGTTCGTCGTCGCCCATGTACACCACGGCGTGACCGTCATGGGTTTCAGCCAGCGCAGCGTTTTCATGTTTGAAGCGGCCCAGCGCAGTTCGTTTGACCGGCGTCGATTGCGGATCGAACGGGTCGATTTCCACGACCCAGCCGTGACGGTTGAGCTCGTTCGGATTTTTCGCCAGGTCGAACCGCTCATCGTGTTGATGCCAGTTGATCTCTTTGCTGGCCGCCACTGCGCCATAACGCTTCTGCGCGGCATCGAACTTCTGCTCGGCATTGCTGCTGCCGAAGCAATCGGTGAAGTTCTCTTCGCAGGTCAGGTATGTGCCCCACGGCGTCATGCCGTTGGCGCAGTTCTGGAAGGTGCCGAGGACATGCTTGCCCTGCGGGTCAGCGCTGGTTTTCACCAGTGCGTGGCCGGCAGCCGGGCCGCTGAGGCTGATCGGTGCGTTGCCGTGAATGCGTCGGTTGTAGCGCGAGCCCTGGACGAACGCCCATTGGCCGTTCTTGCGTTGCACTTCGATCACCGACACGCCTTCGCAGGCCAGAGCCTTGCGCACCTCTTCGGCCGATTGCGGCATGCCGCCGTGCGGGTAGAGGTAGCGATAGTTGGTGTATTCGTTGTTGATTGCCATCAGCGCCCGGTCTTTTTCGCCGGGAAATTCGAACAGGCTCATGCCGTCGTTGTTGTCACCGAACTGGACTTCCTGTTGCTCGGCGGTGCCGTTACCGCTAGGGTCAAATCTCGGACCGTTTTTTTGCAATGGCTGGCCCCAGCTGATCAGTACCGAAGACTTGTAGCCCGGCGGCAGGGTGATTGCGTCGCTGGTGGCGGCGGGGATGCTGTCAAAACCCAACAATTTGCTGGAGCCTGCGCTGACACTCGCGGCCAATACGCTGCGGCTCAGCAGGTTGCCACCGAGGAACATGGCCGCACCGCAGAGGGCGCCGGCGCTGATGAAACCGCGACGGCTGAGGCCGACCATTTTCTCGAGGTCGGTGGACTGGTTTTCTTCTAATAGGCTCACATCAGGCTCCCTGCTGGTTTTGCAGCCACCTTAAAGAGCAATGATGAAACTTTTGTTTCAGAGCGGTGTGCCGAGCAAGACGTTGGACGGCGCGAACTGCACCCGCACCGGTTTGTCGGTGGCAAGCCCCTGGCCCCTCAGGTGCTGCGGCTCGGCCAGGGCGCAGAGTGTCTGGCCATTGGGCAGGCCGATGCGCACTTCGCTGGGGCCGTCTGGGGCGTCGAGTATTTCTTCGATGATGCCATTCAGAAAGTTGCTACCCGGTGTCGCTTGTTGATCGATGCCCAGTAACTCCAGCCAACCGGCCTTGATCAGGGCCACGACTTCGGTGCCGGTCTCCAGCTCCAGGCGCAGGGTACTGTCGTGCGTGATCTGCGCATCGAGGGTCAAGCCTTCGGCCAGTTCAAGACGGACCCGGTCGTTGTGCCCCTGGTTGTCGATCGCCACGACCTTGCCGTGCAATTGATTGCGCGCGCTGGTTCTGAGCATCAGTCGACCGAGCAGGTCCAGGTCGCTGGCATCTTCGGCGGCTTCCAACACCTGGGCCTGCAAGGTTTGCAGTTTTTGATAAAGGCGCAGCACTCGCTGGCCTTCACTTGAAAGTTTGGCGCCACCACCGCCCTTGCCGCCGACGCTGCGCTCCACGAGCGGTTTTTGCGCTAGGTTGTTCAGCTCATCGATAGCGTCCCACGCCGCCTTGTAACTCAGTCCCGCGCTTTTCGCGGCGCGGGTGATCGAGCCCTGTTCGGCAATATGTTGCAGCAACGCGATGCGCTGCGGGCGACGGACAATGTGCTGGGACAACAAGGTGGGCAAGGACATGGTGAGGCGCTTTGGGCTGTGGTGATGGGGAGGACGTTGGCGGCTGGAAGTCTGGGAGTCAAGTCAGCCCACGTCCTTGTGGGAGCGAGCTTGCTCGCGATGCGTCCATCACAGTCACCGTTGATGTGTCTGATACACCGCCATCGCGAGCAGGCTCGCTCCCACAGGTTTTGTGCATGGCGTTACGTCAGGCTGCGTCGCCGGGTTTGGGCGTGCGGGCCAGGCAATAAACATCTACCCGAGCCGCGCCCGCGTCCATCAACAGGCGAGCCAGGGCCTGAGCCGTGGCGCCGGTGGTCAGCACGTCGTCCACAATTGCCAGGTGCCGCCCTTTGACCGGCGCATCGGCCGTCAGGGCAAACGCATTGCGCAGGTTCTTTTTGCGAGCGTCGGCATTCAGGTCCTGTTGCGCGCTGGTGTCCTGAATCCTCAGCAGCAGTTGTTCATCGCAAGGGATGTCGAGGCTGCTACTGAGCCAGTGGGCGAGCATCGCGGCCTGGTTGAAACCCCGTTGACGCAGGCGTTTTGCAGCCAGCGGAACGGGGACCAGAACGTCGGGCCGATTAAGGTCCTCATCGAAGCGATGTTGCAGGAACTGCGCGAGAAGTTCGCCGAGCAGGCGGCCAAACGGCCACTTGGCGCTGTGCTTGAAGCGCGTGATCAATGTGTCCACCGGAAAGCTGTACGTCCAGGGCGCGGCGACCCGCTCGAAAGCCGGCGGCAGTTTTAAACATGGGCCACACGTCAGGCCTGACGCAGGCAAGGGCAGCGCGCAGGTCTGGCAGTGATCGCCCAGCCAGGGCAGGTCGGTTTCACAGGCCATGCAGATCGGCCTGACGTCCTCGGTGGCTTCACTGCAGAGCAAACAGTGTTGGTTATTATTTAACCAGATGTAAACCGGTCCAACGTATCGTGGTTGACAGCGCATCACTCTTCCTTAAATATGCCGAACATCCGTGTCGCGTCTGTGGGTATTCCCTTCCCCAGTCGCTTGCCAAGCATAAACAAGGAAACGCCCATGAGCGCCAGCACCTCTGCCACCCTGCGTCATGACTGGTCTTTGGCCGAAGTCAAAGCACTCTTCGTTCAGCCATTCAACGACCTGTTGTTCCAGGCGCAAACGGTGCACCGCGCGCATTTCGACGCCAACCGCGTCCAGGTTTCCACCCTGCTGTCGATCAAGACCGGCGCCTGCCCGGAAGATTGCAAATATTGTCCGCAGTCCGGTCACTACAACACCGGCCTGGAAAAAGAAAAGCTGATGGAAGTGCAGAAGGTCCTCGAAGAGGCCGCTCGCGCCAAGGCCATCGGTTCGACCCGTTTCTGCATGGGCGCGGCGTGGAAACACCCGTCGGCCAAAGACATGCCTTACGTGCTGGAAATGGTCAAAGGCGTGAAAGCCATGGGCCTGGAAACCTGCATGACCCTGGGTCGCCTGGATCAGGACCAGACCGTTGCGCTGGCCGACGCCGGCCTCGATTACTACAACCACAACCTCGACACCTCGCCGGAGTTCTACGGCAGCATCATCACCACCCGCACTTACAGCGAGCGCCTGCAAACCCTGGCTTACGTGCGTGAATCGGGGATGAAGATCTGCTCCGGCGGCATCCTCGGCATGGGCGAGTCCCTCGATGACCGCGCCAATCTGCTGATCCAGCTGGCCAACCTGCCCGAGCATCCAGAGTCGGTGCCAATCAACATGCTGGTGAAAGTCGCCGGTACGCCGCTGGAAAACGCCGAGGACATCGACCCGTTCGACTTCATCCGCATGCTCGCCGTCGCGCGCATCCTGATGCCGCAATCCCACGTGCGTCTGTCCGCTGGCCGCGAAGCGATGAACGAGCAGATGCAGGCCCTGGCGTTCTTCGCCGGTGCCAACTCGATTTTCTACGGCGAAAAACTGCTGACCACCGCCAACCCGCAGGCCGACAAGGACATGCAACTGTTCTCGCGCCTGGGGATCCTGCCGGAAGCGCGCGAAGAGCACGCGGACGAAGTGCATCAGGCCGCGATCGAACAAGCGTTGGTTGAGCAGAAGAGCAGCGAGCAGTTCTATAACGCGGCTGTTTGACGCTCCACTGATCCTTCTGAAGGAATGCAAAACCCTGTAGGAGCGAGCCTGCTCGCGAAGAGGCATTCACATTCAACATACATGTTGGTTGTTCGATGGCTTTCGCGAGCAGGCTCGCTCCCACAGGTACTGCGATCGTTACTGAATTCTGATCCACGAGGCCTGCATGTCTTTCGATCTCGCCGCACGCCTTGCTGCCCGTCGTGCCGAAAACCTCTACCGCCAGCGCCCCCTGCTCGAAAGCCCTCAAGGCCCGGAAGTGGTGGTCGACGGTCAGCCATTGCTGGCGTTCTGCAACAACGATTACCTGGGCCTGGCCAATCATCCGCAAGTGATCGAAGCCTGGCGCGCTGGCGCTGCTCGTTGGGGTGTCGGTGGCGGGGCGTCGCATTTGGTCATTGGCCACAGCACGCCGCATCATGAGCTGGAGGAAGCGTTGGCCGACCTGACCGGTCGCCCGCGTGCGCTGCTGTTCACCACCGGTTACATGGCCAACCTCGGCGCGGTCACCGCGTTGATCGGGCAGGGTGATACGGTGCTGGAAGACCGCCTCAATCATGCCTCGTTGCTGGATGCCGGTTTGTTGTCCGGCGCGCGTTTCAATCGCTATCTGCACAACGACGCGGTCAGCCTGGCCAAGCGGCTGGAGAAGGCTACCGGCAATACACTGGTGGTCACCGACGGCGTGTTCAGCATGGACGGCGATATTGCCGACTTGCCGGCGTTGGCCCGGGAAGCCAAGGCTAAGGGCGCGTGGCTGATGGTCGATGACGCCCATGGCTTCGGCCCGCTGGGCGCCAACGGCGGCGGGATTGTCGAGCATTTCGGCCTGAGTCAGGAAGACGTGCCGGTGCTGGTCGGCACCCTCGGCAAGGCATTCGGCACGGCAGGAGCCTTTGTGGCCGGCAGCGAAGAACTGATCGAAAGCCTGATCCAGTTTGCCCGCCCCTATATCTACACCACCAGCCAGCCACCGGCCCTGGCTTGCGCGACGCTGAAAAGCCTTGAGCTGCTGCGCACTGAACATTGGCGACGCGAGCATCTGAAGACGCTGATCCGCCAGTTTCGCCATGGCGCCGAGCAGATCGGCCTGGAGTTGATGGACAGCTTCACGCCGATCCAGCCGATCATGATCGGCGATGCCGGGCGTGCGATGCGACTGTCGCAGATGCTGCGCGAGCGCGGACTGATGGTCACGGCGATTCGTCCGCCCACCGTGCCCGCCGGCAGCGCCCGTCTGCGCGTGACCCTGACCGCCGCCCACAGCGAAGCGCAGGTGCAGCTATTGTTGAATGGACTGGCCGATTGTTTTCAATTACTGGGACCGGAGCCAAGCCATGCGTGATCGACTGATTCTGCTGCCCGGCTGGGGCCTCGGAATTTCACCGCTGGAGCCTTTAGCGGCCGCCTTGCAGGGGCTGGATGAGCATCTGCGGGTCGAGATCGAGCCGTTGCCGGAACTGGAATCGAGCGATATTGAAGAGTGGCTCGATGAACTGGATTCGACGATCCCGCAAGACACCTGGCTCGGTGGCTGGTCCCTCGGTGGCATGCTTGCGTCTGAGCTGGCGGCGCGTCGTGGTGATCGTTGCTGTGGCTTGCTGACCCTGGCGAGCAATCCTTCTTTTGTCGCCCATGAGCAATGGCCGAGCGCGATGGCTGGCGAAACCTTCGACGCGTTTCTCGCCGGTTGCAAGGCCGATCCGCGAATGACGTTGAAGCGCTTTTCACTCCTTTGCGCCCAAGGCTCGGAAGATCCTCGCGGGCTGTCGCGGTTGTTGCTCGGTGGGGCGCCGCACACCTCTGAAGCAGTGCTGATGAGCGGTCTGGAAGTGCTTGCCCAACTAGATACCCGTCAAGCCTTGCAGGCATTTCGTGGTCCGCAACTGCATTTGTTCGCCGGCCTCGACGGTCTGGTCCCGGCCGAGGCAGCGAGCGAGTTGCTGGCCTTGCTGCCGGATGTCGAAATCGGCCTGATCGAACAGGCCAGCCATGCGTTTCTACTGGAAGACCCCCACGGTGTGGCGGGGGCGATCCAGGCCTTTTTGCACGAGTCCGGTGATGACTGATTTATCTTTCCCCAATCTACCCGGCGGCTTGCCTGACAAGCGCCAGGTGGCGGCCTCCTTCTCCCGCGCGGCGTCGAGCTACGACAGCGTGGCCGAATTGCAGCGCGATGTCGGCAGCCAGTTGTTGAGCCGTTTGCCCGGTGATTTTGTGCCGGGTGTCTGGCTGGATCTGGGCTGCGGTACGGGGCATTTCAGTCGGGCATTGGGCGAGCGCTTTTCTTCGGGCAACGGACTGGCAATGGACATCGCCGAAGGCATGCTCAAACACGCCCGGCCATTAGGCGGCGCCACCCATTTCATCGCCGGGGATGCAGAACGGTTGCCGTTGCAGGATTCGACCTGTGATCTGATCTTCTCCAGCCTGGCGGTGCAGTGGTGCGCGGATTTCGAATCGGTGCTCAGTGAGGCGTTTCGGGCACTCAAGCCGGGCGGGGTATTCGCGTTTGCTAGTCTTTGTGTAGGGACGCTGTTTGAGTTGCGTGACAGCTGGCGTCAAGTGGATGGCATGGTGCACGTCAATCGCTTCCGCGAGTTCGGTATTTATCAACAGCTGTGCGCGACCAGTGGCTTGCGGATTGTCAGTCTGGAGACCCGTCCTCATGTGTTGCATTACCCGGACGTGCGCAGCCTGACGCATGAACTCAAGGCGTTGGGCGCACACAACTTGAACCCCGGTCGGCCGGGCGGTTTGACCGGTCGGGCGCGGATCCTTGGCTTGGTCGAGGCTTATGAGCAGTTTCGTCAGGCCGAAGGATTGCCGGCGACTTATCAAGTGGTCTACGCCGTGTTGGAGAAACCCATATGAGCGCTGCTTATTTCATTACCGGCACGGACACTGATGTCGGCAAGACCACCATTGCTGCCGGCCTGTTGCATGCTGCGCGGTCGGCGGGCATGAGTACGGCGGCGGGCAAGCCGGTCGCTTCCGGCTGTGATGTGACGCCCAAGGGTTTGCGTAATTCCGATGCGCTGGCGCTGCTGGCCGAGTGCTCGTTGCCGCTGACTTATGCACAGGTCAACCCGGTGGCGTTCGAACCGCCGATTGCTCCGCACCTGGCCGCGCGGGAGGCGGGCGTGGCGCTGACGGTGCAATCACTGTTGACGCCGATGCTCGCGATTCTCGACATGCAGGCCGATTTCACCTTGATCGAAGGCGCCGGCGGCTGGCGCGTGCCGTTGGCGGATCAGGACAATCTGTCGGATCTGGCAATGGCGCTGGGCCTGCCGGTGATCCTGGTGGTCGGCGTGCGCCTGGGTTGCATCAATCATGCGCTGCTGACCGCCGAGGCGATTGCCCAGGACGGTTTGCAGCTGGCGGGGTGGGTGGCCAATATCATCGATCCGAAGACCTCGCGCCTGGAAGAGAACCTCGCGACCCTCGCCGAGCGCATTCCCGCGCCTTGCCTTGGACGGGTGCCAAAACTCAAATCGGTCACCGCAGAAGCGGTGGCGGAGCATCTGCAACTGGATCTGCTGGATTGAGGTTTTGCCTATGACAAGGCACTGTGCCATTAGTGTTTTTGTCGGGCCTTTTGCCATCAGGTCTGTTTCAATGGCCGCTGTTGTTCCTATTTAGGACGAGTTCTCCCATGGAAATCTCAGGAAACACCGCTTTTTATGCCGGTCTGAGCACTATTCAGACAGGGCAGAACCGTGTCGATCAGGCTTCCGGCCAGATCGCCAGCAGTACCCTCGAGCGTTCGGTGACAAGCCAGTCTTCCGAGGTTCAGGTAGACCGCCTGCGTTCGGTTGACCGCAGCCAGCAATCGGACCTGGCCAGCAATATGGTCGAGATGGCCCAGGGCAAGTTTCAGGTGGAGGCCGGCGTGAAAGTCGCCAAGGCATCCGATGAAATGCTTGGAACGTTGATTGATACCTACGCTTGACCCCTCGCTGAACCCGTCCTGCCAACGCCGCGACTATTCGCGGCGTTTTTGTGCGTAAGTCCTTCTCCCTCAACTAATCTTTCCTGCATGGCTTGTTGCGTTGTCAACGGCGGCGGCGCGGCTGCGTGCCCGGCATTTGTGCGCGTGATGACGAACGGCAAAAGATCGGCGCTTGACAAGATTTGGGCGTAAACGTATGTTTCAAACAACTGTTTGACCGTCACAACAAATCAACACGGTCGTTCATTCCCGGTTACATCAGCAGAGGTTTATCGCTATGCCTGACTACAAGGCCCCCTTGCGTGATATTCGCTTCGTTCGTGACGAACTGCTCGGCTACGAAGCGCACTATCAGAGCCTTCCGGCTTGCGCAGACGCAACTCCAGACATGGTTAGCGCCATTCTCGAAGAAGGCGCCAAGTTTTGTGAGCAGGTGCTGGCTCCGCTGAACCGCGTGGGTGACACCGAAGGCTGCACCTGGAGCGAGTCCGGCGTTAAAACCCCGACTGGCTTCAAAGAAGCCTACAAGCAATTCGTTGAAGGCGGCTGGCCAAGCCTGGCCCACGACGTAGAACACGGTGGCCAGGGCCTGCCGGAGTCTCTGGGTCTGGCCGTCAGCGAAATGGTTGGCGAAGCCAACTGGTCGTGGGGCATGTACCCAGGCCTGTCGCACGGCGCGATGAACACCATTTCCGAGCACGGTACGCCTGAGCAGCAAGAGGCTTACCTGACCAAGCTGGTGTCCGGTGAATGGACCGGCACCATGTGCCTGACCGAACCGCACTGCGGCACCGACCTGGGCATGCTGCGCACCAAGGCTGAACCTCAAGCCGACGGTTCCTACAAAGTCTCCGGCACCAAAATCTTCATCTCGGCCGGTGAACACGACATGGCCGACAACATCGTCCACATCGTGCTGGCACGTCTGCCGGATGCACCGGCTGGCACCAAAGGCATTTCGCTGTTCATCGTGCCGAAGTTCATGCCGAACGCTGACGGTTCGATCGGCGCCCGCAACGCCGTGACCTGTGGTTCCCTGGAACACAAGATGGGTATCCACGGCAACGCCACTTGCGTGATGAACTTCGACGCAGCCACCGGTTACCTGATCGGCCCGGCGAACAAAGGCCTGAACTGCATGTTCACCTTTATGAACACCGCTCGTCTGGGCACCGCGCTGCAAGGCCTGGCCCACGCCGAGATCGGCTTCCAGGGCGGTCTGAAATACGCTCGCGATCGTCTGCAAATGCGCTCGCTGACTGGCCCGAAAGCGCCGGAAAAAGCCGCTGATCCGATCATCGTTCACCCTGATGTACGTCGCATGTTGTTGACCATGAAAGCGTTCGCCGAAGGCAACCGCGCGATGGTTTACTTCACCGCCAAGCAAGTCGACATCGTCAAATACGGCGTAGACGAAGAAGAGAAGAAAAAAGCCGACGCGTTGCTGGCGTTCATGACGCCAATCGCCAAAGCCTTCATGACTGAAGTCGGTTTTGAGTCTGCCAACCACGGCGTGCAAATCTATGGTGGCCACGGCTTCATCGCCGAGTGGGGCATGGAGCAGAACGTTCGCGACAGCCGCATTTCGATGCTGTACGAAGGCACCACCGGTATCCAGGCACTCGACCTGCTGGGTCGTAAAGTGCTGATGACTCAAGGCGAAGCCCTCAAAGGCTTCACCAAGATCGTCCACAAGTTCTGCCAGACCAACGAAGGCAACGAAGCGGTCAAAGAGTTCGTCGAGCCATTGGCTGCACTGAACAAAGAATGGGGCGAGCTGACCATGAAGGTCGGAATGGCGGCCATGAAGGACCGCGAAGAAGTCGGCGCGGCGTCGGTGGACTACCTGATGTACTCCGGTTACGCCTGCCTGGCCTACTTCTGGGCTGACATGGCGCGTCTGGCTGCCGAGAAACTGGCTGCCGGCACCTCCGAAGAGGCGTTCTACACCGCCAAGCTGCAGACTGCGCGCTTCTACTTCCAGCGCATCTTGCCGCGTACCCGCACTCATGTTGCAACCATGCTGTCGGGTGCCAACAACTTGATGGACATGAAAGAAGAAGACTTCGCACTGGGCTACTAAGCCTCAACGCAGTTCTTCATAAAGCCGCTATCCCTTCCGGGGTAGCGGCTTTTTTGTTCCTGGTGAAAGTAAAAGCTCGCCCGCGATCTTTGATGGGAGCCAGTCACTGCCAATTCGGTCTGCGGCCACTGAAACACCCGCTAAAAAAACCTGACAATCGACTCAGTAAGTCGGCATTTCTGCCGTTACAGTAGGTGGGCACAATGCCATCTATTGTCATGACGGTCGGAGCTTTACCCTTGCCGCGTTCTTCCGCTGTACGTATCAGCCATTTCCTACCGTCGTTACTGCTTTTGCTTGCGGGGCTTGCGGCCGCTTACATCAAGGACCTCAACGTCTTTTTCACTTCGCTGTTCAACGTGCTGCCGACCCTGGTGCTGTTACTCGGTGGTGCGTATTGCGCGGTTTACCGACGTCAGCGCGAACTGTTTCTGATGGTGACGGTGTACATCGCCTACTTTCTGCTCGACACCCAGACCGACTATTACCGCGACAACGGCAAGGTCCGTGAAGATGCAGCAGTGGTGTTCCACCTGTGTTGCCTATTGCTGCCGCTGTTGTTCGGCGTGTTCGCCGCATGGCAGGAACGCACCCACTTGTTTCAGGACATGGTGGCGCGCTTCGCGGTATTGCTCGCTGTTGGCAGTGTCGCGCTCGGGCTGGAGCAAAGTTATCCCCAGGCCTTGTTGATGTGGCTGTCGGAAATCCGCTGGCCAGCGCTGCATGGCGCCTGGATGAGCTTGATCCAGTTGTCCTATCCCGTGTTCATCGCCTCGTTCCTGCTGCTGAGCTGGCAATACTGGCGTAACCCCAGACCCTTGCACGCCGCACAACTGGTGGGGTTGGTCGGGTTGTTCTGGGCGTTGCCGAAAACTTTCATCCTGCCGTTCACCCTGAACATCATGTGCAGTCAGGTGATGTTAATGATTGCCGCCGCGGTCGCCCACGAGGCCTATCAAATGGCCTTCCGCGACGAGCTCACTGGCCTGCCGGGTCGTCGCGCCTTGAACGAGCGGATGCAGCGGCTGGGGCGCAATTACGTGCTGGCCATGAGCGACGTCGATCACTTCAAGAAATTCAACGACACCCATGGTCACGATGTCGGCGATCAGGTCTTGAGACTGGTCGCCAGTAAACTGTCGAAAATCGGAGGAGGCGGTAGGGCATATCGCTACGGCGGTGAGGAATTTGCCCTGGTGTTCGCGGGCAAGACCCTCGAAGAGTGCATGCCGCACCTGGAAGTCATCCGCGAATCCATCGCCACCTACAACATTCAGTTGCGCAATCAGGACAGCCGTCCTCAGGACGACCAGCAAGGTCGCCAGAAACGTGCAGGTTCGGGCGCTACCAGTGTGTCGGTCACTGTCAGCATCGGCGTGGCCGAACGACAAGAGCAGCGCACCCCCGAAAAAGTACTCAAGTCCGCGGACGAAGCGCTCTACAGCGCCAAGGGCGCCGGGCGAAATTGCGTGGTGGCATTCGGTCAGACTCGCCGTGGCGCGGTGCGTATGGACGCCGCTACGGGTTGAGTGATGATGGCGCATTCAGCGTCTGGACTGTGATTGTGAGGCCGGGTGGGCGGCAGTAGGTTTGAACGATCTGCTGACGGAGAAACGACCATGCCCGAATACAAAGCTCCCCTGCGCGACATGCGCTTTCTGATCGACCACGTCTTCGACTTCCACACCAACTACGCCGCGCTGGGCGCCACCGACGCGAGCCCGGACATGGTCAATGCGATCCTCGAAGAAGGCGCGAAATTCTGTGAGAACGTTCTCGCACCGTTGAATCGCAGCGGTGACGAAGAAGGCTGCCATTTCGACAACGGTGTGGTGACAACGCCTACAGGCTTCAAGCAGGCTTTCGCACAGTACGTGGAAGGTGGCTGGCACGGTCTGGCAGCTGATCCGGCGTATGGCGGCCAGGGTTTGCCAAGTTCTCTGGGCCTGGTCATCAGTGAGATGGTTGGCTCCAGCAATACCTCGTGGGGCATGTACCCCGGCCTGACCCACGGGGCGATGTCGGCCATCCACGCCCACGGCACCGAAGATCAGAAGAACACCTACCTGAGCAAACTGACGGCTGGCCAATGGACCGGCACCATGTGCCTGACCGAGGCGCATTGCGGCACTGACCTGGGCATCATCAAAACCCGCGCCGTGCCTTCAGCCGACGGCAGCTACGCGATTTCCGGCAGCAAGATCTTCATCTCGGCCGGCGAACACGACATGAGCGACAACATCATTCATCTGGTGTTGGCGAAACTGCCGGATGCTCCGGCAGGCACCAAGGGTATTTCCCTGTTCATCGTTCCCAAATTCCTAGCCGATGCCGAGGGTGAAGCCGGCGAGCGCAACGGCGTCTCCTGCGGCTCGATCGAACACAAAATGGGCATCAAGGCCTCGGCGACCTGCGTGCTGAACTTCGACGAAGCCAAGGGCTTCTTGATCGGCGAGCCGAACAAGGGCCTGAACTGCATGTTCACCATGATGAACCACGCACGGCTCGGCACTGGCATGCAGGGGTTGTGTCTGGGTGAGGCGAGTTTCCAGGGTGCCATCAAGTACGCCAACGATCGCCTGCAAATGCGCGCGCTGACTGGCGCGAAAGCACCGGACAAAGCCGCCGATCCGATCATCGTTCATCCTGACGTGCGCCGGATGTTGCTGACCATGAAAGCCTTCAACGAAGGCAACCGCGCGCTGACCTATTTCACCGCGCAGCTGCTGGACGTCGCGCACCTGAGCCCGGATGCAACGGCGCGTCAGGACGCCGAAGACCTGTTGGCCTTCCTGACGCCGGTCTGCAAAGCCTTCATGACTGACACCGGTCTGGAGGTCACCAACCACGGTATGCAGGTGTTTGGCGGTCACGGCTTTATCCGTGAATGGGGCATGGAGCAGTTGGTTCGCGACTGCCGGATCGCGCCGATCTACGAAGGCACCAACGGCATTCAGGCGCTGGATCTACTCGGGCGCAAAGTGCTCGGCAGTCAGGGCAAATTGCTGCGTGGCTTCACCAAAATCGTCCACAAATTCTGCGCGGCGAATGCCGAGCATCCACAACTGGCCAGCTATGTGGCTCAACTCAATGGACTGAATCAACAGTGGGGCGAGTTGACCGCCAAGGTTGGCATGGCCGCAATGAAGAATCCGGACGAAGTCGGTGCGGCGTCGGTGGATTACTTGATGTACAGCGGTTACATCATCCTCGGCTATCTGTGGTTGCGCATGGCGCTGGTGGCCCAGGCGCAACTCGACGCTGGCAGCGGTGATGCGGATTACTGCCGAGGCAAACTGGCAACCAGCGAGTTCTACTTCAAGCGTTTGCTGCCGCGTACTGCCGCTCATCGGGCGGCTATCGAAGCGGGGAGTGATTGTTTGATGAAGTTGCCGGCGGAGTTGTTTGCGCTCTGACGATTGTTAAAAGCTTCGCGGGCAAGCCTCGCTCCTACAGGTCAGTGTCGTTCACGGGATATGCGTGACCCCGACCTGTAGGAGCGAGGCTTGCCCGCGAATGCGTTCTGCCAGACGAGAACTGCTCAGCTGAAATGCTGCTGACTAAAAATTACAAAACGGTCACGGCCTGACCCTATGTGTCGCAAAAGTTGTTGGGTTACACTCGAGCCCAACGAAAACATCATTCCCACGAATCACCTGTTTAGATCTTGCGAGGTTTGCCATGGCTGACTACAAAGCGCCCCTGCGCGATATGCGCTTCGTCCTCAATGAAGTCTTCGAGGTCGCCAAACTCTGGGCGCAGCTGCCTGCGCTGGCCGAAACCGTTGATGCTGAAACCGTCGAAGCCATTCTCGAAGAAGCCGGCAAGGTCACCAGCAAAAGCATCGCGCCCCTGAGCCGTGCAGCTGACGAAGAAGGTTGCCATTGGGCGGACGGTGCCGTCACCACGCCGGCCGGTTTCCCACAGGCTTATCAGACTTACGCTGAAGGCGGTTGGGTCGGTGTCGGTGGCGATCCGACCTACGGCGGCATGGGCATGCCCAAGGCCGTGTCGGCGCAAGTCGAAGAAATGGTCAACTCCGCCAGCCTGTCGTTCGGTCTGTACCCGATGCTGACCGCCGGTGCCTGCCTGTCGATCAACGCCCACGCCAGTGAAGAACTGAAAGCTGCGTACCTGCCGAACATGTATGCCGGCGTCTGGGCCGGTTCCATGTGCCTGACCGAACCGCACGCCGGTACAGACCTGGGGATCATCCGCACCAAGGCCGAGCCTCAGGCCGACGGTTCCTACAAGGTCAGCGGCACCAAGATCTTCATCACTGGCGGCGAGCACGACCTGACCGAGAACATCATTCACCTGGTGCTGGCCAAACTGCCGGACGCCCCAGCGGGGCCGAAAGGCATTTCGCTGTTCCTGGTACCGAAGTTCATGGTCAATGCCGATGGCAGCCTGGGCGCGCGTAACCCGGCGAACTGCGGTTCGATCGAACACAAGATGGGCATCCAGGCCTCCGCGACGTGCGTGATGAACTTCGACGAAGCCGTGGGTTACCTGGTCGGCGAGCCGAACAAAGGCTTGGCGGCGATGTTCACCATGATGAACTACGAGCGTCTGGGCGTCGGTATCCAGGGCCTGGCCACCGGCGAACGCTCCTACCAGAACGCCGTCGAATACGCCCGCGACCGCCTGCAAAGCCGTTCGCCGACCGGCGCGCAGAACAAGGACAAGGTCGCTGACCCGATCATCGTCCATCCGGACGTGCGTCGCATGCTGCTGACCATGAAAGCCTCGAACGAAGGCGGTCGTGCGTTCTCCACTTACGTGGCCATGCAACTGGACACGGCCAAGTTCAGCGAAGACGCGACCGTCCGCAAACGCGCGGAAGATCTGGTCGCTCTGCTGACGCCAGTAGCCAAGGCGTTCCTGACCGACCTCGGTCTGGAAACCACCGTGCACGGCCAGCAGGTTTTTGGCGGCCACGGTTACATCCGTGAGTGGGGTCAGGAACAACTGGTTCGCGACGTGCGCATCACCCAGATCTACGAAGGCACCAACGGCATTCAGGCGCTTGACCTCGTAGGACGCAAGATCGTCGGCACGGGCGGGGCGTTCTACAACCTGTTCGCGGATGAGATTCGTCATTTCACCGCCACCGCCAGCGCTGATCTCGCGGAGTTCACCAAGCCGCTGAACGATGCCGTCACCACCCTCGACGAGCTGACTTCGTGGTTGCTGGACCGGGCGAAAAACAACCCGAACGAAATCGGCGCGGCGTCGGTCGAGTACCTGCAAACCTTCGGTTACGTGGCTTACGCTTACATGTGGGCCCTGATGGCCAAGGCGGCCTTCGGCAAAGAAGCGCAGGATGATTTCTACGCGAGCAAGCTGGGCACGGCGCGGTTCTATTTCGCCCGTCTGCTGCCGCGTATTCACTCGTTGAGTGCGTCGGTGAAGGCGGGGAGCGAGTCGCTGTTCCTGCTGGACGCCGGACAGTTCTGACCCGATAGCGTCATGTAAGCATTCTCTTACATGACGTGCTGCTGTTCTCCCATAGGCGAAGATTGGATCCAGAGCTAATCTACTTCACATGGACGTCGCGCAGGAAGCGCAAAGCAACAACACGGACACGTAGGATTCTGCCAGGACGGCGGAGTGAAATGGATGTCAGGGAAACAGTCTGCAAAGCCCCGCTTCGGCGGGGTTTTCTTTTGCCCGCAGAAAAGTATTCAGCGCGGCCCGTCGAGCGCAGTCGAGCTGTTCAAACGGTCGTCGGGCCCGTTCATCACTTCTTCCAACAGCGTGCGCAATAGGGCCAGCGAGGCTTGTTGCCGCTGCACATCCCGACACACTAATCCGACTTTCAGCGGCACTCGGGGCTCGGTCAGCGGTTTCCAGAGCAATTCATTGTTGCCGAGCGCCTTTTGCGAGCGCCCGGGCAGCACGGTGGCCAGCCGGGTGTGGGGCAGACTGTCGAGAATCCCCGCCATGTTATTCAGTTCCGCCTGCACCTGCGGCCGTCGTCCCAGATTGGCCAGTTGTGTCTGCCAGATCTGCCGCACTTGAAACTCTTCACCCAGCAACAGCATGGGCAACTCGGCGGCCTGACTCATCGAGACTTTCTTGAACTCGCGCAACGGGTGGTCCGCCGGGATCACCAGGGTCAGTTCATCTTCGTACAGCATGACGCCGTGCAACCCCGGCTGTCGGGGCGGCAGGTAGCTGATGCCGATGTCGAGGGAACCATTGAGCAGCCGCCGCTCGATTTCCAGGCCAGTCAATTCATAGATCTGCACCACCAGATGCGGTTGCGCCTTGCGCACGCGTTCGAGCATCTGCGGCACCAGGCTGGTGTGAACCGTCTGCAACACGCCAATGGCCAAGGTGCGCAGCGCCTGACCCTTGAAGTTGCCCAATGCCTCGCGGGCCCGTTGCAGGCCATCGAGCAAGGGTAGGGCGTGGTTGTACAAAGTATGGGCGGCCAGAGTGGGTAGCAGGCGCTTGCTGCTGCGTTCGAACAGGCTTACATCGAGGTTTTGCTCGAGCTGGCGGATCTGCTGGGACAGCGCCGGCTGGGAGATTGACAGTCGCTCGGCCGCCCGGCCGACGTGGCCTTCTTCATAGACCGCGACGAAATAACGCAGTTGCTTGAAATCCATAAGGTGCGCTTATCGAAAATGCTGGGAAATCGAAATGGCTCAACGCCTTGTCTGGGCCTAGTCTAACCGCATTCACAAGGCTTACAGGGCCAGAGCGCACGATGAATACCGTTTACGTTGATGGTGTTTACATAGGTAAGACAAAAAACCTCAAGCGAGGCTTTTGCGGATGAATCTGTTCAACTTGCGTCGCACTCCACCGAGCCTCGACGACTTGGTCGTAGACACTCCCCAAGCGTCCAGACGCGACAACCTTTCCCGCGAGTGCCTGATGCCCAGTGTCGAGCGGCCGAAGCAGATTTTTGTCCGCGGCCAAGGCTCCTGGCTGTGGGACAGCGATGACCGCGCTTACCTGGATTTCTCGCAGGGTGGCGGCGCCAACAGCCTGGGCCACAGCCCTTCGGTGCTGGTCAATGCGATATCAGAACAGGCTCAATCGCTGATCAACCCGGGTTTCGCACTGCATAACCGCGGCATGCTCAACCTTGCCGAGCGGCTCTGCAATAGCACCTGCAGTGATCAGGCGTACCTGCTCAACAGCGGCGCCGAAGCCCGTGAGGCCGCGATTCAACTGGCTCGTCAATGGGGTCGACTGCATCGCAGCGGGGCCTCACGGATCATCGTGGCCAGCAACGGCTGCCATGGCCATAGTCCCGGGACGATTTCACCGTCGGACTTTCACCCCGTTCCCTTCAATGATCTGGCGGCGATGCACGCGGCGGTCGATGCCCGGACCGTGGCCATCCTGCTCGAACCGATCCAAAACGAAGCCGGGGTGATTCCGGCCACCGCGCATTACCTCAAGGGTGTCGAACGCCTGTGTCGGGAGCTGGGCATTTTGTTGATCCTCGACGACGTGCACACCGGCCTTGGTCGCTGCGGCACGTTGCTTGCCGAACAGGTCCACGGTGTTCAGGCAGATATCGTCGTCCTCGGCGAAGGGCTTGGCGGTGGCGTGCCATTGGCTGCGTTGTTGGCGCGGGGCAAGGCCTGTTGTTTCGAGGTGGGCGACCTGTCGGGCGCTCATCATGGCAATGCGCTGATGACCGCTGCCGGTCTTGCGGTGTTGAACACGATTCAGGACAAGGTTTTTCTCGATCATGTGGTTGAAACCGGTCAGCACCTGCGCGAAGCCTTGAGTCGTTTGTCCTATCGCTATGGTCACGGCGAGTTGCGCGGGCAAGGGCTGCTCTGGGGACTGACCCTGTCCGACGATTCCGCTGAAGCCGTGGTCAAAGCCGCGTTGTCCGAAGGCTTGGTGCTCAACGCCCCACAACCCGATTGCCTGCGCTTTACCCCGGCGCTCACGGTCAGCAACGCCAACATCGACGAAATGATCCTGCGCCTGTCCCGCGCCTTTTCCCGCGTACGCACCGCACAACTGCAGTGCCGCAAGGGGATTGCGGTCTGATCAGACTTTTCCCGCACTAATTCCAGAACCGTCTCGCGGTAATAACGCATCGCCCCACGTTTGATTCTTTCGCGTGGGGCGTTTTTTTGCCTGCGATTCATGAGGTTTCGCTATTGCGCCAGGTTCCTACTGAACCCTGACGAACGGCGCGTGTCGATTAGCAGTAGGGCTCACACGAGTTCACTTCACATCAGGAGCTGCCCCATGGATTTCATTCGCATCATCATTGCCATTCTGTTGCCACCACTGGGCGTGTTTCTACAAGTCGGTTTCGCCGGCGCTTTCTGGCTGAATATTTTGCTGACGTTGTGCGGTTACATTCCGGGGATCGTGCATGCGGTGTACATCATCGCCAAGCGCTGAGTTCTGCGGCGTCAGATAGATCGCTTTCGCGGGCAAGCCTCGCTCCTACGGGATAACACCGTACCTGTAGGAGCGAAGCTTGCCCGCGAAGGGCGCGACGCGGTTTCAGCTTGCGAGTTCGATCACCCGCCGATAAAACAACCACTCCTGCTCCAGCGCATGGGCCTGGTTCCCCGCCTTGCGAAAGCCATGCCGTTCGTCCGCGTAGTAATGCGCTTCAACCAGAATGCCGTTGTCTTGTAGCGCCTTGACCATGTCGCGGGTCTGTTGCGGCACCACCACGGCGTCCAGTTCGCCCTGAAAGAAAATCATCGGAACACTGATGTTGTTCGCATGCAGCAGCGGAGTACGCGCGGCGTATCGTTCGGCATCCTCAACCGGATCGCCAATCAGCCAATCCAGATAATCGCCTTCGAACTTGTGGGTCGCGCGGCCCAATGCCACGGGATCGCTGACACCGTAAAGGCTGGCGCCTGCGCGGAAGACGTTGTGAAAGGCCAACGCACACAGCGTGGTGTAACCGCCAGCACTGCCGCCGCGAATAAACGCCTTGTCGCCGTCGATCAAGCCGCGATCGGCAAGATAAGCGACCACCGCGCAGGCATCTTCGACATCCACGTCACCCCAACTCAAATGCAGCGCCTGGCGATACGCCCGGCCATAGCCACTGCTGCCGCGGTAGTTGAGATCGGCCACGGCGAAGCCGCGTTGCGCCCAGTACTGAATGCGTGGATCAAGCATCGGGTAGCAGGCCGAGGTCGGGCCGCCGTGGATGAAGACCACCAGCGGCGGTTTCGCCTCGCCGGTCATCGGCGGATAGAAGAAGCCGTGGGCCTCGCCCGAACCGCTCGGGTAGCGCAAGGTTCGCGGGACGCTGATGCGCTCGGCGGGCAACGGTGCGATCCCGCCGGCGATGATTTTGACCTGGCGGGTATCGCGCTCGATTGCGATCACCGCCGACGAACTGACCGGCGATGCCGCGATGCAATAGATGAATTGCTCATCCAGTGCGAGATGACGAAAACGGCTGTAATCACCGGTGAAATCTTCAGCGGCGTCACCGCAGATTCCCAGTTTGCCGAACCCGCCTTCGGTCCAGCTGGCCAAGTAGCGGCTTTCGCCCAGCGGCAACCAGGTGCTGCCCCCCAGCTGCCACGGTGCCGGCCCATGGTCAGCGGCGGCACTCGGCAGCAGGCTCAGGCCGTCTGCGGATTCCGCCCAAGGCTGCCAGTAGCCGCCGCGATCCGTCAGGCAAAACAGGTGGCCGTCGCTGTCGAAACGCGGTTGTTGCAGTGACTCCTGCGCACCATCGCCCGCCACACAACGCGGTTGAGCGAAGCCCCCATCATTCTGGCGCTCGGCAACCATCAAGCGAGTGGCGGTCCATGGCTGATCCGGGCGGCTCCATTCAATCCACGCCAATCGTTGCGAGTCCGGGCTCAGCGTCGGCGCGGCATAGAAATCGGCGCCTTCGGCCAGCAGATGACGCTGGCCGTCAGCCACATCAATCGCCACCAGACGATGCCGGTCCCGGTTTTCTTCAACCGCCAAAATCTGTCCGTTGGCAAACTGCAGATCGCCGTAACGGCATTCCCCGGAGGTCAGCACCTCAGGCGTCTCGCCCGCCAGCGATTGCCGATAGAGTTGCTGGTCTGCTTCGTTGACGAAAACAATCCCGTCATCCGTCAGACAAAACGCGCCACCGCCATATTCGTACACCCGACTGCGCACGCTGAATCCTGCCGACGTCAGGCAACGGGCCTGGCCGTCGCGCCAATGCCAGATCCTGCAGGCGGCATCTTCGGGACGGTATTCGTTCCAGAACAGGCCATGCTGGCCGACTAACAGCTCGGCGAAGTCGATACCGGCTGCGACGGCCCGGGAAGCGCTGAAGGGTTCAGCTTTTAGCGATGAGGCGTGAGTTTCGTTCATTGCGAAAGGCCAGTTGTTCGATGGTCTGGGTCGCGTGTTCGGCTTCTTCGCGGGCCTTGAGAATCACGCCATGATGCTCCGACTTGCTGCACACCGGGTCGGCATTGCTGGCGTCACCCGTGAGCATGAACGCCTGGCAGCGGCAGCCGCCGAAGTCTTTTTCTTTCTCGTCGCAGGAGCGGCATGGCTCGGGCATCCAGTCGTAACCACGGAAGCGGTTGAAGCCGAACGAGTCGTACCAGATGTGCTGCATGCTGTGATCGCGCACGTTCGGAAATTGCACCGGCATCTGTCGGGCACCGTGACACGGCAGTGCGGTTCCGTCCGGCGTGACTGTAAGAAAAATGCTGCCCCAGCCGTTCATGCAGGCTTTCGGGCGTTCTTCGTAGTAGTCCGGCGTGACGAAAATCAGCTTGCACGGATGACCTTCGGCTTCCAGTTTGGCGCGGTATTCATTGGTGATGCGTTCGGCGCGAACCAATTGCTCTTTGGTCGGCAACAGGCCGACCCGATTGAGCTGTGCCCAACCGTAAAACTGGCAGGTGGCGAGTTCGACAAAGTCCGCTTCAAGGGCGATGCACAGCTCGATGATCCGGTCGATCTTGTCGATGTTGTGCCGATGGGTCACGAAGTTCAGCACCATCGGGTAGCCGTGGGCTTTCACCGCACGAGCCATTTCCAGCTTCTGCGCGAAGGCCTTTTTCGAACCCGCCAACAAGTTATTCACTTGTTCGTCGCTGGCCTGGAAACTGATCTGGATGTGATCAAGGCCGGCTTTCTTGAAGTCGCTGATTTTCTGCTCGGTGAGGCCAATTCCGGACGTGATGAGGTTGGTGTAGAAACCCAACTTGCGCGCCTCGGCGATCAACTCGGCAAGGTCCTGGCGCACCAGCGGCTCACCGCCGGAAAAGCCCAGCTGTGCGGCACCCATTTCCCGGGCTTCGCGGAACACTTTGATCCACTGCTCGGTGCTCAGTTCTTTGCCTTGTTCGGCGAAGTCCAGCGGGTTGGAGCAGTACGGACATTGCAGCGGACAGCGGTACGTCAGCTCGGCCAGCAGCCACAGCGGCAGGCCGATTTCAGGTTTTGGCGGTAACGTGCCTGACACGGAATCAGGCAAGTTCGATCCAGTGCTGAGCACGGGCAACCTCCATGAACTGCTCGATGTCCTCAGCGAGCTCGGGCACGTCGGGGAACTTCGCGTCCAGTTCGGCGATGATCGCCGCTACGTCACGCTGGCCATCAATCAAACCGCCAATCAGCGCAGCGCTGTCGTTGAGTTTGATCATGCCTTCCGGGTACAGCAGGACATGGCCTTTCTGCGCCGGTTCGTACTGATAGCGGTAGCCCTGACGCCACGTTGGGGTCTTGCTGCGATCGAAACTCATAAGGTGATTCCTTTATGCCAGACCCGCTGGTCGGTCACGCTGTGATACGGCGGGCGGTTCAGTTCGTAGGCCATGCTCATGGCATCGAGCATGCTCCAAAGGATGTCCAGTTTGAACTGGAGAATTTGCAGCATGCGCTCTTGGCCTTCACGCGTCGTGTAGTGCTGCAAAGTGATCGCCAGACCGTGTTCCACGTCACGGCGTGCCTGGCCGAGACGGGTGCGGAAATACTCGTAGCCCGTCGGGTCGATCCACGGGTAATGCTGCGGCCAGCTGTCGAGGCGCGATTGGTGGATCTGCGGCGCGAACAACTCGGTCAGCGAGCTGCTGGCGGCTTCCTGCCAACTGGCCCGGCGGGCGAAGTTTACGTAGGCGTCCACGGCGAAACGTACGCCCGGCAAGACCAGTTCCTGCGAGCGCAGCTGATCCGGGTCGAGCCCGACGGCCTGGCCCAGACGCAGCCACGCTTCGATGCCGCCGTCTTCGCCGGGGGCGCCGTCATGGTCGAGCAGACGCTGAATCCACTCGCGACGGATCTCGCGATCCGGGCAGTTGGCGAGGATCGCAGCGTCCTTCAGGGGGATGTTCACCTGATAATAGAAGCGATTGGCGACCCAACCCTGGATCTGCTCGCGGGTCGCCCGGCCTTCATACATCGCCACGTGGTACGGGTGATAGATGTGGTAATAGGCGCCCTTGGCGCGCAAGGCTGCTTCGAATTCGGCGGGGGACATTGGGGTGTCAGTCATTGCGGTTCTCCGGGGATGACCGGTGGATTCTCTGGTGTCTGGTCCGACGCCTTCGCGGGCAAGCCTCGCTCCTACAGGGGCACGCGATCACTGTAGGAGCGAGGCTTGCCCGCGAAGAGGCTATCCGCTACAACACAATACTCATGCCGTCATACGCCACTTCAACCTTGCGCCGAGCCAACTCGGCACGCTCCGGCGAATCTTCGTCGAGAATCGGATTGGTGTTGTTGATGTGGATAAGCACTTTGCGCTGCTTGGGCAACTGTTCCAGCACTTCGAGCATGCCGCCGGGGCCATTTTGCGCCAGATGGCCCATCTCCCGTCCAGTGCGCGTGCCGACGCCACGGCGCTGCATTTCGTCGTCATCCCACATCGTGCCGTCCACCAGCAGGCAATCGCTGGCGGCCATGATGTCCAGCAGCGGCGCATCGACTTTACCCAGGCCCGGCGCGTAGAACAGTTTGCCGCCGGTGTTCAGGTCTTCGACGATCAGGCCAATGTTGTCGCCCGGGTGCGGGTCGAAGCGGTGCGGCGAGTAGGGCGGCGCTGCGCTGCGCAGGGGCAGCGGGGTGAAGAGCAGGCTTGGGCAGGCCGGGATGGTAAAGCTGCGGTCGAGTTCAATGCGGTTCCAGTTCAGCCCGCCATTCCAATGCTTGAGCATGGTGAACAGGGGGAAACCGGTGCTCAAGTCTTCATGGACCATGTCGGTGCACCAGACCTGGTGCGGGCAACCTTCGCGCAGGCTGAGCAGACCGGTGGTGTGATCGATCTGGCTGTCCATCAGGATGATTGCGCTGATGCCGGTATCGCGCAGGGCGCGGCCCGGTTGCAGCGGGGTGAAGCCTTGCAACTGGACGCGGATGTCCGGCGAAGCGTTGCACAGGATCCAGTTCACGCCGTCATCGGAAATCGCGATGGACGACTGGGTACGCGCCTTGGCGTTCAGGCTGCCGTTGCGAAAACCGGCGCAGTTCACGCAGTTGCAGTTCCACTGGGGGAAACCGCCGCCGGCGGCGGAACCTAGAATCTGGACAAACATGGGCGCTCCATTTCAACGCTGAAAATAAAAACGCCCCGGTAAACCGAGGCGTTGCACATCATTACAACGGCAGACCTTAGCGGCTTGCAAAGTACATGGTGACTTCAAAGCCGATACGCAGGTCGGTGTAAGCAGGTTTGGACCAGGACATGGGAGCGCTCCTTCAGGTGATGAGACAGTTGAGACCTATACATATAGTCCACCTCCAGTCGGAGATGTTCAGATAGTTAGGTGGCTATGTTACTCAAAATTACAGAGCGATTGGCCGCGAATCTTTGAGAAAGCTAATTGCAGCGTCGGTAATGATCATTTTGCCGCTTGCCAAGGTGCTGTCGCGCAGGCGCTGCTGGCCAGACAGCGCCAGCCACCTTCGGCCTGATTCAGTCGCCGGGCTGCTTCATTCAATGCGTTGCGGTCGATCAGCAGGATCGCTTCAGGCAATCGCTCCAGATAATCCGACGAGTGGCCCGCCAGTTTGCCCTGCCAGAGCAGTTCGGCCGCCTGAGCGTGGGGCAGTGCGGTGGCGTGGAATTGGTCGGCCAAGGCCTGGCGCTGGGCAATGAAGGTCGCATCATCGACGCCTTCAATCAATGCGGGCATTTCGTTCAAGAAGCGCTCTATGTGTTTCAGCAGATCCTGAGGGGCAACGCTCGGTGATTGAACGCCGAACAGCAGCCCGGTCTGCCCATGGAACTGACGCAGGCCGCTGAACACGGCATAACCCAATTGCAGTTCAACCCGCAGGCGCTGATAGAACGGCGTCTGGCACAGGTGAGCGAGCAAACGCCAAGCGGCTTCGTCGGTGATGTCTTGCGTGGCTGGCGGGCAAAACAGCAATAGCGCGTGTTCGCTGGAACCGGTGTCGAGCGTGCTCCACAGATGCAGCGCGTTTATCGAGGCGGGCGGCGACGGCTGATCGTCCGCAGCACCGGGCACGCGGCTAAATGCCAGGCCCATCGCTGCTTGCGTCTGCGCCGACAGGCCCATCGCCAGACCTTGCCAGCGTGCGCTCGCCCAGAGCTGCTGCACGTCATCACTTTCAGCGGTGCGCTCAAGTGAATGCTCGGGAAGCATTTTCAGCAGCTGTCTGATCGGTATCAACGGCATGCTTGGCGGTTCTTCCTGTGGGAAACCGACATCGGGTTTTGTCAGCTCTTTCAGCACATGTTCGAGGACGGTCGGCATGGGCTCCTGCAGGCCTGTCATCTTCAGCAGCCATTCATTGCCTGATGCACTGAAGGAAAAGTCGACCCCCGCCTGGCGGGCATCTTCACGCAAGGGTTGCAGGCGATTTTCCAGGTTCGATTGAACACGGGGATGAGGTTTGGCCAGCAGTCGCCAGCGCAGATAAATCGCGCCCTCATCCGTGTTATCCGGCAACGCCTGACTGAATTGCATCGGCGAGTTTTCGCGACGGCTGCGCGAGCGATCCTGGGCAAACGTCCGCAGGCCGCGGTGTTTGCTGGTCTGGCCGCGAATCAGTCCGGCATTGGTCGCTGGTGCTTCTGTGCGTAAAAACGGGTTTGGCGTTGGCAATTGCCATTCGCCGGAGAAGTTATCCACAGCGCCGATTTTTTTCAGGATGTCCTTGAGTGCTATGACGCCTTGTTCGGATAAACCGGCTTCAAGCTGCTCACTGTCCAGTCGCGCCAGTTGCAGGGCACCGCTGACGTGTTGCTGACGGTCGAGCAGGGCGGCGTACTCTTGACGCAACTCGGTCCAGTTCTGGCGAGAGGCAAAAAAGCCCAGCCAATCCACAAGCCGTTCGCGGATCGCGTTCCCCGGTTCAGTTGTGGTGAATTCAATGTGCAGCAAGGCTTGGCCGGCGAACTGATACAACGGCGCGGCTTTCAGGCTGTCCGCCAGCCCTTGCTCGCGCAATTCAGCCAGCAGACCGCCAGGTTTAGCGGCGTTCAGCCAATGGCACAGGAACGCTAATGCCTCGCGGGATGAGTCGGGCAACGCTTCGAACGCGAACAGTAGATCGAGCCGGCGTTCGCCAGCCTGTTGATAACTTTTGTCGGAAGAGTCCATCAGCGGTGCAGGTGCTTCTTGCGCAACCCTCTCCCCTACGGCGAGAAGATCGCCAAAGTGCTGAGCCATTGCCCTCAACTCATCGAGACTCTGCGGTCCGGCCAGGCTCAACGTCATCTGTCCGGTCCGATAAAACCGCTGATAGAAATCCCTCAACGCTTGCTGAAACTCCGGCTGCGGCACCGGCAGGCTGTAACGGTTGCCCGCATGAAACGCCCGTAGCGGGTGAGCCGTCGACAGACCGTCAAACAGCGCGAACTGCTGTTGAGCCGTGGCATCCCGGGACCAGGCGACAAATTCGGCGTGCAGCACTTCCCGTTCCCGCCGCTGATCGTCCAGATTCATACGCGGATGAGCGAGCATGTCTGACAGACGCTCCAGCCCACCGCTAAACGCCTGAGGCGGCAGTTCGAAAAAGAAGTCGGTGGTGCGTTCGCTGGTGCGCGCATTGACCTGGCCGCCATGACCTTGCACGTAGGCCATCAGCCCTTGCCCTGCGGGAAAGCGCTCCGTCCCCAGAAACAACAAATGCTCGAGAAAGTGCGCGAGGCCGGGCCATGCCAGCGGCACGTCATGACTGCCTGCGAAAACCCGCAACGCCGCGGCGCAGCGCTTCAAATCGGGAGCATGACGCAGCGTCACCCGCAAGCCGTTGGCCAGGGTTTCAGTGTGGGGGCGAGGGTGATTCAGCGCAGGCATGAGCACTTCCAGGACAGAGAAGCGCTAATGCTAGCGGATTACGATGGATCAGCGCTTGTTAAGGTCGCCGTAAAGCTCAGGACGGCGATCGACCAAGTAGCGATTGGCGGCACGGGATTCGACCATTAACTGACGATCCAGCTCACCGACAATCAGTGCTTCATCCAGGCCCGCCTGGGCGATGCGGCTGCCATCCGGTGCAGCGATGCTGCTCTGGCCGCAATAGTTGATTTCACCTTCCTGCCCGCAATAGTTGGCATATGCCACATAACACTGGTTTTCGAAGGCGCGGGCGCGGACGGTGACATCGGCAACGAAGTCAAAGGGAACCATGTTCGCCGTCGGCACCAGGATCAACTCGGCACCGGCCAAGGCCAGGCGACGGGCGTTTTCCGGGAACTCCAGGTCGTAACAGATCAAAAAGCCGAGCTTCCAGCCGTTGAGTTCCACCAAGGGGAAATCATCCTGCCCGGCGCTGAACATCGAGTGATCGAGGTCGCCGAACAGGTGAGTCTTGCGGTAGTTGCACAGGCGCTCGCCGTTGGCGTCGATCAACTGCACGGCGTTGTAGATCTGCCCGTCCTCGGTGCGCTCGGGATAGCCATACAAAATGGCAATCCCGGCGGTCTTGGCAATGCGCGCGATCTGCTGCGCCGATTCACCGTTGTGCACCTCCGCCAGCACGCTGACGGCATCGATGCCGATGTTGTAGCCGGTCAGGAACATCTCCGGCAGCACCAGCAAGTCAGCGCCCTTGGCCTCCAGCGCCAGTTGATGCAGGCGTTGCAGATTGCCTGCGACATCCAGGGGCAGCGGTGGACATTGGTAAAGGGCTACGCGCATTTGGAACTCCTTTTACTCGGGCAGGGCGATCGGACCGATCTCGTTGAACACATCCCCTGGACCCGGGTTCTCGGCGTGAGTTTCACCGCCGAAGTGTTTCATGATGCCCCAGACCGCGTTGAGCGAGGTCTGCACCGCGCCTTCCACCCACGCCGGCGTCCATGAAACGTCGTCGCCCGCGATGAAGATCCCGCGTTGCTCGGCCGGCATGTCGTCCTGCATGAAGTGCGCATACATCCGCTGGTTGTAGCGGTAGTGGCCGGGCAGGGCGCCTTTGAAAGCGCCGAGGAAGTGCGGGTCGGCTTCCCATGACACGGTGATCGGATCGCCGATGATGCGCGCGGCAATGTCGACTTTCGGGTAGATCTTTTTCAATGCGTCCAACGCCAGCTTCACGCGTTTTTCCACCGGGTGCGGCAGCATTTTCAGTGCGTCGCTCATCCACGAGTACGACAGGCAAATCACCCCCGGCTTGTCGTCGCCGTTGTCGAAGAGGTAGGTGCCGCGGGTCAGGCGATCGGTGAGGGTCATGCTCATCAGGTCGCGGCCGGTTTCCGGATCTTTGTCCTTCCAGAATGGCCGGTCGACCATCACAAAGGTTTTCGACGATTGCATGTAGCGGGTGCGGTCGAGGGCCATCCACATCTTTTGCGAGAACAGGGTTTCGTCGCATTCGATCTGGGTGGTCAGCAGCCAGCTCTGGCAGGTGGTCAGTACCGCCGCGTATTCGCGGGTGTCGCCGTTGTTATCGGTGACCGCAAAACGGCCGTCCGGGGCATGAGCGATTTTTTTAACCCCGGAGCGTGGCGCGCCTCTGTGCAGCGACTTGAGGCTGGTGCCTTCGGGCCAGTGCACGCAACGTTCCGGCACATGACGCCAGATGCCTTGCGGCACTTGTTCGACGCCGCCGACGACCAGATGTTGGTGATCGTCGCAGTTGGTCATCACGACGCGGAAGATTTCCAGCATCGAGTTCGGGAAGTCCGAGTCCCAGCCGCCGGTACCGAAACCGACCTGGCCGAACACTTCGCGGTGATGGAATGAGAGCTTGGCGAAGGCTTCGGAGGTAGCGACGAAGTCGTAGAAGGTTCGGTCATCCCACAGCGGAACCAGGGTGTTCCACAGCTCTTTGAGGCGTGGCACATCGCGGTCGCGGATCGCTTGCTGGATATCGGCGAACTGCGAGCCAGCCTCCAGTGCATCTGCCCAAGCGTCAGCCACTTCCTGGAATAGTGCAGGAAGATCTGCCAGTTTCTGTGCGTAATGGGTTTTGCCTTCCAGGTCGATCACGGTGCTGCCAGAGGCTGGCGTCAGCGGATTGGGAAAGGGTTTGGTCTCGAGACCGAGCTTGTCGACATAGTGGTAAAACGCCGTGGACGACACCGGAAAGCGCATGCCGCCCAGTTCGGCGACGATGCCATCGGTCCCGTTGAACGCTTGGGAACGCAGACGGCCACCCATTTTCGAAGCTTCGTAGACGACGGGTTTGAGGCCCAGTTTCATCAACTCATAAGCTGCCACCAGACCGGCGATACCTGCGCCAACAATCGCCACTTCGGCACCATGATTGTGTGCCGGAATGCTGCCCAGGCCGGCCGGGTGTTCGATCCAGTCGTCAAAGCCGAAAGGAAAGTCCGGGCCGAAAATGGTGACTGGTTTTTTACCGTCTGCAGGATGGCGATTGTTCTTGTTCATGACTGACCTTACTGGCGACCCGACGCGGAATGCGCATCTGAGTATAGGAAAAGATGGCAGCCATTCTAGAGAGCGTAGAACACGTTAATAAGACGCAATGTGTCGTCGTTTTGATAATTTTTTGGTCACTATGACGAAAAACTACTACACACTGACCAATGTGGGAGCGAGCCTGCTCGCGATGAGGCCCTCAAGACGCTGCAAATCAAACCGGCTGCCCCCGATCAATCTTGCTGCTCAAGATGATCGACGTCGTCGTCTTCTCCACCCCATCCACACTGCCAATCTGATCCAGCAACTGATCCAGCTGCTCCGGCGATTCCGTGCGCAACCACGCCACGTAGTCAAATTCGCCACTCACCGCACACAACTGCTGCACCTGGGCCATGGCACTGAGCCGGCGCAGCACTTCCTTGCCCGAGCGCGGTTGCACCGTGATCCCGACATACGCCTGCAAGCCGCCATCCACCACCCGTTGGCCCAAACGCACGCCGTAACCGGTGATGACTTTTGCCTTTTCCAGCCGTGCCAGACGAGAAGTCACCGTGGTCCGTGCGATTCCCAACTGGCGAGCGAGCATGGCCACGCTTTCACGGGCGTTGATCTGCAAGGCCGCGATCAGTTGGCGGTCGATTTCGTCAAGAACGGGTGGGCGGGTGTCAGGCAAGGGTCGTCTCCGGCAACACAAATCAGTGGCTTGGCATGTTACAGCACGGCTGGTGAAGCGGAGGTGGGATCTGGTTTCGGTGCCGTGCCATGGCGGGCTTTGGCCGGGCATCTGGTCCATAGGATGGACACACAGAGTCAGTCGTAGTCGAATGCGAAATCGAGGGATGCGAGGTGACCACAATGACGAAGAAGATGCCTCCCGCTGTACGGGATCGCGCAGTGCAGATTGCCAATCACGAAATGGGTCACTATGTCGTTGCCCGGGCCCTGGGGTTTGAAACGGGCGGCGTGAGTGTGACGGTCACCATGGACTTGAGGCATCAAGCGGGCGCCTCCATTACCTTGGCGCGTTCAGTTTCGTCGATTGAAGCCATGAAGGAGCATCTGGAAGCCCGGATGATGGTCCTCTTTGCCGGCGCTATGGCGCAGTCATTAACCTCAAAACGTTCACTCGGCAAACATGTCGATCGGCCGAAAGCGACCGCCATCCTGAAGGGAGAACTTGGGGCAGAACAGGACTACGCAAAAATCAGGGAGTTACGGCACTTGCTGCGCAACATCACCTACCCCGATACGGATCCGGCTTCGCCTGATCGCGTAACCGCCGAGCTGAAAGAGATTACGGATCGCCTGTGGTTACGGACTCAAACAATCGTTGAGCAGTTGGCCGATACGATTATTGGGTTGGGCGAGGCGTTGGTGGATGGCATGAGTATCGTGGAGCAATGGGGCAGGGCGGCGGATACGTATGAGGGCGTGTTGACGAGGGAGGGGCTTGAGCTGATGGGGGTGGTGCGGGCGATTCCGGCCTTGGGCGTTGGGGCTGGCAGCTGCAGTAATGCCGATCCATTCAAGAAATAACGACATTGCAGGCGCGCAATGCACGCCCGATTACGATTCGGAAGCCCCGAATAATCGGGGCGCCTTACAACGGGAAAAGCCGCGCTATTACTCGGACTCCGTCGCTGTCCGGGGAGGCCTTGGTGTAAGCACCTTCACCACATCATCAATCACCGCCTTACCCATCGCCGTCAGATAGTGCGCGGCCCAAGCGTGGCGGTCAGTGTCTCTTGCGTAGGCTGCGTCCTCGGCAAATGATTTGGCGAGGAACAGCAGATCGGAGGCTTGTGACAATGCATCAACGATGGGGACGCCGGCGCGGACGTTAAACAACGCCTGATCCGAGCAGTAGATGAGTGGGGTGAAACCGATGGTTTTCAGGTCTGACGGTGCAGACGAATTGGTTTTGCTCATTGTTTCGCTCCTTAAAACGAGGAGCTGCCGCATTCGTTACCACACGAATGGGTGGCAGCTGTACGCAGGGTGGTAAACCGGGAGAGCAAAGAAACCGGCAGACCCGAAGGTCTCCCACGCACAGCCGCCATAACTCAGGATTACAGGTGTAAAAACACATGAAACCGTGATGGGAGCACTGCTGCACTTTGTCTAGCCGGGTTACCACACCCGATCGCTGCATTTGCAGCGACGTCCGGAGAGTATCCCGTCGAAGAGAACGCCAACAAGGCGGCAAAGTGCCCAAACGCACCCATTACGCAATTCTCGGAGTTTGCCTACAACCTTGGCAGACGTCATCCGATAACCTCACGTCAGCGCAAAATATAACCTAGACGGCAGACAGGAAAAAACGCATGTCCCCCCGCGGAGCAGCGCACAGGACGCGACCCGAGCCCCGACAGGATGACTGATGCTACAAAATGACCGCAAAAATCTGGAGCTCGATAAGCTTCAAGTCGAAATCCGGAGATTCATTGCTGAAACCCGCAAGTTTATGGCGGAAGAAAGCAAGCTTAGGCAGGAGGCTTTTTGGTATCCGTTCGCAGTAGGCGCCGGTCTAGTGACCGCCGTTGTCGCCGCCGTCGGATTGTGGTCCAAGCTTTAAAATCGCTAACACACGGAAGCGACCAATGATCTGAGGTGCTTGAGTTTTACCGCTTAGCAGCCCACCTTATCTAACAAGGGTTAGCGCATTAGGCGTGACTCGTGATCCCTGCAGGAAGACGCAGTATGTCCACACCTCCTACGATTCAAGCCAGCATTGAACAGTTACACCGTGACGTGGCCGCCTTGGCCGAAGACATGCGTAGCCCATCCCCCATCGCGACCCGAGCAATCCTACTGCCGTTTGGACTCGGTGCCGCGCTGGCGCTCGTGACTATTGTTGCTGTTGCCTTGGTGGTTCGGCTGGTCTGATCTCTTAGGCCAAACGTTAGTCGCAGAAAAAAGCCGCGCATTTGCGCGGCTTTCGTGTTTGGTGGGTCCACACGGAGGAATCGTGGACCAAAGGATTATGAGCAGGGCTGTATTGCTAGGGCAGAAACGAAAAAAGACGCCATAGGCGTCTTCTTCGATTTGGTAAAGCAGATCCGGACACCACTTGCGAACCGCGTTGCGCAGTTACGGCTTTCGCCGCTGGGAAGCGCTCAATCTCATCCGGTCAGTCGCTTCGATAGCACTATTGACGTGATTCGTTAAATCAAAAGAAAGCCGCGCATCAGCGCGGCTTTCTTGTTTGGTGGGCCCACACGGATTTGAACCGTGGACCAAAGGATTATGAGTCCTCTGCTCTAACCAACTGAGCTATAGGCCCTCAGTAGGCCGCGGATTATAGCGATGGTTTCTCGGCTGTGCTATCCGAAAAATCCGATACGGCTATACGAAGAAACGTCGCGGCGAATTCGTCGGGGGGAAGCGGCAGGCTGACGATGTAGCCCTGGATCTGTTCGCAGCCTTCTTCGGCGAGGAATTGTTGCTGTGCGAGGGTCTCGACGCCCTCCGCAATGACGGTGAATTGCATGCTGCGGCCCAAGGCAATGATGGCGCGAACAATGGCTGCATCGTGGGGATCGTCAGGCAGGCCGCGGACGAAGGACTGGTCGATCTTGAGGATGTCCAGTGGCAGGCGCTTGAGGTAGCTCAGTGACGAGTAGCCGGTCCCGAAGTCGTCGATGGCCAATTGCACGCCCAGGTGTTTGAGTTGGTGCAGCACTGCCAGCGCTTCTTCGGCCTGGCTCATGATGAAGTTTTCGGTAATTTCCAGTTGCAGTAAACCGGGCGCCAGGCCGTTGTCTTTGAGCAGTTGCTCGATCCGTCCGAGCAGGTTCGGCTGACGCAATTGAGCACCTGCGAGATTGACCGAGAGGGGGCCGAGGCACTCGTAGACCTGATTCCACTCGTTCATCTGTCGGCAGGCTGTCTCCAGCACCCAGTCGCCGATTTGCAGGATCATGCCGTTTTCTTCCGCCAAGGGAATGAAGTGTTCCGGCGGTACCGAGCCGAAGGTCGGATGTTGCCAGCGGATGAGCGCTTCGGCGCCGACCAGTCGATGGTCGGCGAGG
This sequence comes from Pseudomonas sp. SJZ077, assembly GCF_007993905.1. Taxonomy (NCBI): domain Bacteria; kingdom Pseudomonadati; phylum Pseudomonadota; class Gammaproteobacteria; order Pseudomonadales; family Pseudomonadaceae; genus Pseudomonas; species Pseudomonas sp. SJZ077. Next base: position 49,376 of record NZ_VIUJ01000020.1, read on the forward strand.
CTGATTTTCGGTTGGTAATAGAGAAACAGCTCATTGCGCTCGATGGCGCGGCGCAATTCATGTTCCAGCGCCACGCGTTCGCTGGCCTGGGCGGTGAGGTCGCGGGTGTAGCTTTCCACCCGGTTGCGGCCCTTGGCCTTGGAGCGATACATCGCCGCATCGGCGTTTTTGACCAGCGTGGCGACATCGCAGCCATCCTTGGGGTACAGGCTGGTGCCGATGCTGGCGCTGATGAAAAACTCGTGCTCGCCGGCCTGAAAAGGGGCGGCGAAGCAATTGAGCAGTTTGGTGGCAATGTTGTCGGCATCGCTGGATTGTTGCAGGCCGGGCAGCAGGATGATGAATTCGTCGCCCCCCAGGCGCGCGACGGTATCGATGTCGCGCAGCTGCTCTTTGAGGCGCACGGCAATGCCTTTGAGCAGCAGGTCGCCCACCGGATGGCCAAGGCTGTCGTTGATGTGTTTAAAGCGATCCAGGTCGAGGAACAGCACCGCGCCCTGGCCACCGTTTTCCTGTTGGGTATTGAGTGCTGTCAGCAGTCGGCTCTCGAACAGCGTGCGGTTTGGCAGGCCGGTCAGCGGATCGTGGTGCGCCTGGTAGTCGAGTTTGGCCTGCGCGTGTTTGAGGCTGGAAATGTCCGCGAACACCGCCACGAAGTGGGTGATGAATTTTTCCCGGTTACGCACGGCGCTGATGGTCAGCCAGCTCGGGTAGAGCTCGCCATTCTTGCGTCGGTTGGAAATCTCGCCTTGCCAGTGACCTTCGTCCGTCAGCTGATGCCACATCGCCGCATAGAACGCGCTGTCGTGAAGCCCCGAGGCGAGCAAGCGAGGGGTGTGGCCGAGTGCTTCGCTCTCGCTGTAACCGGTGATCTCGGTGAACGCTCGGTTGACCGCGCTGATGTGCTGTTGGGTGTCGGTGATCAACACGCCCTCGGCGGTGCTCTCGAACACTGTGGCGGCCTGTTGCAGTTTCTCCTGCATCAGGTGCCGCTCGGTGATGTCCCGGGCGATGGTCAGCATGCAGTCTTCGTCGCCGATCGGCAGCGGACGGCTTGAAACCTCGCAAAGGCGGATCTGCCCGTCACTGCGGCGGATGTGGCAACTGAAGTCGCGGACGAAGCCATCCCGGTGCAGCAAGTCGAGCATCTGTTTGCGTTCATTGAGATTAACCCAGATCCCCAGCTCCAGGGCTGAGCGATCCACGGACATCGCGCTGTTGAAGCCTGTGATGCGGCTGAAACCCTCGTTGACCTCCATTAGCAACCCGTCGCTCTGCCGCGACAGCAACAAGCCGTCCGGTGAGGCGTGGAAGGCCTTGGCGAATTTTTCTTCGGAGGTTTGCAGTTGCTGCTGGGTTTCCTTGAGCTGACTGATATCGCGCACCACGACGACCAGCGCAGGGGTCGTATCGAGGTCGAAGGGCTCGGCGGAAATCAGACCGGTAAACACCTGGCCATTGCTGCGTCGAAAAGGCATCTCCAGGTTGCGGATGCTGCCGGCTTGCAGGCGCTGCAGCAGGCCCGGCCCGACGCCGGGGATGCCCCAGATGTTGAGGTCGGTGGCGGTCTGGCCAATGACATCTTCGGCCTTGAGACCAATTTGTTCTTCGAACGCGTTGTTGACTTCGAGCAGGCAGCCGTCGGACAGCCGCGCAATCACCAGGATGTCCGGGCATTGCTGAAACACGGAGGCGAATTTTTGCTCGGAGAGTCTCAACGCTTCTTCCGTGCGCTTGGCGTCGCTGATGTCGATCATCAATCCGCGCATAACCGGCTCATGGCCATGCTCGATAAGACTGACGATATCGCGCACCCACAGGCAGCGCCCGTCGGCGGTGATAACGCGGTAATCGACGCTATGATCGCGCCCGGCCAGCACTTCGTGATCGCAGAATGTCTGGGCCCGGGTCAGGTCCGCAGGGTGGATGATGTTGCGCCAGAACCCCGGAATGAGCCAATGGGACAGGGGATAGCCGAGCAGTTCTTCGGCATGCGGAGACACGTAGCTGTAGGTGAAATCGCTGATCCGTGCTTCCCAGGCAATTGCGGAAAGGCTCTCCACCAGCCCGCGGTAATGGTATTCACTGCTGCGCAGCTCTTGTTCGAGGTCGACCCGCCGGGCGATTTCCGAACTCAACCGGCGGTTAATCCGGATGACCACGGCCAGCGTGATCATCAGAAACAGCAATCCGGGCAGGCCGTAAACCAGCAAGTCGGACCAGAAGGTTCGGTGATCCAGTACATTGCCCACCCAGTGTTCCTGAATGGCGCTGATTTCACTTGAAGTCATGTCCGCCAGGACTTTGTCCAGAATCCCGACCAGTATCTTGTTGTCGGGGGGCACTGCCATCGCCAATTGATAGCGATAGGGCGTTTCGCCGCTGACATACAAGCCGTCGAGCTTGAGCTGACGCAGGCTCCAGACGCTGGAGGCGAGATCGCCCACGACCGCATCCACTTCATCGGTGGCCAACGCCTGCAAGGCTGAGCTGACATTGGGCATCGCCACCAGATTCAGGTCGGGGTGGTGCGTGCGCAACAGCTCATGGGGCGCATAGTTTTCCACCACAGCGATCTTCAGCCCGTAGAGATCTTCGAGCTTGCGCGGTTGGGGGCCTCCGACATGGGCGAGGATGACAATCGGAAAGTCCAGGTAGGGACGAGTGAATGACAGGTACGACTGGCGCTCCGGGGTCGACATGATGCCCGGCAAGACGTCCAGCTTGCCTTGCTTGGCCTGTTGCAGGACTTCGGTCCAGCTGATCGGTTCGATGGGCGTCAGTTTGACGGCCAGCCGTTGACGGATCACGTTGATGTAGTCAGCCGCCAGGCCCTGATAGCGGCCCTGGTCGTCACGAAATTCGAACGGCGGCCAGGACGCGTCGACACCCAGGCGCAAGTCCGGGTGAGCCGCCAGCCAGCTACGTTCTTCGTCGGTCAGAGTCAGCGCGCCAGCCGTTGCGGTCCAGGTCATCAGCGACAGCAAAAAAAGCACGGTCGGCAGTCTGGGCATAACGGTCTCGTTATGGCTCGGGGAATGTTTCGAGTGTAGACGGGCAATTCGGCGGGGGGGAGGTACGGGGGATTTTATCTGTAGAAAGCAAAACCCCCGGCCTGGGCCGGGGGTTCTGTGATCACTCGTCGAGGAAGGAGCGCAAATGCTCGCTTCTCGTCGGGTGGCGCAGCTTGCGCAGCGCCTTGGCTTCGATCTGACGAATCCGTTCACGGGTCACGTCGAACTGCTTACCAACCTCCTCAAGGGTGTGGTCGGTATTCATGTCGATACCGAAGCGCATGCGCAGAACCTTGGCTTCACGGGCAGTGAGGCCGGACAGCACTTCGCGAGTCGCTTCTTTAAGGCTCTCAACAGTGGCGACATCGATTGGCGACTGCATGGTCGAGTCTTCGATGAAGTCACCCAGATGGGAGTCTTCGTCATCACCGATCGGGGTTTCCATGGAGATCGGCTCTTTAGCGATCTTCAATACCTTGCGGATCTTGTCCTCAGGCATTTCCATGCGTTCGCCCAGCTCTTCCGGGGTCGGTTCGCGACCCATTTCCTGCAACATCTGCCGGGAAATGCGGTTGAGCTTGTTGATCGTCTCGATCATGTGCACCGGAATACGGATGGTGCGGGCCTGGTCGGCGATCGAGCGAGTGATTGCCTGACGGATCCACCAGGTGGCATAAGTCGAGAATTTGTAGCCGCGGCGGTATTCGAACTTGTCTACCGCTTTCATCAAACCGATGTTGCCTTCCTGGATCAGATCGAGGAATTGCAGGCCACGGTTGGTGTACTTCTTGGCGATGGAGATCACCAGACGCAAGTTCGCTTCAACCATCTCTTTCTTCGCGCGGCGGGCCTTGGCCTCACCGATCGACATGCGACGGTTGATGTCCTTGATCTCGGCGATCGTCAAACCGGTTTCGGTTTGCAGCGCGGTCAGCTTTTGCTGGCAACGAATGATGTCCGGTTGCAGGCGACCAATGGCTTCAGCGTATTTGCTTTTGCCTTTGGCCAGTGCATCGGTCCAGCTTTCGTCAACTTCGTTGCCCGGGAACTGGCGCAGGAAGTCGGCACGCGGCATGCGGGCATCACGAACGCAAAGTTGCATGATCGCGCGCTCTTGCTGACGCAGGCGATCCAGGGCACTGCGAACACGCTCGACCAGGCCTTCGAATTGCTTCGGAACCAGTTTGATCGGCATGAACAACTCAGCCAGCAGCACCAGCTCGGCGATTGCCAGCTTGTTGCCACGACCGTGCTTTTTCAGCGCCTTGCGGGTGATTTCCATCTGATCGGAGACAGCGCCAAAACGCTGTGCTGCGATGACCGGATCCGGACCGCTTTCGGCTTCTTCTTCGTCGTCGGTGCTGGCTTCAGCTTCTTCGTCGTCGGTATCGTCGTCCGCTTTAACGGCTTTCGGATCGACAGGCGGCGGCACTTCGGCAGCAGGCGGCGCAATGCCGTCGTCCGGGTCGATATAACCGCTCAGGACGTCGGATAGGCGGCCACCTTCGGTGGTAACGCGAGTGTACTCGGAGAGAATGTGGTCAACCGTACCAGGGAAGTGCGCGATTGCGCCCATCACTTCACGGATACCCTCTTCAATACGTTTGGCGATTTCGATTTCGCCTTCACGAGTGAGGAGCTCTACCGTACCCATTTCGCGCATGTACATGCGCACTGGGTCGGTGGTACGACCAATGTCGGTCTCGACCGCTGCCAACGCTGCTGCTGCCTCTTCGGCCGCGGCTTCGTCAGTATCGGCGTCGGCCAGCATAAGGGAATCCTTATCTGGCGCAACCTCGAATACGTTGATCCCCATGTCGTTAATCATGCGGATGATGTCTTCCACCTGTTCCGGATCTGAAATATCCTCCGGCAGGTGGTCGTTGACCTCCGCGTAAGTCAGGTAACCCTGCTCACGACCAAGTGTGATCAACTCTTTGATACGAGACTGCTGTTGCGCTTTTCCGGACATAACACCCTATCCACTGAAGGTCTTGGCGGGCAAAAAACAAGCCGAGGATTATACCTGAGCTATGACCTCACGCGCCAGTTGAGGTCGGGGTTGATACAGCCATATTGCGTTTTAATAGGTCGCGCATCTGATTTGCGATCTGATTTGCTTCCTCCGCGGTCAATCCTGGCTGCCTTGCTTTCCTGATAAGTACTTCCAGGCTATCCGTGTGTTGACTTGCCGATAGCCTAGTAATGGTGTCTAAAAACTGTTGTTCAAGGTTGTCGCCGTCAATCAGCCATTCCTTTTCCGCCAAAGCCTTGAGCAGACGCCCCTGTTCAGTCCCGTGCCAGCGGGCCATCAACTGAATAGAGTTTAGCTTAGGATTTTTTTGCACGGCCTCGATCAGCGCTACCAGCAACTGAGCGTAGGTATTGCTCTCATTGGCGAAGTGGTTGGCGGTTTCGACCTTGCTAGCCAGATCGGGGTGATGAATGAGCGTGCGAAGTGCGATCAGGGTTGGGGCTTCCACAGCAATCGGTGTGCGCGGGGCGCTAGGTTGATCGCGATCACCGCCTCGCTTGCCGTTTTTGTCCCAGGGCTTCTTGTCCCACTTCTTGCCGCCCGCTCCGGGTTTCTTCGGCGTCCATTCCTGCTGCGGCACATACATCTCTTGTGCCTGCGGCTGATGGTAGTCGCTGTAATCCGGCATGGCGTCGTAATCGACGCCCGGGTCGTATGCCGGCGGCGCATCTTGAGGTGCGCTTTGAACCAGTTGGCTCACGGCTTCACCGCTGAGGCCGGTAATTTCGGTCAGGCGCTGACGCATCAAGATGCGCAGGTTGGCGCCAGGGACCTTGTCGATCAGCGGCGCGGCGAGGGTGGCCATGTGGGCCTTGCCTTCGAGCGAGCGCGGGTCCGATTCCTCGGTCAGTTGCTGAAAGAAATAATCCGCTAACGGTTGGGCGTGCTGGTTGATTCGCGCGCGGAAAGCGTCAGTGCCTTCGGAGCGGACCAGCGTGTCGGGGTCTTCACCTTCGGGCAGGAACAGAAAGCGCGCGCGCCGCCCGTCTTGCAGGCACGGCAGGGCAGCTTCCAGTGCGCGCCACGCAGCGTTGCGGCCGGCCTGGTCGCCGTCGAAGCAAAAAAGCACGTTAGGCACGACGCGAAACAGCCGCTTCAAGTGTTCTTCGCTGGTGGCGGTGCCCAGGGTCGCGACGGCATTGCGCAAGCCTTGTTGGGCGAGGGCAATGACGTCCATGTAGCCTTCGACGACGATGATTTCGTCGAGGTTGCGGTTGTTCTTGCGTGCTTCATAAAGGCCGTAGAGTTCCTGGCCTTTATGGAATACGGGGGTTTCCGGTGAGTTCAGGTATTTCGGCTTGTCGTCGCCCAATACCCTGCCGCCGAAAGCAATGATGCGTCCGCGGCTGTCGCGGATCGGGAACATCACGCGATCGCGAAAGCGGTCATAGCGTTTGCCGGTTTCGGCGTTCTCGATCAGCAGGCCGGCGTCGACCATGGCTTTTTGTTGCAGGGTGTCGCTGCTCAAGTGCTTGAACAGATTGTCCCAACCGGGCGGCGCGAAGCCGAGGCCGAAGTCCCGGGCGATTTCGCCGGTCAGCCCACGACCTTTCAAATAATCCACAGCCGCTTTGCGCGATGGATGGCTTTTCAGGGCTTGCCGGTAGAAGTCGGCGGCTGCAGTCAGCAGCGGGTAAAGCGGCGAATCAGTCGGTTGCCGCGGTTTGTGCGGCCGACCGCTTTCTTCGCGGGGGATTTCCATGCCCGCGGCTTTGGCCAGTTCTTCGACAGCCTGGACGAAATCCAGGTTGTCGTGGTCCATCATGAAGCCGAGGGCGTTGCCGCCCGCGCCGCAGCCGAAGCAGTAATAGAACTGCTTGTCGGGGCTGACGCTGAAGGACGGGGTTTTTTCTTTATGAAAAGGGCAGCAGGCGGTGTAGTTTTTACCGGCCTTTTTCATTTGCAGGCGCGAGCTGACCACATCGACGATGTCGGTGCGGTTCAGAAGGTCGTCAATGAAGCTCTGGGGAATTAGCCCGGCCATGGCGTTCTCGTCATCTGCGCTGAAATGGACCCAAAACGATGAGCGGCCGAACGCAGGTCGTTGTTTGAGGCGCGCAAAATGTGCGGCTCGACCGGTGTCGTCTGCGTAATCGCTGTCGGGAAGTGTATCTGCCGAAAATCCACTGACGTTAGTACCAATCAGTATTCGACTATACGAAAGTATTTCGCTGAAATCCGCTGCGGCCAGTCGAGGGCCTCGGATAGCTCATAAGCGGGCACGCAAGAAGGTGCCTTGGGCTGATCGTCGTAAGAGGAATCAGTGGGTGTGCTCGTCAGTAGCCTTGGAAGGCTCGTCAGAAAAGACGTGCACCGCTGGCAAAAAAGCCAGGTCTGACGCTGCGAAGCAGGTTTGTCTCGGTCGCGTCTGCGGCTTTGACGGTGAAGCATCAAGCGTTTTCCGCAAATGCCATTAGCCCGGCTGAGGGCCGGGCTTGGCAGAAGCTTGCTACGAACGTCTGTGTATTAGTACAGACGAACGGCGCGGCGCTGTTCGCGCTGAACTTTCTTCGCGTGACGCTTAACAGCGGCTGCTGCTTTGCGCTTACGCTCGGAAGTAGGCTTCTCGTAGAATTCGCGGCTACGAACTTCAGCCAGTACACCGGCTTTTTCGCAGGAGCGCTTGAAACGACGCAGAGCTACGTCGAAGGGTTCGTTCTCTTTTACTTTGACGGCTGGCATCCAGAGCTACCTTCATTCATTACCGGGGTCAACATCCTCGCGGCAAAAGAGCACTTGAAGACGTCGGTTTTTAAGGGTTGCGGATGTTAACTCCTCATCGACCGGAATGCAAAGCCTCTGATCGAAAACCGCTAGTCGGGGCATCCCATGGCGACTATTATGCGCGCCTTCGAATTCAGCCTAAACAAGGCGCAAACCCATGCTAGTACTGGGATTAGAAACCTCCTGCGACGAAACCGGTGTCGCATTATATGACAGTGAACGCGGCCTGCTGGCCGACGCGCTGTTCAGTCAGATCGACCTGCACCGCGCCTATGGCGGTGTAGTGCCGGAGCTGGCCTCGCGCGACCACGTCAAACGCATGCTGCCCTTGATTCGTCAGGTGTTGGCCGAAGCTGACTGTGTGCCGACCGAGATCGATGCCATCGCTTATACCGCGGGTCCTGGCCTGGTCGGTGCCTTGCTGGTGGGCGCCTCTTGCGCTCAGGCGCTGGCCTTTGCCTGGGGCATTCCGGCCTTGGGTGTGCACCACATGGAAGGTCACTTGCTGGCGCCGATGCTGGAGCCGCAGCCGCCACAATTCCCGTTCGTCGCTTTGTTGGTGTCGGGTGGTCATACGCAGCTGGTTCAGGTCGACGGTATCGGTCACTACACGCTCTTGGGCGAGACCCTCGATGACGCCGCCGGTGAAGCGTTCGACAAGACCGCGAAGATGATGGGCCTCAATTATCCGGGCGGTCCGGAAATCGCCAAGCTGGCGGAGCGGGGCGTTTCAGGACGTTTCACTTTTCCGCGTCCCATGTGCGACCGCCCGGGCCTGGCGTTCAGCTTCAGTGGCTTGAAAACCTTCGCCCTGAACACTTGGCAGCAGAGCGTCAGCGCCGGGGACGACAGCGAGCAAGCCCGTTGCGACATCTCGCTGGCGTTCCAGCAGGCCGTGGTGGAGACTTTGACCATCAAGTGCAAGCGCGCCCTGAAACAAGCGGGCATGAAGCGTCTGGTGATCGCTGGGGGCGTCAGCGCCAACAAGGCGCTGCGCACCTCCCTGGAAAAGATGCTCGGCGACATGAAGGGCGACGTGTTTTATGCCCGTCCGGAGTTCTGCACCGACAACGGCGCGATGATTGCGTTTGCCGGTTGCCAGCGCTTGCAGGCCGGTCAGCACGAAAGCCTGGCGATCAGCGTGCAGGCGCGCTGGCCGATGGAGCAACTGTCGGCGCTGTGATGAGCGGGGCTCATGTCCGGTATTTAAAAATGCCGTTCGCGCCCGGCAAACAGGTCGCGTAGATTGCCGCGATGACGCCAGACGATCAGCCCCGTGAGTGCGCTCATGGGTAGCAGTGCCGCAGGTGCTTGCCAGGCCAGCAGCGGTAGGGTCAGCGGCGTGGCGATCAATGCGGCGAGGGAGCTGGTGCGGGTCAGGTAGAACGTCAGCAACCAGGCGCAAACCGCCAGCAATGCAGCTGGCGGATACAGGCCCAGGAGCATTCCGGCCGCGGTGGCGACACCCTTGCCACCGCGAAAGCGAAAGTACAGCGGGAACAGGTGGCCGATCACGGCACAGACGCCGATCCAGGCCTGTTCTTGCAGCGAAAGACCCGCAACACCGGCGATCAACACCGGCAACAGGCCTTTGCAGAGGTCGCCGATCAGGGTCAGGATGGCGAGTTTCTTGCCGGCCAGGCGCAACATGTTGGTGGCGCCGGCATTGCCCGAGCCACTCATTCGCGGATCGGGGTTACCGGTCAGGCGGCTGAGCAAAATGGCGAAGGACAGAGAGCCGAGCAGGTAGGCGAGGGTCGCCAGTAACCAAAACATGCTAACTATTCCGGGCGAGGACGCCCTGATTCTAACGGCGCATTGCGCCCTTGTCGTGCAGCGGAGAAAAGTGCTTGGACAGAGTGTTTATCGAGGGCCTGGAAGTCGACACCGTGATTGGTGCCTACGACTGGGAACGAGGCATCCGACAGTGCCTGCGACTTGATCTGAGCTTCGCCTGGGATAATCGCCCGGCAGCGGCAGGCGATGACCTGACCCTGGCGCTCGATTACGCGAGCGTTTCGTCGCGCATCCAGGCCTTTGCCGAGCAGGCACAGTTCCAACTGGTCGAGACCTTTGCCGAGCGTCTGGTTGAAGTATTGATGAGCGAATTCAAGATCACCTGGATGCGCCTCAAACTGACCAAGCCTGGCGCCGTCCCGGCGGCCACCGGTGGTGTGGGCGTGGAGATCGAGCGCGGATGTCGCTGACTCAGGTGTATCTCGGGCTCGGTAGCAATATCGAGCGCGAAACCCATTTGCAGGCGGGCCTGGAAGCCCTGGCAGGCTTCCTGGTGGATATCCGTTGCTCGGCGGTGTTCGAAAGCCAGCCAGTGGGGATCAAGAGCGGTCCGTTCTTCAATTTCGTGGTGTCGGCTTACACCGATTTGCCGCTGATGGAGCTGGACCGTCGATTGAAATTCATCGAGGCGGACAATGGCCGGTATGCGCCCGACCGCAAGGGTTTGCCGCTGGATATCGACGTGCTGCTGTTTGGCGATCTGGTGGGCAATTTCGATGGATTGATCCTGCCGCGGGCAGAGATTCTGAAAAATGCCTTTGTGCTATGGCCGTTGTCCCTGATTGCGCCGGACAGAGTGCATCCGGGGGTAGGCAAAAGCTTTGCGACGTTGTGGCGTGAGGCACAGATTGATCAGGTGTTGGCGCCGGTGGCGTTTGAGTGGCGCGGTGAACAGCTGACACCTTCGAGTTTGTTGTGAGGCGGATGACGCCTTCGCGGGCAAGCCTCGCTCCTGCAGGTTTTGCGTCGTTCGCCCCATCGCAAACGACTTGGATCTTGCAGGCGCGAGGCTTGCCCGCAAAGCTTTTCAGGCAGACGCCGCCTCTTTGTAGGCCTTCAGCGCTTTTAGTCGCTCACGCTTGATCGCCTCACCCAGCTCCGGCCCCTTGAATCCCTTCTCCAGCAACGGCTGTACCGCCACGTTCCGCGCCGCAGTCGCCGCTCCGCGTAAATAATCCGCCTGTGGGTAACTTCTCTGCTCCAGCCCTTTGCGGCCGCGGGCGTCCATCTCGCACGCCGCAATGAACTCTTCAAGCCGCTGCGGCCGACGGTAAACGTCAAAACTCTGCAGCAGGTCCAGTAACGTAGAGGGTTTCAGCTCCAGGGCGCGGTGGCCGTGGGTGTGGTACTGACCCACCAGCAATGCCAATTCCTGACAATCTTTCGGTGCCTTGAACCGTTCATTCACCACTTTGATCAGCTTCAGGCCCGTGTGCTCATGGGCAATGTGGCGTGGCCATTCTTCCTCGGGCGTGAGCCCTTTGCCCAGATCATGCAGCAGGCATGCCCAGCGCACGGTCAGCGGCTGTTTGTGCTGCGCCGCTTGCTCAAGGACGCTCAGGGTGTGCACCCCCGTGTCGATCTCAGGGTGATGGGCTGCCGGTTGCGGCACGCCGAACAGAGCATCAACTTCCGGCATTAACGCTTTGAGCGCGCCACATTCACGCAGCACCTCAATGAACACCCGTGGCTGATCTTCCATCAGTGCACGGGAAATCTCTTTCCAGCTGCGTTCCGCCGTCAACGCCTTCAGTTCACCTGATTCGCTGAGTTGGCGCATCAGCTCCAAAGTTTCAGGCGCAACGGTGAAGCCCAGTCCTGCGTATCGGGCTGCGAAGCGGGCAACGCGCAGGACACGGAGCGGATCTTCGGCGAACGCGGGGGAAACGTGACGAAGAACTCGGGCTTCGAGATCGCGCTGGCCGTGGTAAGGATCGGTCAGATTCTGCTGATCATCTTCGGCCATGGCGTTGATTGTCAGGTCGCGACGGATCAGGTCTTCTTCGAGGGTGACTTCGGGGCTGGCATGAAAGGTGAAACCGCCGTAACCACGTCCGCTTTTGCGTTCGGTACGGGCGAGGGCGTATTCCTCACCGCTCTTGGGGTGAAGAAATACCGGAAAGTCGGCACCCACGGGGCGATAACCCTGGGCGAGCATTTCTTCAGTGGTGGCACCGACCACGACCCAGTCGATATCGGTGACAGGTTTGCCCAGCAGGCGATCGCGTACCGCGCCGCCGACTTTATAAATCCGCATAAAAAACCTCCGTTAGCTCGACAGAATAACCTTTGCGTCGAACTTCCGGAGGCAGAAACAGGATCAAAGATGAATGACAGCCAAGTCCAGCCGGCCGTAATCCCCCTCGCTATGCTCGCTTCTGGGCGGGACATGGTGAACTTTCATGACCTGGTCGCCTTGCAGCGTTTCCAGGTGAATGTCGAAGCCCCACAGCCGGTGCAGGTGCTTGAGCACTTCCTCGGTGGACTCGCCCAACGGTTTGCGGTCGTGCTGCTGGTGACGCAAGGTCAGGGAGCGGTCGCCACGCCGGTCGATGCTGTAGATCTGAATATTGGGCTCTCGATTACCCAGGTTGTACTGCGCGGCCAGTGTTTCGCGAATGGTGCGGTAGCCACCTTCATCGTGAATGGCCGGGACCAGCAGGTCGTCCTTTTGGTCGTCATCGAGAATGCTGAACAATTTCAGGTCGCGGATCACCTGCGGTGACAGGTACTGCAGGATGAAGCTTTCGTCCTTGAAGCTGCTCATGGCGAACTTGATGCTCGACAGCCAGTCGGTACCGGCTATCTCAGGGAACCAGCGGTAATCCTCCTCGGTAGGGTGTTCACACATGCGGCGGATGTCCCGGTACATGGCAAAACCCAAGGTGTAGGGGTTGATGCCGTTGTAGTAGGGGCTGTCGAAGCCGGGTTGGTAGACCACGCTGGTGTGGGACGTCAGAAACTCCATCATGAAGCCGTCGGTAACGAGGCCTTCGTCATACAGGTCGTTCATCAGCGTGTAGTGCCAGAACGTGGCCCAGCCTTCGTTCATGACCTGGGTCTGGCGTTGCGGGTAGAAATATTGGGCGATCTTGCGCACGATGCGCACGATTTCCCGCTGCCAGGGCTCCAGCAGCGGCGCGTGTTTTTCGATGAAGTACAGGATGTTTTCCTGAGGTTCGGCGGGGAAGCGCGCGTTGTCCTTGTCGCTGTACTTGTCGGCCCCTTTTGGAATGGTCCGCCACAAATCGTTGATCTGTTTCTGCAAGTGCTCTTCCCGATCCTTCTGCCGGCGGCGCTCTTCTTCAGCCGAAATCGGATATGGGCGTTTGTAGCGGTCGACCCCGTAGTTCATCAGCGCATGGCAGGAATCCAGCAGGTCCTCCACTGCATCGATGCCGTGGCGTTCTTCGCATTGCATGATGTACTGCTTGGCGAAAACCAGGTAATCGATGATCGAGCTGGCGTCGGTCCAGGTGCGGAACAGGTAATTGCCCTTGAAGAAGCTGTTGTGGCCATAGCAGGCATGAGCGACCACCAGGGCCTGCATACAGATGGTGTTTTCTTCCATCAGATAGGCGATGCATGGGTCTGAATTAATCACAATCTCGTAGGCCAGCCCCATCTGCCCACGGCTGTAGGACTTCTCGGTGCTGAGGAAGTGTTTGCCATAGGACCAATGGTGATAACCCAGTGGCATGCCGACGGAGGCGTAGGCGTCCATCATCTGCTCGGCGGTGATCACTTCGATCTGGTTAGGGTACGTATCCAGGGCATAACGAGCCGCCAGGCGACTGATTTCTTTGTCATAGGCCTGGATCAGCTCGAATGTCCATTCTGAGCCGGTGGAAATGGGTTGGCGCTTCTGCTCTTTGGCGGTCATGTCACTAACCTGCGCTGGAAGAGTTCACGGAAGACCGGGTAGATATCCCCGGCCGAGACCAGTTGCTGCTGGGCAAAAGTGTCAGAGAAGGCTTCAGCGATGCGTTCGTATTCGAACCACAAAGCCTGGTGTTCGCGCGGGGTAATCTCAACGTAAGTGTAGTACTGCACGAACGGCATGATCTGGTTGATCAGAATGTCGCGGCAGATCGGCGAATCGTCGTTCCAGTTGTCACCGTCGGAGGCCTGGGCCGCGTAGATGTTCCACTCATTGCTCGGATAACGCTCGGCCATGATTTCCTGCATCAGTTTCAAGGCGCTGGAGACGATGGTGCCGCCGGTTTCCCGGGAGTAGAAGAACTCTTCCTCATCCACTTCGCGGGCGCTGGTGTGGTGGCGGATGAAGACGACGTCGATTTTGTCGTAGTTACGCTTGAGAAACAGGTACAGCAGGATGAAAAAGCGCTTGGCGATGTCTTTGGTCGCCTGGGTCATTGAGCCGGACACGTCCATCAGGCAGAACATCACCGCCTTGGAGCTGGGGTTCGGCTGCTTGATGAGCAAGTTGTACTTGAGGTCGAAGGTATCGAGAAAGGGAACGCGATGGATGCGCGCACTGAGTTTTTCGATTTCTGCTTCGATCTCCTGAATATCGCCGAAGTTATCCGGTTCATCCCGCTTGAGTCGCAGCAGTTCTTCTTTGGCTTCCCGTAACTTTGCCCGGCTGCTGCCAGACAGGGCGATTCGCCGGGCATGGGCCGAGCGCAGGGTACGGATGATGTTGATTCGCGACGGGTTACCTTCGTTGCTGATACCCGCGCGCACGGTCTTGAAGGTGTCGGTGCCGGTCAGGTTGCGCTTGACCAGGTTCGGCAGTTCGAGGTCCTCGAACATGAATTCGAGGAATTCCTCCTGGGTGATCTGGAAGACGAACTCGTCCATCCCTTCGCCCGAGTTGCCTGCCTTGCCTGGGCCTCTGCCGCCACCACCGCCTGGCGGACGGGCAATGTGTTCGCCGCTGGTGAATTCCTTGTTGCCGGGGTGCACGACGGTCTGCTTGCCACCACGTCCATGGTGAAGCACCGGCTCGTCGATGTCGCGGCCGGGGATGCTGATCTGTTCGCCGTGTTCCATATCGGTAATGGAACGCCGACTGACCGCCTCTTCGACGGCCTTTTTGATGTGATCACGATAACGCCGCAGAAACCGCTGACGGTTCACCGTGCTCTTGTTCTTGCCATTGAGACGTCGGTCGATCACATAGCTCATAGGCCCCTCCGGGCGGCTTCAAGTTGTGAGCTACAAGCTGCAAGTAGAAGCTGCCCGGATATCAGGGCTTACGCGCTTTTTCTTGCCGCTTGTAGCTTATGGCTTGCCGCTGCGTCATTGCGATTTCCGGACCCGCAGGTACCACTCGGACAGCAGTCGTACCTGTTTGTCGGTGTAGCCCCGCTCGACCATCCGTGTGACGAAGTCGTTGTGCTTCTGCTGGTCCTCTTTGCTGGCCTTGGCATTGAAGCTGATGACAGGCAGGAGGTCCTCGGTGTTGGAGAACATTTTCTTCTCGATGACCACCCGCAGTTTTTCGTAGCTGAGCCAGGTCGGGTTCTTGCCATTGTTGTTGGCCCGGGCGCGCAAGACGAAGTTGACGATTTCGTTGCGGAAATCCTTCGGATTGCTGATGCCGGCCGGTTTTTCTATTTTCTCAAGCTCTTCGTTCAGCGCGACGCGGTTGAGGATTTCGCCGGTTTCCGGATCTCGGTATTCCTGGTCCTGGATCCAGAAGTCTGCGTACAGCACGTAGCGATCGAAGATGTTCTGGCCATACTCGCTGTAAGACTCGAGATAGGCAGTCTGGATCTCCTTGCCGATGAATTCGATATAACGCGGTGCCAGGTATTCCTTGAGGAAGCGCAGATAGCGTTCACGGGTCTCGGCCTGGAATTGTTCCTGTTCGATCTGTTGTTCCAGCACATAGAGCAAATGCACCGGGTTGGCGGCGATTTCGTGCGGATCAAAGTTGAAGACCTTGGACAGGATCTTGAAAGCAAACCGGGTCGACAGACCGTTCATGCCTTCGTCGACACCGGCGTTGTCGCGGTATTCCTGGATCGACTTGGCTTTCGGATCCGTGTCTTTGAGGTTCTCGCCGTCATACACACGCATCTTGGAATAGATGTTGGAGTTTTCCGGCTCCTTGAGGCGTGAGAGCACGGTGAACTGGGCGAGCATTTTCAGGGTGTCGGGTGCGCAATGGGCCTTGGCCAGAGAGCTGTTGAACAGAAGCTTGTCGTAGATCTTCACCTCGTCGCTGACCCGCAGGCAGTACGGCACTTTGACGATATAGATCCGGTCGATGAAGGCTTCGTTGTTCTTGTTGTTGCGGAAGGTGTGCCATTCCGATTCGTTGGAGTGAGCCAGCAGGATCCCGGTAAACGGAATCGCCCCGAGGCCTTCGGTACTGTTGTAGTTGCCTTCCTGGGTGGCGGTCAGCAATGGGTGCAGCACCTTGATTGGCGCCTTGAACATTTCGACGAATTCCATCAGGCCCTGGTTGGCCCGGCACAGCGCGCCTGAATAGCTGTAGGCATCAGCGTCGTTCTGTGGGTATTCCTCCAGTTTGCGGATGTCGACCTTGCCCACCAGCGCCGAGATGTCCTGGTTGTTTTCATCGCCCGGTTCGGTTTTGGCCACCGCGATCTGGTTGAGGATCGACGGATAGAGTTTCACCACGCGGAACTGGCTGATGTCGCCGCCGAATTCGGCCAGGCGCTTGGTGGCCCATGGAGACATGATGGTATTGAGGTAGCGCCGCGGAATGCCGAAGTCTTCTTCGAGGATCGCACCATCTTCAGTGGCGTTGAACAGACCCAGCGGCGACTCGAATACCGGCGAGCCCTTGATGGCGTAGAAGGGCACTTTCTCGATCAGTTGTTTGAGCTTCTCGGCCAGGGACGATTTACCGCCACCGACGGGGCCGAGCAGATAGAGGATTTGTTTCTTCTCTTCCAGGCCCTGAGCGGCATGGCGGAAATACGACACGATCTGGTCTATGCATTCTTCCATCCCGTGGAAGTCTTCAAAGGCCGGATAGCGGCGGATCACCTTGTTGGAAAAGATTCGCGACAGTCTCGAGTTGGTCGAGGTGTCGAGCAGCTCCGGTTCTCCGATGGCCAGCAATAGACGCTCGGCGGCGGAGGCGTAGGCGCTGCGGTCCTGTTTGCACAGCTCAAGATACTCTTGCAGCGAGAGTTCTTCCTGGCGTGTGGACTCGAAGCGTTGTTGGAAGTGGCTAAAGATACTCATGACGTCACCTCGCTCGATACGTGGAGCCGACGCCGGATCATTCAGTCGATGCTGGCAGCAACCGGATATGCAGTCGCTGTTTACCCCCCAGAACTCTTTCGAAGCTGACGACCTCGAAAGCTACTCCCGATGACCCGCGCGCCGGTGTACCGGCTCTCCCCTGTTTTGGATGGCCTGCGCTTAAGGATAGTTGCTTATTCAGGAGGTAAAGGCGAGATACGTAATTAGTTGTGGCAGACCGTTCGTCTGCCACCGCGCGAGCCCACAGGGGACGGGGCTTGCACGTTACAAAAAAATTATTCGGAAGTGCCTTGCGCCGTTTCCGCAGGATAAGTCGTACGCCACAGCTCAAAACCGCCATCCATGCTGTACACGTCGGAAAAGCCCTGGCTGATCAGGTATGCGGCGGCGCCCTGGCTGGAATTGCCGTGATAGCAGACCACCACGGTCGGTGCGTCCAGATCGGCCGCCTGAATGAAGGCATGCAGGGAATGATTGTCCAGATGCTTCGAGCCGCTGATGTGCAGGGCGGCATAGGTCGCGGGGTCACGGACATCGACCACCACGGCGCCTTGTGCGCGCAGGGCCTGTGCCTGTTCTGGGGGGATACGTTTGAATTCGCTCATGGCGGGCTCCTGTGGCTCGGCTGAAAGCGCAGTCTAGCGCTGGGCGCTGGCTGGCGTTTGTTCGCTAGTTCGTGGGGCGACTGGCGGCGCGGCGGCATGGCCATGCTCGTCGCATTTGCAGGACAGGCGTTCGCCGCTGTCGACGTTCATCATCGTCAGGGCACCGCCCCAGACGCAACCCGTGTCGAGCGCAGAGATGCCCGGTTCGTTGCACTGGCCTTCAAGCGCGGCCCAGTGCCCGAAAATGATTTTCACGCCTTTGGTCTTGCGTTCCCTGTGCTGGAACCAGGGTTTGTAGCCGGGTGGCGCAGTGCCCAGGCCTTCCTTGCTCTTGAGGTCCAGCTTGCCTTCGGCCGTACAGAAACGCATGCGGGTGAAATAGTTGGTGATCACCCGAAGGCGCGTGACGCCTCTGAGGTCGCTGTCCCATTTCGCCGGATCGTTGCCGTACATGCCGTCGAGGTAGGGCGGCAGCAGATTGTCGTCGCGCAGCGCCGTCTCGACCTCGGCGGCGTACTTCAGTGCTTTGCGCAGCGACCATTGCGGGGGAATACCGGCATGCACCAGCGCAACGTTACGTTGTTCGTCGTAATGCATGAGTTTTTGCTGGCGTAGCCATTCCAGCAGCTCGGCGCAATCGGGGGCTTCGATAATTTCGCGTAGGGTATCGGTTTTCTTCAGGCGTTCGATGTTCTTACCGGCGGCCAGCAGGTGCAGGTCATGGTTGCCTAGCACGCACACCAGCGATTCGCGGATGCTGTAGAGAAAACGCAGGGTTTCCAGCGACTGCGGGCCACGGTTGACCAGATCGCCCACCAGCCACAGGCGATCCTTTGCAGGGTCGAAAGCGACTTTTTTGAGCAGGCATTGCAGGGCTTCAAGGCAGCCTTGAAGGTCTCCGACGGCATACGTCGCCATCAGTGCAGGGCTCCGGGCACCGCCAGGCGGAATGGCGCGATAACGGCGTCAAAGTGTTTGCCGTCGTCGGCGATCATTTCATAAGTACCCTGCATCGTACCGACCTTGGAGGTCATGACGGTGCCGCTGCTGTAGGTATGGCTCTTGCCTGGTTCGATCAACGGTTGTTGGCCGACAACGCCCGCACCGCGAACCTCTTCGACATGCCCGTCGCCATCGGTGATGACCCAGTGCCGAGACAGCAGTTTGGCCGGTAGCTTGCCATTGTTGTGCACGGTAATGGTGTAGGCAAAGGCGAAGCGGTTGTGCTCGGGTTGCGATTGTTCTGCCAGATAGCGGGTGACGACGCTGACGTCGACCTGATAACGAGGATCGGACATGCAAGAGGCCTTAAAAGCGAAGCGGGACGCGGGGCGTAGCTGATGGAGCTCAGTCTAGGCCAAGTATCGGGTAGTAAACCAGACATGGGCGCTGGTGTCCTACCCGATAACGCTCGTCGGCTGTCAGTCGACGGCGGGGGTAGCCAGGACTTGTTCGCTGAGCTTGTCGGCAAGGCGCACGAAGGCGGCAAGGTCGAGCTGCTCTGGACGAAGGCTGCCGTCGACACCGGCTGCCGTGATTTCGTCGTTGCTCAGCAGCAACTTGAGGGTATTGCGCAGGGTTTTGCGGCGCTGGTTGAAGGCTTCGCGCACAACACGCTCCAGCAGCTTGTGATCCTTGGCCGGGTGCGGCAGCACCGCGTGAGGCACCAGGCGCACGATGGCCGAATCGACTTTCGGTGGCGGATTGAACGCACCCGGGCCAACGTTGAACAGATGCTCAACCCGGCAGTGATACTGAACCATGATCGACAGACGGCCCCAGTCACCGCCACCAGGGCCCGCCGCCATACGCTGGACCACTTCCTTTTGCAGCATGAAGTGCATGTCGCGAATCAGGCTGGCGTTGTGCAGCAAGTGAAAAATCAGCGGCGTAGAGATGTTGTACGGCAGGTTGCCGACGACCCGAAGGCTGCCCGGCGCTGCGTTCAGGCTGTTGAAATCGAACTTCAACGCGTCGCCCTGATGCAGGTTGAAGTTGCTCTTGCCGGCGAACTGCTGATTGAGGATCGGGATCAGGTCTTTGTCCAGCTCCACCACGTCCAGTTGCGCGCCGCTGCCCAGCAGGCCCTGGGTCAGTGCACCCTGGCCCGGGCCGATTTCCAGCAGGCGGTCCTCAGGCTTGGCGTGGATGGAGCGCAGGATGCGGTCGATAACGCCGGCATCGTGCAGGAAGTTCTGGCCAAAACGCTTGCGCGCTCGGTGTTGGTAATGTTCGGTCATAAACGGGTCTCGGCCATCTGGTAGGCGGTTTCCAGGGCGACTTGCAGGCTGCCGGTGTCGATGTTGCCGCTGCCGGCCAGATCCAGGGCAGTGCCGTGGTCGACCGATGTGCGGATGATCGGCAAGCCCAGGGTCACGTTGACTGCCGCGCCGAAGCCTTTGTATTTCAGCACAGGCAGGCCCTGGTCGTGGTACATCGCCAGCACCGCGTCGCAGTGCTCCAGATATTTGGGGGTAAACAGAGTGTCGGCGGGCAGGGGGCCGCGAAGGTCCATGCCCTCGCCGCGCAGGCGCTCTAATGTAGGTTCGATGATGTCGATTTCTTCATGGCCCAGATGTCCGCCTTCACCGGCGTGCGGGTTTAGCCCGCAGACCAGGATGCGTGGCCGGGCGATGCCGAACTTTTGTTGCAGGTCGGAGTACAGAATGCGTGTGACCCGTTCCAGACGCTCCGGGGTGATTGCATCGGCAATCTCCCGAAGGGGCAGGTGAGTGGTGACCAGCGCCACGCGCAAGCCGCGGGTGGCAAGCATCATCACCACTTGTGCGGTATGGGTCAGGTCAGCGAGAAATTCGGTGTGCCCGGAGAAGGCAATGCCCGATTCATTGATCACGCCCTTGTGCACGGGGGCGGTGATCATGCCGGCGAAATGCCCGTCGAGGCAGCCTTGGCCCGCACGGGTCAGGGTTTCCAGAACGAAAGCCGCATTGGCCTTGTCCAGTTGCCCGGCGATGACCGGTGCATTGAGCGGGGTATCCCAGACATACAGGCTGTTGGCGGGTGCCGGGGCATCCGGCCAACTGTCCGGTGTTACCGGCAGCAAATCGACGACCACACCCAGCTGCGCGGCCCGCTCAAGGAGCAGGTCGCGGCTGGTTATGGCAATCAGGGGATGTGGCTGGGCTTGCGAGGCGAGCAGCAGGCACAGGTCAGGACCTATGCCGGCCGGTTCGCCGGGTGTCAGCGCGAAACGCTTGGGTTTCACTGCGCTGCCTGGTCTGCACCAGGGAGTTTGATCTCTACATACGCTTCGTCACGGATCTGACGCAGCCAGGTTTGCAGCTCTTCGTCGTATTTGCGGTTACGCAGTACGGTCATCGCCTGCTGCTCACGGGCCTGGGTCGTGCTGTCGGTGGCGCGGCGGCCAAGGACTTCCAGAACGTGCCAGCCGTATTGAGTCTGGAACGGCTTGGACAGTTGACCTTGCGGGGTCTTGGCCATCACTTCGCGGAACTCGGGCACCAATGCGTTCGGGTCGATCCAGTTCAGGTCGCCACCGTTGAGGGCGGAACCCGGGTCTTCCGAGAAGCTTTTCGCCAGTTCGCCGAAATCTTCGCCTGCTTCGATTCGGGTGTAGAGCGATTCAGCCAGGGCTTTGGTTTTTGCTTCGTCACGAATCGGGCTCGGCTTGACCAGGATGTGACGCACGTGCACTTCGTCACGGGTCTGGGTCTCACCGCCACGCTTGTCGAGGATCTTCAGGATGATGAAGCCCCCCGGCGTGCGCATTGGCTGGGTAATGTCGCCAACGGTCATGGTGCTCAACATGCGATCGAACGGAGGTGGCAGTTGAGCGGCTTTACGCCAGCCCATGTCGCCGCCTTCCAGTGCGGTTTCGCTGGCGGATTTGGCAATTGCCAACTGACCGAAGTCAGCGCCTTGCTTGAGTTGCTGGTAAACCGCGTCCGCTTGCTTGGCTGCATTCTGAATTGCATCGGAGTTGGCGCTTTCCGGCGTAGGAATCAGGATGTTGGCCAGACGGAATTCTTCGGACAGCTGCATTTTGCCGAGGTCGGAAGCGAGGAAGTTCTTCACTTCCTGTTCAGACACTTGAATGCGCTCGGCCACACGACGCTGGCGCACTCGGCTGATGATCATTTCGCGACGAATCTGGTCCCGTGCGTCCTCATAAGAGAGGCCGTCACGAGTCAGGGCAGCACGGAACTGATCAATCGACATGTTATTGCGCTGGGCAATGGTGCCGACAGCCTGGTTCAGTTCTTCATCGGTAATGCGGATGCCGGAACGCTCGCCGATCTGCAATTGCAGGTTTTCGACGATCAGACGCTCAAGCACCTGCTGATCCAGCACGCCGGCCGGCGGAACCGCAGAACCGCGTTTGGCGATGGTTTGCTGAACTTCGTGAACACGCTGGTCCAGTTGGCTTTGCATGACCACGTCGTTGTCGACAATGGCCACCACTTTATCGATGGACTGTACCGCGGCGTTCGCCGCAGTACCCAGGAACAGCGCGCCCAGCACTAGCGGGCGCAGACAATCAGAAAGCTTGGTCTTCACGTTCACGATAACCTTGGATGCCTTTGTCGAGGAAGCTCTCTACTTTGGCGCCGGTGAGGCCGCCGAGACCTTTCAGAACGATTTGTAGGAAGACGCCGTGGTCGCCTTTTTCGTTTTGCGGGGCATCTTGACTGAACTCGTCATAGGAAACCCAGTAACGGTTGATCAGGCGCAGTTTCCAGCAGCAGTTGTCGTACTCGAAACCACCGAAGGCTTCCAGGGTACGGTTGCGGTTGTAGTCATACTGCCAGCGGCTGATGGCGTTCCATTGCGGCACGATTGGCCAGATCACCGAGAAGTCGTGCTGTTGGATTTTGTAGTAGTCCTTCACGTAGCCAGGTTGGCCTGGGGTGCCGTAATCACCACCGCCCACCGACCATTTACCGCTGTTCTGGTCGTAACGGACCTGGTCATTGCGATAGCGATAACCGGCGTTGATGACCTTGTTCGGGTTGTCCTCAGGCTGGTAGTGGAACATCGCGCTGCCCGAGCGAGGGCTGCGGCTGTCCGGGTCCCAGTTGTAATCGGCCGTGGTGCGCCAATCGCGGTTCCAGCGGTATTCGTATTCCAGCGCATAAGGCGACACGTTGGAGTGCGCATCGTCGCGGGTCTTTGCATCGATACCCGGCAACTGAACTTCGCGGTCCTTGAAGTACAAGGCCTGGCCGACACTGATGCGTTGACGTTCGAAGCCGTTGTCTTCGATCCAGCGGCTGGTCACGCCCAACGACAGTTTGTTCTCGTCACCGACGCGGTCGGAGCCGGAGAAACGGTTATCACGGAAGAGCGACGCATAGTTGAAGGTGTATTCGCTGGTATCAAATACCGGAATGTCTTCCTGATCGGTCTCTGGTACGTACAGATAGAACAGGCGCGGTTCGAGAGTCTGACGGTAGTTCTTGCCAAACCATTGCGTATTGCGATCGAAGTAAAGCCCGCTGTCGACACTGGCGATCGGCACGCCACGGTTCTGATTGCTGTCAAACTTTCCGAGTAGCCTGTCCTGTTCTGCGGTCTGGTTGGAAACAAAGGTTTTGCCCCTGTTGTCCAGATCCAGGCTGTATTGGGTGTACTGGTACTTGAGCGTCGGCTTCAGGAAGCCGTAAGTCCAGTTCAGAGGCAGACTGACGGCTGGCGCAAGGTTGAGACGATCACCTGTAGCGCGTGCCAAGCCAACAACGTTCGTGTCTAGGCGCGGAGTCACGTTCCCGTCTTCGTCGGTGAAAGTGCCGTTTTTCAAGTCGCGATCAAACCGTACCAGCTCGGTCTGGTAATCAAAGTTCAGGCCGGCCGGTTGAGTTGGTAGCCGGCCCGCAAACGTAATCTGTGGCAAGCGGTTATACGGTGTAATGTTCGACACCGTTGCAAGCTGATAGGCCTGTGCATTCAGTTGAGCGTAGTAACTATCGCCACGGTAAGTGACGGAGCCTTGCTGGTTAACATAATCGGCGCTTTTTATACCAATCTGATCAGTCTGCAAGTCTTGAAAGTAATACGGATCGCTGATCTTAGTGTAATCAACCTGCGTGAGGACCCGCGAATCCAGACCACCCTTGTGCTGCCAGTTATACATGTAGCGGTTTTTCTGGTAGTCGGTCTGCTTGCTGCGATCGGTATCTTCGTCGTTGAGGTACGCAGCACCGAACTGACCTTCGCTGGACGGGGTCAGGTAGCGGAACTCGCCTTCCATCAACAAGCCGCGCTTGCTCATGTAGCGCGGATACAACGTGGCATCGTAGTTCGGTGCCAGGTTGAAGTAATACGGTGTGACCAGCATGAAGCCGGTATCGCTGCCCGTGCCGATAGTCGGCGGCAGGAAGCCGGACTGGCGACGGTCATCGATCGGGAAATAGATGTACGGCGTGTACAGGACAGGAATGTCCTTGACCCGCAGTGTCACGTTGGTCGCGGTACCGAAGCCGGTCGCCGGGTTCAAGGTGATGTTGTTGCCCTTGAGCTGCCAGGCGTTGCTGTTCGGTTCGCACGTGGTGTACGTACCATCCTTGAGGCGGATGATCGCGTTTTCGGCACGTTTGGCGTACAGCGCGTTACCGCGGATACGGGATTTGTGCATCACGTATTCGGCGTTATCGACCTTGGCTTCACCGGTATCGAGCTGCACGTCGGCGTGGTCGCCCACGATCAGTGCGCCGTTGTCGCGAATGCGCACGTTGCCGCTCAGTTCGCCACGGCTCTCGGCCTGGTAAAGATTCGCTTCGTCGGCTTCAACCTGCATGCTGCCCTGGCGCATGACGACGTCACCGGCCAGGGTCGCGACTTGCTCTTCCTGCTTATAGCGGGAGGCTTTCGCGCCGATAAAGGTTGGAGCGTCACTTTTATTCGTCTTGTCATTCATGCCAGGACGAATCGGTTCGATATAGGAACCAGAGCAGTAAGGACCGGTCTCTGCCAGTTGCGCTGCCGTGAGGTTCTCGCGCGGAACCCAGTCGAGGTGACTGTAGTCTGCACTACGCGACTTCAGGCCGCGGCCTTTGGACTCGGTAACCAGCACAGGCTTGGCGCCAGTGTCTTCACTGGTGCCACTTTCGGACGCAGGTTCGCCGGTGGCGGAAACTGCGCTGCCGTCATGGACGGGACGCGGAGGCAATGCCGCCGCTGGCGCTTTTGGCGCACAGTCCCAGGCACCCGAAGCAGAGACTGAGCAGTCATACTGTTCCGCGGCGACCACGAAAGAAGTGGCTAGGGGTTGCAGGGCCAGCAGACTGCCGGTAACCAACAACGGAAATTTTTTACGAAACGCGGGGGATTTCAATGCCATCTTATTAGTCCGGGCTTCCTGCGTGCCATCTGCCCGCGGTGTGGGCCGCACGCCTCTCGATGGTCTGAAAAAGATGCTGGATAATAAAGCATGACCCGCTTGACGGCTAGCGCCGTCGGAGACCCTTGCAATGCCTGACCAAGATGTACGTTTGCAACACCTGAAAGTTTGGCTCGATGAGCAGTTGGCTATCCTCTTTGCAGAACAGGGCTGGGGCGTCGTACCCCCGGCCACATTGACCGCGGCCAGTAGTGACGCGAGTTTTCGGCGCTATTTCCGGTGGGAAGGCGAAGGCAGAAGTTTCGTCGTGATGGACGCGCCACCGCCCCAGGAAAACTGCAAACCCTTCGTGGATATCGCTTTTTTGTTGGCGAAGTCCGGAATAAATGTGCCGAAAATTTATGCCGAAGACCTCGAACGCGGATTTCTTTTGCTCAATGACCTGGGCAACAAGACTTATCTGGACGTAATTGATAGCGAAAACGCCGACGATTTGTTCAAGGATGCCCTGCAAGCATTGCTGGCTTTCCAGCAATTGCCGATGGTCGCGCCGTTGCCGAGTTACGACGTGGCTTTGCTGCGTCGTGAGCTGGAGCTGTTCCCCGAGTGGTACGTGAAGCGCGAGTTGGGCATCGAATTCGACTCGGCGCAGCAAACGCTCTGGCAGCACGTGACTGAGCTGCTGATCGACAGCGCCCTGGCCCAGCCTAAAGTGCTGGTGCATCGCGACTATATGCCTCGCAACCTGATGCTCAGCGAGCCGAACCCCGGCGTGCTGGATTTCCAGGACGCGGTCTACGGCCCGGTGACCTATGACGTCACTTGCCTGTTCAAGGACGCTTTCCTCAGTTGGCCCGAGGAGCGTGTACAAGCCTGGCTGGAAAATTACTGGCAGCAAGCGGGTGCGCTCGGCATTCCCGTGCAGCCTGATTTTGAAGACTTCCTGCGCGCCAGCGACCTGATGGGCGTGCAGCGTCATCTGAAAGTGATCGGCATTTTCGCCCGCATCTGTCATCGCGACGGCAAGCCGCGCTACCTGGCCGATGTGCCGCGCTTCTTTGCTTATATAGATGCAGTGATCGCCCGCCGTCCTGAGCTGGCCGAGCTGGATGTGTTGCTGCTGAGCCTGCGTGCTGGAGCCCCTGCATGAAGGCGATGATTCTGGCGGCCGGCAAAGGCGAGCGCATGCGCCCGCTGACCCTGACCACACCCAAACCGCTGGTTCGTGCTGGCGGCGTGCCTCTGATCGAGTACCACTTGAAAGCCCTGGCAAACGCCGGGTTTACCGAGATTGTGATCAACCACGCCTGGCTCGGTCAGCAGATCGAAAGCTACTTGGGTGACGGCTCGCAATACGGCCTGCGTATTCAGTACTCACCGGAAGGGGAGCCACTGGAAACCGGCGGCGGTATCTTCCGCGCATTGCCTCTGCTGGGCGATGAAGCATTCCTGGTGGTCAATGGTGACATCTGGACTGACTACGACTTCAGCGTGCTGCATCAACCCATCGCCGGGTTGGCGCACCTGGTGCTGGCGGATAATCCAGCCCATCACCCTACCGGCGATTTCACGCTGGTCGACGGGCAAGTGCGCGACGGTCAGCCTGACGCCGACACCCTGACCTACAGCGGTATTGCCGTGCTGCATCCGCAACTGTTCGACGGTTGCTCGGCCGGCGCCTTCAAACTGGCGCCGTTGCTGCGCAAAGCGATGGCGGATGGACAGGTTACCGGCGAACGCCTGAGCGGATACTGGGTGGATGTCGGCACGCATGAACGCCTGGCTGAAGTTGAAACCCTGATAGAAGCGAGACGCTGAGATGCTGTGGCCAGGGACTCTGATTGGAGCCGGAGCGGGCTTTGCCATAGCCAGCATTCCGGGGGCCATGCTCGGTGCTTTGCTGGGACAGGCGCTGGATCGGCGCTTGCACCTGCAAAGCTGGGGGCATTTGCGTGAAAAGCTCGGCGGTCGTCCGATGCTGCGCAACGATGAACTGTTGTTCGTGTTGCTGGGGCGGTTGGCCAAGAGCGATGGACGCGTGGTGGATGGTCACATCCAGCAGGCTCGCCAGGAAATGCGTGCGCTGGAAATGACCGAATCGGCGCAGCGTCGTGCTATTGCCGCGTTCAATCGCGGCAAGTCGGGCCGTGACCGGTTGCGCGGGTATCTGCGGCGCTTGAGTGCTCAGCCCCACGCCGCGGAAGGCGTATTGCGCGCCTGTTGGCGCATGGTTTGGGCCGATGGGCGTGCGGGGAACAATGAACGTGAATTGCTGGCCCTGTGGGGCAAGTGGCTGGGCTGGACGCCGCAACAAGTACTGGCGCTGGCGGCTGACTACGATCAGCACAAGCGCCCGCAGGTCAGCAGCACCCTGACTTATCAGGATGCCTTGCAGCTGTTGGGGGTGTCGGCGACCAGCGAGCCGGCGCAGATCAAGCGTGCCTATCGACGCCTGCTCAGTCGCCATCATCCGGACAAGATTGCCGGCAGCGGTGCGACGGCGTTGCAGGTGCGTGAGGCGACGGACAAGACTCGCGAACTGCATACGGCTTATACGTTGATTCGTGAGCGGCGGGATTTTCGGTAGCTGGAAAGATTCGTGTCGCCAGGGATACCGTCTTCGCGGGCAAGCCTCGCTCCTACAGGTTTCGCGTCATACAGCACAGAACCTGTAAGAGCTAGGCTTGCTCGCGATGGGGGCGACGCGGTCTTTCAGTCCGCCGCCTTCTGCGGATTCAACCACCCGCGCACCCGGCGCACCAGTTGCTCTTGCTCGGCCTTGGCGTCACCGGGCAACGCCTTGAGCGACACCTGGCTGAACGCTGAAGACTTCAAGCGCTTGCTGGCCTGCATCCGTGCCAGTGCTGCGTTGCGATCCAGCGGCTTATCCATGTAGAAGATATCTGCCGTCGGCAGCTTCAGTGTCGGCGTCAGTTCGACCAGTTCGGGTTTCGCCGCGGCAGGCGTCTGTGCCGCGACCATCACAAATTTTTCCACTTGCGACGGCTGCTTCTCGCTCAAATAACGCGCGGCCCAATAAGCACCTGTGCCATGGCCCAACACCACGATGCTGCGAGCGCTTTGCTGTTCGGCATACGCAATGGCCGCATCAATTCGAGCAAAGATGCGTTCGGCGGCGGCCTTTGACTGTTCCTCAGTGGTTTCGGCGATGGCCTTGTCGGCAACTTCCGCTTCACCACCTGCCGCTTGCTCAATGGGAGCTGCCGTGGTCGAGTCCTTGCTGCCGGTTTCCGGCGCCTTGAGCGTTGGCGGCATTTCCATGACGCGTGGTGCAATGGCGTCGCTTTGCACGTCCGGCAAGGTGATACTCAGGCTGCTCCACTTCGCGTCGGGCAATTTGTTACGCAACGGGCTGATTGCTTGCGGCCAGTCAACGGTTTCACCTGCGCCTGGGATGATAATCACCGCGCCTTTGGGCTCGGCGGTGTTGGCCGGTTTCCACAGCGCAAGGAAGGTGTCGGCGCCGGCTTGCAGCTGTTGCTGTTCCTGCGCGGGGATTTTTCGCTCAAGTGCTGTCGTTTCTTCCTGGCTACGCTCAAGCAGTGGCTGGCGTTCGACCGGTTTTTCTTCTGCGGGTTTTTCCGCAGCGGCAGGTGCCGGGTCGGCCGCCTCGACGGAAAAGGCGCAAGGCAGGATCAGCGACAGGCACAATGCTGGCAATGCCAGGCGGTAGACAGGGGGCATCGGATATTCCAGGCCAGAAGTTATTCCGGCAGCCTAATGGGTTGGTCAGTATTTGTCAGTGTGTGAGACTTCGATGATGCGTTTTCGCTGCCTGTGGGTTATCGGCTGTTTGTGGTTTCCCTTGATGAGTTGGGCGGCTTCCGCGCCACCGACGCACGTCGCGCCCCTGTCGCTCCAGCAACAACAGTGGCTGGCAGCGCACGGAGAATTGCGTGTCGGGCTGGTGCTGCAGGCGCCTTACGCGCAATACGATCGCCGCTTGCAGCGCCTGTCGGGGGTCAACGTCGAGTTGATGAAATGGCTGGCCAAAGCGCTCAAGGTCGAGCTGAGCTGGCGTAATTTCCCCGACCTTGCGCAACTGGAAGCCGCCGCGCGCGAGGGTGAAATCGACATCGCTCCCGGGCTGACCCAAACCCCCGCCGGCTTGCGGTTCTGGCAATTCTCCGACCCCTACATGCGGGTGCCGCAACTGGTGGTCAGTGACCAGAAAAGCACCGGCGCGGTGGAGCTGGAAAAACTCGACAGCCAAACCCGCGTCGCTGTGCGCATGCCCAGTGCGACGGCTGACTATCTGCGCGGCAACTATCCCCACCTGAACCTGCAAGGCGTACCGACCGAGCGCCAGGCATTGCAATTGTTGCTGAGTCAGCAGGCCGGTTATGCCGTGGTCGATGAAGCGCAATTGGGGCGGCTGTCCGTCGAGCCCGAATTTGCCGGGCTGGTCGTGGTGGGTGACATCGGCTTGCCGCAATTGCTGCGAGTAGCCACTCGGCGGGACCAACCGGAACTGGCGGGCATCGTCGAAAGCGCGCTGCGGGCGATCCCGGCCAAGGACCTGGAGCAACTGCACAACCAATGGCTGCAACCCAAATACCCGCGCCTGACCGAGACCCCGGGCTTCTGGCAAAACCTCAGCCTGTTGATGGCGGTGTTGATGCTGAGCAGCATGGCCATCGTGTTCTGGCAGCGCCGCCAACAACACAGTCTGGAACAGCGACTATTGGAGGCGCGCGCGGACATCGCCCTGCGCGAGGCCAGCGAAGAGGCGTTGCGCCTCACGCAATTTTCCATCGATCAGAGCACCGTCGGCATCCTCTGGGTCAATTGGGACAGCCACGTGCGCTACGCCAACCGCGCGGCCGAAACCATGCTCGGGTATCCGGTCGGCGGCATCATGGATCGGCCGCTGATCGACTTTGAGCCGGGCCTGCACATGGACCGCTGGCTGAACCTGTGGAAGCGTGCCCGGGCCAGCGAAGAAGGGCCGCAAAGTTTCGAAACCAACTGTGTGCGAGCGGATGGCAGCATCCTGCCGACCGATGTTTCGTTGAGCTTTATGCGCTTTCGTGGTGGTGAATACCTGGTGGTCTACCTCAACGACGTCACCGAACGTCGTCGCGCCCTGGCGGCGTTGCAGGAAAGCGAAGCGCGGTTGCAGGGGATTGCGGCCAACGTTCCGGGATTGGTCTTCCGCCTTGAGCGGGCGCCGGTGACAGGGCAGATCGACTTTGCCTACATCAGCGAAGGCAGCGAGAGCCTGTCGGGTTATTCGCCGGCGACCCTGGCCCACCGTGACAAAGGCCTGCGCAGCCTGGTGCACCCGGACGACAAGGCCAGCTATCACCAGACTCAGGACCATGCGCTGGACACCGACAGTGACTGGTCGTGGCAGGGGCGGATTCTTACTCGTTCGGGCGAGCAGCGCTGGGCCGAGATCAAGGCCATCACTCGTCGGCTCGAAGATGGCGCCTATGTCTGGGACGGGATTGTCTGGGACATCAGCGAGAGCAAGCGCATCGAACTGGAACTGGCCAGTTCTCGCGAGCAACTGCGTGAGCTTTCCGCTCACCTGGAGAGCGTACGGGAAGAGGAAAAAGCGCGCATCGCCCGGGAAGTTCACGATGAACTGGGTCAGATGCTCACCGTGCTGAAGCTGGAAACCTCCATGTGCGAATTGGCCTACGCCCAGCTCGACCCTGGTCTGAACGAGCGCTTGAACAGCATGAAACGCCTGATTGCGCAGCTGTTCCAACTGGTGCGCGATGTGGCGACCGCGCTGCGACCACCGATTCTCGATGCCGGGATCGCCTCGGCGATCGAGTGGCAGGCCCGGCGTTTCGAGGCGCGCACGCAGATTCCATGTCTGGTGCAGGTGCCGGAGAACCTGCCGGTGCTCAGTGATGCCAAGGCCATTGGGCTGTTCCGAATCCTTCAAGAAGCGCTGACCAATGTCATGCGGCATGCCCAGGCGCATACTGTCGAACTGACATTGACGCTGGAAGGTGCCGAGTTGTGTCTGACGGTGAGCGATGATGGCGTAGGATTTGTCCCCGCCACGGGCAGGGCAACGTCCTTCGGTGTGGTCGGCATGCGTGAGCGGGTGTTGATCATGGGCGGGCGGTTGTCGCTGGAGAGTGAGCCGGGGGAGGGCACCACGTTGAGTGTGCGAGTGCCGGTGGATGAGGGCTGAAGTCTTCGTGGTGACTTTGCTTTCGTCATCGCGAGCAGGCTCGCTCCCACAGGGATTCGGGCAGGTGCGCAGATAGCTGATAACCCCGCAGTCCACTTTAGGAGCGAGCTTGCCCGAGAATGATCTTGGCTCTTACATAAAAAGAATGGAGAAGACTGTGATCCGTGTACTGGTAGCCGAAGACCACACCATCGTCCGTGAAGGCATCAAGCAGTTGATTGGCCTGGCCAAGGACTTGCTGGTGGTAGGGGAGGCGAGCAATGGCGAGCAGTTGCTCGAAACCTTGCGGCATGTGCCCTGCGAAGTGGTGTTGCTGGACATCTCCATGCCTGGCGTCAATGGCCTGGAAGCGATTCCAAGGATTCGTGCGTTGAACAATCCGCCGGCCATCCTGGTGTTGTCGATGCACGATGAGGCACAAATGGCTGCCCGGGCATTAAAGGTCGGCGCCGCGGGTTATGCGACCAAGGACAGCGATCCGGCGCTGTTGCTGACAGCGATCCGCAAGGTCGCGGCGGGCGGTCGTTACATTGACCCGGACCTGGCGGACCGCATGGTCTTCGAAGTTGGCCTGACCGATTCGCGGCCGTTGCACTCATTGCTCTCGGAGCGTGAGTTCTCGGTGTTCGAACGCCTGGCCCAGGGCGCCAACGTTAACGATATCGCCCAGCAACTGGCCCTGAGCAGCAAAACCATCAGTACCCATAAGGCGCGGCTGATGCAAAAGCTCAACATCACCTCACTGGCGGAACTGGTGAAGTACGCGATGGAACACAAACTCCTCTAGATCTGAATGCGATCCCCTGTAGGCGCGAGGCTTGCCCGCGAAGCTTTTAGCGCCAGCGCGGGCGCCTTCGCGGGCAAGCCTCGCTCCTACAGGAATCTCGTCGTCATATCCATTTGCGACATCCTGAAATCCCGCTTTTGCCCATTTTTGCCGCTTGCAGCTGCAAATCACCGTTGCACCTGCCCATCCCCGCCATCCTTGTAGGGCAATCCCTACACCCAACCTTCCATCCCGCTGAGGCGATTCTCTCCTGCGCCCCGATTTGCGCGGTCGGCAGCGTCCACTAGGCTTAGTCCACAGCAGTCATCAACAAAAAAGGTGTGGGTATGAGCCAGGTCGATTCAAACGCAGGGGCCAGTGACATTCTGGTCAGCTTTCGTGGAGTGCAAAAAAGCTACGACGGCGAGAACCTGATCGTCAAAGACCTCAACCTGGAGATTCGCAAAGGCGAGTTCCTCACCTTGCTCGGGCCTTCCGGCTCCGGCAAGACCACCAGCCTGATGATGCTCGCCGGTTTCGAAACACCCACCGCCGGCGAAATCCAGTTGGCCGGACGCTCCATCAACAACGTACCGCCGCACAAGCGGGACATCGGCATGGTGTTCCAGAACTACGCGTTGTTCCCGCACATGACCGTCGCCGAGAACCTGGCGTTCCCGCTGACCGTGCGCGGCTTGAACAAGAGCGATGTCAGTGACCGGGTCAAACGTGTGCTGAGCATGGTTCAGCTCGACGCCTTCGCCCAGCGCTACCCGGCACAACTGTCCGGCGGTCAGCAACAGCGTGTGGCCCTAGCCCGCGCATTGGTGTTCGAACCGCAACTGGTGCTGATGGACGAACCCCTCGGCGCACTGGACAAACAACTGCGTGAACACATGCAGATGGAAATCAAACACCTGCACCAGCGCCTCGGCGTGACCGTGGTCTACGTGACTCACGACCAGGGCGAAGCCCTGACCATGTCCGACCGCGTGGCAGTGTTCCATCAGGGCGAGATCCAGCAGATCGCCGCGCCGCGCACCCTCTATGAAGAGCCGAAAAACACCTTCGTCGCCAATTTCATCGGCGAGAACAACCGCCTCAACGGCCGCTTGCACAGCCAGACCGGCGACCGCTGCATCGTCGAGCTCGGCCGCGGTGAAAAGGTTGAAGCCCTGGCGGTCAACGTCGGCAAAACCGGCGAACCGGTCACGCTGTCGATTCGCCCGGAACGCGTAAGCCTCAACGGCTCCAGCGAGTCCTGCGTCAACCGCTTCTCAGGGCGGGTAGCGGAATTCATCTATCTGGGCGACCACGTCCGGGTTCGCCTGGAAGTCTGCGGCAAGACCGACTTCTTCGTGAAACAACCGATTGCCGAGCTCGATCCCGCGCTGGCTGTCGGCGACGTGGTACCGCTTGGCTGGCAGGTCGAACACGTTCGCGCGCTCGATCCCCTTCTAGAGGCGAACTGATCGCCCCGGCTACACCAACACCAACCCTGCACGTGGAGAGAACAATAAATGTTGAGATCCCTGAAATTCACCGCTTTGGTCATGGGCATGATCGGTGCGGCACACGCGATGGCGGCGGGCCAGGATTTGACCGTGGTGTCCTTTGGCGGGGCGAACAAGGCGGCGCAGGTCAAAGCCTTCTACGCACCGTGGGAAGCGGCAGGCAACGGCAAGATCGTGGCTGGCGAATACAACGGTGAGATGGCCAAGGTCAAAGCCATGGTCGACACCAAGAGCGTGTCCTGGGACCTGGTGGAAGTTGAGTCGCCAGAACTGTCTCGCGGTTGCGACGAAGATATGTTCGAGCAACTTGATCCTGCGCTGTTCGGCAAATCCGAAGATTACGTCAAGGGCGCGATCCAGCCTTGCGGCGTAGGTTTCTTCGTGTGGTCGACCGTGTTGGCCTACAACGCCGACAAACTGGCCTCGGCACCGACCAGCTGGGTGGATTTCTGGGACACCAAAAAATTCCCGGGCAAGCGCGGCCTGCGTAAAGGCGCCAAGTACACCCTGGAATTCGCACTGATGGCCGACGGCGTTGCGCCGAAAGACGTCTACAAAGTGCTGGCTGGCAAAGACGGTCAGGACCGCGCATTCAAGAAGCTCGATGAGCTCAAGCCAAGCATTCAGTGGTGGGAAGCCGGCGCACAACCGCCGCAATACCTCGCGTCCGGTGACGTGGTCATGAGCTCGGCCTACAACGGCCGGATCGCCGCCGTGCAGAAAGAAAGCAACCTGAAAGTCGTGTGGAACGGCGGTATCTACGACTTCGACGCATGGGCTATCCCGAAAGGTCTGGACGCCAAGCGCGCCGAAGCGGCGAAGAAATTCATCGCGTTCTCGGTGGCGCCGCAGCAGCAGAAGACCTACTCGGAAAACATCGCTTACGGCCCGGCCAACATTCAAGCCGTACCGTTGTTGGCCAAGGATGTCCTGAAAGACATGCCGACCACCCCGGAAAACATCGCCAACCAGGTGCAGATCGACGTCAGCTTCTGGGCTGACAACGGCGAGCAACTGGAGCAGCGCTTCAATTCCTGGGCTGCCAAATAAGCAAGTCACACAGGACGACGGTTCTGCGGATGATCGTTCCCACGCCTTGCGTGGGAATGCCGCCCGGGACGCCCCGCGTCCTTGTGACGCAGAGCGTGGGAACGATCAGTCCCCTGTAGGAGCGAGGCTTGCCCGCGAAGGCGGCGTGTCAGTCAGCATTAATGTTGAATGTGCCGACGTTTTCGCGGGCAAGCCTCGCTCCTACAGGGGTGATATGTAGTTATCAAGAACAGAGGAGGCTTGCCTGCCTCTGCAACGATCAAAGATTTCCGGAGTACGCCATGGCCACCGCCATTCCCCTGAACGCGGGCACTGACCCCACCTTGAAGCAGCGGCTCAAGCACGCCGAGCGGATCAACCGCTGGAAGGCCCAGGCCTTGATCGCGCCCCTGGTGCTGTTTCTGTTGCTGGTGTTCCTGGTGCCGATCGTGGCGCTGCTCTACAAAAGCGTTGGTAACCCAGAAGTGGTCGGCGGCATGCCGCGCACTGTGGCGGCCATCGCCAGTTGGGACGGCCGCGGCCTGCCCGCCGAGCCGGTGTACAAAGCGGCCAGCGAAGACCTCGCTGAAGCGCGCAAGAATCAGACCCTGGGCGACTTGTCCAAGCGCTTGAACATGGAGTTGGCCGGCTACCGCAGCCTGCTGACCAAAACCGCCCGCGCCTTGCCGTTCGCCACTGAACCGGCCTCTTATAAAGAAGCGCTGGAAGGCCTCGACGAACGCTGGGGCGACCCGGCCTATTGGCAAGCGGTGCGCCGCAATACCAGCAACATCACACCGTACTATTTGCTGGCGGCTGTCGATCATCGCATCGACGACCTCGGCGAAATCGCACCGGCCACGCCTGACCAGGCGATCTACCTCGACATTTTCGCCCGCACGTTCTGGATGGGCCTGATCATCACCGTGATCTGCTTGTTGCTGGCATATCCCTTGGCTTACTTGCTGGCGAACCTGCCGTCACGCCAAAGTAATCTGCTGATGATTCTGGTGTTGTTACCTTTTTGGACCTCAATCCTGGTCCGGGTGGCCGCGTGGATCGTGTTACTGCAATCGGGTGGCTTGATCAACAGCGGCCTGATGGCGCTGGGCATCATCGATAAGCCGCTGGAGTTGGTGTTCAACCGCACAGGCGTTTACATCTCCATGGTGCACATCCTGCTGCCGTTCATGATTCTGCCGATCTACAGCGTGATGAAAGGCATTTCGCCGACCTACATGCGCGCCGCGATTTCCCTCGGCTGCCACCCGTTCGCCAGTTTCTGGCGGGTGTACTTCCCACAGACCTATGCCGGTGTCGGCGCCGGTTGCCTGTTGGTGTTCATCCTCGCCATTGGCTACTACATCACCCCGGCGTTGCTGGGCAGCCCGAACGATCAGATGGTCAGCTACTTCGTCGCCTTCTACACCAACACCAGCATCAACTGGGGCATGGCGACCGCACTCGGTGGGCTGCTGCTGTTGGCGACCGTGGTGCTTTATCTGATTTACAGCTGGCTGGTGGGCGCCAGTCGCCTGCGCCTGAGCTAAGGGGAGAATGAAATGCTGAGTCCTTATATGTCGCCCATTGAGCGGGTGTGGTTCTACAGCTTGCGGATTCTCTGCGGCTTGATTCTGTTGTTCCTGATTCTGCCGGTGCTGGTGATCATTCCGCTGTCGTTCAACTCGGGCAGTTTCCTGGTCTATCCGCTGCAAGGCTTCTCGCTGCACTGGTATCAGGACTTCTTCGCCTCGGCGGAATGGATGCGGGCATTGAGGAACAGCATCATCGTCGCTCCGGCGGCGACGGTGCTGGCGATGATCTTCGGAACGCTGGCGGCGATTGGCCTGACTCGGGGTGATTTCCCGGGCAAAGCGCTGGTCATGGCCCTGGTGATCTCGCCGATGGTGGTGCCGGTAGTGATCATCGGTGTGGCGAGCTACCTGTTCTTTGCGCCGTTGGGCCTGGGCAACAGCTTCTTCTCGCTGATCGTGGTGCACGCGGTGCTGGGCGTGCCTTTCGTGATCATTACTGTTTCGGCGACCTTGCAGGGGTTCAACCATAACCTGGTGCGCGCCGCTGCCAGTCTGGGAGCTTCGCCGCTGACGGCGTTCCGCCGGGTGACGTTGCCGCTGATTGCGCCGGGTGTGATCTCGGGTGCGCTGTTTGCCTTCGCGACGTCGTTCGATGAAGTGGTGGTGACGCTGTTCCTCGCCGGTCCCGAACAAGCGACCTTGCCTCGGCAGATGTTCAGCGGTATCCGCGAAAACCTCAGCCCGACGATTGCCGCTGCAGCAACCCTGCTGATTGCCTTCTCGGTGATCCTGTTGCTGACCCTCGAGTGGCTGCGTGGCCGCAGCG
Organism: Pseudomonas sp. SJZ077; assembly: GCF_007993905.1. Lineage (NCBI taxonomy): Bacteria > Pseudomonadati > Pseudomonadota > Gammaproteobacteria > Pseudomonadales > Pseudomonadaceae > Pseudomonas > Pseudomonas sp. SJZ077. Next base: position 85,923 of record NZ_VIUJ01000020.1, read on the forward strand.
AAAAACTGCGCACCGCCCAGGTCTAAACCCACACACCATCCCCTGTGGGGGCGAGCCTGCTCGCGATGACGGACTGACATTCAATATTGATGTCGACTGATACTCCGCTATCGCGAGCAGGCTCGCTCCCACAGGAGTTCAAGGTGTTTCGGGATGTTGGGTCATTCACAACCTGAATAGCAGACAAACCCCAATCCCCAGCTACTATTGTGCCCAGCTCCCCTATTTATAAGAGGCTGCGCACGATGAGTCTTTCCTCTTTCAAGATTGCTCACAAACTGATCACCGGCGCAGGTGCCATCGAGCAGTTGGCCGCCGAACTTACCCGCCTGGATATCGACAACCCGCTGATCGTCACCGACGCGGCGCTGGTCAAGTCAGGCACGGTCGAGCTGGCGCTGGCGCAGTTGGGCGATCGATCCTACGAAATTTTCGACCGTGTGCTGCCAGACCCGGAAATCGCCATCGTCGAAGACTGCATGCGGGTTTACCGCGAGGGCGGGCATGACGGTCTGATTGGCCTCGGCGGCGGCAGCGCCATCGACATCGCCAAAAGCGTCGCGGCCTACGCCGGTTACCACGGTGCGCTGGAGGATCTGTTTGGTGTGGATCAGGTGCCGCGCAAAGGTCCGCCGCTGATCGCCATCCCGACCACGGCCGGCACCGGTTCGGAGGTGACCAATGTGGCGATCCTCTCCGACAAGGTCGCGCAATTGAAGAAAGGGATTGTCAGCGACTACCTATTGCCGGACGTGGCGCTGGTCAGTCCGCAAATGACCCTGACCTGCCCGCGCAGCGTCACCGCCGCCAGTGGTGTCGACGCGCTGGTGCATGCCATCGAATCCTACCTGTCGGTCAACGCCTCGCCGATCACCGATGCCCTGGCCATCGGCGCCATCAAGCTGATCGCCAAAGCGCTGCCCAAGGCCTATGCCAACCCGTCCAACCTGCAAGCCCGCGAAGACATGGCCACCGCCAGCCTGATGGCCGGCATGGCCTTCGGTAATGCCGGGGTCGGCGCGGTGCATGCGCTGGCGTATCCGCTGGGCGGGCGTTTCAACATCGCTCATGGTGTCAGCAACGCCTTGCTGCTGCCGTATGTCATGACGTGGAACAAGATGGCCTGCGTCGAGCGTATGCAGGATATTGCCGAAGCCATGGGGGTGAGGACTGTCCATCTGAGCGCCAACGAAGCAGCAGACAAAGCCGTGGAGGCAATGGCCGCATTGTGCGCGGCGGTAGAGATTCCGCCAGGGCTGCGCAGTTTCGGTGTGCCGGAGGATGCGATCCCGGCCATGGCCGTGGAAGCGGCGGGAATCGAGCGCCTGATGCGCAACAATCCACGCAAACTGAGCGCCGTCGATATCGAGAAGATTTACCGAGCGGCGTACTGATCATCGCGGCCACGTCGCGCGCATCAAAGCATGAGGTATACAATGCGCGCCATCGTGATTCTGCTCAAAAAAGGTGCGTCATGCAGCCCTTCGTCATTGCTCCGTCGATTCTCTCCGCCGACTTCGCCCGCCTGGGTGAAGAAGTGGACAACGTCCTGGCCGCCGGCGCCGACTTCGTGCACTTCGATGTCATGGACAACCACTATGTGCCAAACCTGACCATCGGCCCGATGGTTTGCGCCGCGCTGCGCAAATACGGGGTGACCGCGCCGATTGACGCGCACCTGATGGTCAGCCCGGTGGACCGCATTGTCGGTGACTTCATCGAGGCCGGCGCGACCTACATCACCTTCCACCCCGAAGCCACGCAGCACGTCGACCGTTCCCTGCAACTGATCCGCGAGGGCGGCTGCAAGTCCGGCCTGGTGTTCAACCCGGCGACGCCGCTGGACGTACTCAAGTACGTGATGGACAAGGTCGACATGATTCTGCTGATGAGCGTCAACCCGGGCTTTGGCGGGCAGAAGTTCATTCCCGGCACCCTCGACAAACTGCGTGAAGCACGCGCGCTGATCGATGCCTCCGGCCGTGACATCCGCCTGGAAATCGACGGCGGCGTCAACGTGAACAACATCCGTGAAATCGCTGCGGCTGGCGCGGACACCTTCGTCGCCGGTTCGGCGATCTTCAATGCACCGAACTACCAAGAGGTGATTGAAAAGATGCGTTCCGAACTGGCGTTGGCTCGTCCATGAGTGGCTTTGAGCAGCTGTTTCCGGGGCGTCTACCACGGCTGGTGATGTTCGATCTGGATGGCACGCTGGTCGACTCGGTCCCCGACCTCGCTGTGGCCGTGGATAACATGCTGCTCAAACTGGGGCGTCAACCCGCCGGCATCGAGTCGGTGCGTGAATGGGTCGGCAATGGCGCGCCGGTGCTGGTCCGCCGTGCGCTGGCCGGTGGCATCGACCATTCGGCGGTCGACGATGGCGAAGCCGAGGGCGCGCTGGATATCTTCATGGAGGCTTACAGCGAGAGCCATGATCTGACCGTGGTCTATCCCGGCGTGCGTGACACCCTGAAATGGCTGCACAAGCAGGGTGTCGAAATGGCGCTGATCACCAATAAGCCGGAGCGCTTCGTCGCGCCACTGCTGGATCAGATGAAAATCGGCCGTTACTTCAAATGGATCATCGGCGGCGACACCTTGCCGCAGAAGAAACCTGACCCGGCCGCGCTGTTTTTCGTGATGAAAATGGCCAACATACCGGCCTCGCAGTCGCTGTTTGTCGGCGACTCACGCAGCGATGTGCTGGCGGCGAAAGCGGCAGGGGTCAAGTGCGTGGCCCTCAGCTACGGCTACAACCACGGTCGGCCGATTTCGGAAGAGTCGCCGGCGCTGGTGATCGACGATCTGCGCAAGCTAATTCCCGGTTGCCTGGATCCAGCCTCTGAGATAACGTTGCCCGACGTTGCTCAATCCCCTTCTGGAAACGTCATCGTGGTGGTCACTCGCAAACTCTGGATGAAAGTCATCAAGGCCCTGGCCCGCTGGCGTTGGCGCGCCTGACTCGATTCTGGCCGGCTTTCCGGCGCGTTTGCATACCTGACTGTTAGCACCTCAAGCCACGAGGCTACCCCATGATCCGCGAAGAATTCCTGCGTTTGGCCGCTGCCGGCTATAACCGTATCCCGTTGGCCTGCGAAACCCTGGCCGACTTCGACACGCCGCTGTCGATCTACCTGAAACTGGCCGACGAGCCAAACTCCTACCTGCTGGAATCGGTGCAGGGCGGGGAGAAGTGGGGCCGTTATTCGATCATTGGCCTGCCGTGCCGCACCGTGCTGCGGGTTCATGATCATCACGTCAGCGTGACCCACGACGGCGTCGAGATCGAAAGCCATGAAGCCGAAGATCCGCTGGCCTTCGTCGAAGCATTCAAAGCCCGCTACAACGTGCCAACCATTCCCGGCCTGCCGCGCTTCAATGGCGGTCTGGTGGGGTACTTCGGTTACGACTGCGTGCGCTATGTGGAGAAACGTCTGGGCAAATGCCCGAACCCGGATCCGCTGGGCGTACCGGATATTCTGCTGATGGTCTCCGACGCGGTGGTGGTGTTCGACAACCTCGCCGGGAAAATGCACGCCATCGTGCTGGCCGATCCGTCGCAGGACGATGCATTCGAGCAAGGCCAGGCGCGACTGGAAGAGCTGCTGGAAAAACTCCGTCAGCCGATCACCCCGCGCCGCGGCCTGGATTTCAGCAAGCAACAGTCGGCTGACCCGGTATTCCGTTCGAGTTTCACCCAGGACGATTACGAAAAAGCCGTCGACACCATCAAGGAATACATCCTGGCCGGTGACTGCATGCAGGTCGTGCCGTCGCAGCGTATGTCGATCGACTTCAAGGCTGCGCCGATCGATCTGTACCGGGCGCTGCGTTGCTTCAACCCGACGCCTTATATGTATTTCTTCAACTTCGGCGACTTCCACGTCGTCGGCAGTTCGCCGGAAGTGCTGGTGCGGGTCGAAGACAACCTGATCACCGTGCGCCCGATTGCCGGCACTCGCCCACGCGGGGCTAACGAAGAGGCCGATCTGGCGCTGGAAAAAGACCTGCTGTCGGACGACAAGGAAATCGCCGAGCACTTGATGCTGATCGACCTGGGCCGTAACGACACCGGACGGGTCTCGGAAATCGGTTCGGTGAAACTCACCGAGAAGATGGTCATCGAGCGTTATTCCAACGTGATGCACATCGTCTCCAACGTCACTGGCCAATTGAAAGCCGGGCTGACGGCGATGGACGCGCTGCGGGCGATTCTGCCGGCGGGCACGTTGTCGGGCGCGCCGAAGATTCGGGCGATGGAGATCATCGACGAACTGGAGCCGGTCAAGCGTGGCGTCTACGGCGGGGCGGTGGGCTACTTCGCCTGGAACGGCAACATGGACACCGCCATTGCGATCCGCACGGCCGTGATCAAGGACGGCGAGCTGCACGTGCAGGCCGGCGGCGGCATCGTCGCCGATTCGGTGCCGGCGCTGGAATGGGAAGAAACCCTGAACAAGCGCCGCGCGATGTTCCGCGCCGTAGCCTTGGCCGAACAAACCCCGGACGCCTGAGTTCACGCAACATCTGTGGGAGTGAGCCTTTGTGGCGAGGGAGCTTGCTCCCGTTGGCCTGCGAAGCAGGCCCAATCGACGACTGCTTCGCAGCCGAGCGCGAGCAAGATCGCTCGCCACAATAAGTGTTCAGCATAAAAAAACGCGGCGTCTGTGAGGGCGCCGCGTTTTTTTGCCTGATGTTTAGAAGTCCAGCGCAACGCCTACGTTAATGCCTTGCTGGGTAAAGTCATCATCCTTGCGAATGTCATAACTCGCCCGCAAAGCCAGGTCCTTGGTGAGGTTGTGGCTCACGCCCAGGTTCAGGCGGTTCAGGTTGGTCTGTGGGGTATAGCCGGCCAGGGTGTAGCGGTTGTTCGGCAGGCTTTTGAGGTTCATGGTCACATTCTGGGTATCGTCGTTGTACTCACGCTCGTGAGCCAGTTCGCCGAAGACTTGGGTTTGCGAGGTGATCTGGTACTTACCCTGGAGGCCAAGGCCGAGACGCCGGGAAATGCGCGATTGGTCGTCGAATGTCAGCGCAGTGGAGTCGGCGCCATTCTCCGAGTAACCGTCGACTTCAACTTTGGCGAAATCAGCGCTCACGAATGGCGACAAGTGCCACGGGCTGCTCGCCATCGGCGCGATGTCGTACCCCACGCGACCGCTGAAAGCCACCAGATAGCCGTCGGTATCGCCTTTCTCCCCGCGTTCATTGACCCCCAGCTGGAATTTACGTTTGAGGCTGTCGTAATCCAGATGCCCGGCCGTCACGGCCGCGTCACCCCACCAGCGATTCTGCTGGTACTGGGCGAACGCCGTGCCCATGTAGGTATTGAGCTTGTAGTCCGAATCGTTGTCGCCGGCTTCGAGCTTCTGGTTGTAGAAGCCCGCCGCCAAACCTACACGCCACGCGTCATTCAGCCGGTAGCTGCCACCGATGTTGAGGTTGGCGCCATTGCCGTCAGCACTGGCACCACTGCGCTGGCTGTCGAAATCCTGGTGCTGGCCGCCGCCGGCGACAATCGCTCGCCATTGGCCCACGCCTTGCCAGTTTTCCCAATCGGCCAGCCATTGGTTGCGCAACTCATCCTGATGAGAGCGCAGCGTACCCTGGGCCATTTGTGGCAACAGGGTGGCTTCCCACGGCGCGGCCAGCAGCGAGTAAGCGTAATCGGCAATCAGACGCTGCCCGGCTTCGGTCGGGTGCACCGAGTCGTTGTAGATCAGCTTGGTCGGGTCCGGCGTCGCACTGTTGATGCCGTAACGGGCGTTTTCGGTACAGCTGCTGCCGCTGAAACAGGTGGCGCTCAGGTTCTGGTCGGTGGCCAGGCCGAACTGCGCCGGGTTGGAAAACGTCTCTTTGAGCAGCACCGGAATGTTGAGCGGGATGACGTTGGCATTGACGTTTTGCAGTTGGCTTACCAGTTCGGTGTTGAACTGAGAACTGAGCTGGGATGTGAACGCTTGCAACGGGGTGCCGTTGAAGGCCGGGGTAAAGCCGATGTCCGGCAGCAACCAGACCATGATGTAGCGAGCACCGGCCTGTTGCAGGGTTTGCACGCTGCTGACCAGACGATCGGCGGCAGCGCTGGCCTGGGGCAGGCTGGTCACGCGCCCCTGAAGGAAGTCATTACCACCGCCCGAAATGTAATACAGCGCATTCGGGTCGGCGCGGAAATTGTTCGACGGCAGGTAGCCTGCCCGGGTGCGATCACCCGTGGCGGAGGTGCTGGTGATCGAGTCGAGAATCTGGTCGGTACGATAACCGCCGACGGCCCAGTTGTTGCCATCGGGCTGGCCATTGCTGGCACGTACCGCCGAGGACGATGAGGCGGTCTGATCCGCCGAGAACCCCAGTTTCCCCCCCAGGATCTGCGTGGAGTTGAGCGAGCGGACTTCACCGTTGCCATCCAGGTAAACCGGCCCCGTGCGGTTGGTATAGCGCTGGGTCGAGCCGGCAGGCCCGCCCGTGTCGGCAAAGGTCCCGGCATCGTTGAGACTGTCGCCGAAGACGACGAAATTGGAGTAAGGGTTAGGCGCGGCGATCGCCTGGGCGCAGGCCGCGGCGAGCAAGCATCCTGCGAGCGGTACAAACAACGTCTGTTTGATCATGAGCAAGTCCGTTTATTTATTGTTGTAGTGAACGAAACGACAGTACCAAAAACTTCCGGCCTTTTGCCATCGGTCGCGAACCCTTCGATTGTTTCGCAGCCAGTCGCCACGGCCATATTGCACGCTCTGCCCAGCTAAGTTACTGTGCCGAGACGTATGAATGAGACCTTCCCCGTGTTGATCATCAGCAAACTTCTGGATCAAGTCATCAAGGCACACGCCCGCTGGCGTTGGCGCGCCTGAATTCTTTTGCCGGCCCCGCCGGACCTGTACCGCTTTGCCTTCTTCACCCGTATGACATACCGCTTTGCTGGCGCACCCGGCGACTGAAAAAGCGCAGGACGCTGCGGGTAATCATTCGAAGGCTGTATTAAAAGTCAGTGAATTCAAGAGGTTCCAAACGCCATGTTGCTGATGATCGATAACTACGACTCTTTTACTTACAACGTTGTGCAGTACCTCGGTGAGCTCGGCTCCCAGGTCAAAGTCGTGCGCAACGATGAACTCACCATTGCCGACATAGAAGCCCTCAACCCTGAGCGCATCGTCGTGTCCCCCGGTCCTTGCACACCGACCGAAGCCGGCATCTCGCTCGACGTGATCAAGCATTTCGCCGGCAAGCTGCCGATACTCGGCGTCTGCCTCGGCCACCAGTCCATCGGCCAGGCCTTTGGCGGTGATGTAGTCCGCGCCCGCCAAGTCATGCACGGTAAGACTAGCCCGGTATTCCACGAGGACAAGGGCGTGTTCGAAGGTCTGAATCATCCGCTGACGGTGACGCGTTATCACTCGCTGATCGTCAAGCGCGAAACCCTGCCCGATTGCCTGGAGCTGACCGCCTGGACCCAGCTCGAAGACGGCTCGGTCGACGAGATCATGGGCTTGCGCCACAAGACATTGAACATCGAGGGTGTGCAGTTCCACCCCGAGTCTATCCTCACCGAGCAGGGCCACGAGCTGTTCGCAAACTTCCTCAAACAAACCGGCGGCACGCGCTAAGGACTTTTCATGAATATCAAGACAGCCCTGAGCCGTATCGTCGATCAGCTCGACCTCAGCACCGATGAAATGCGCGATGTGATGCGCGAAATCATGACCGGGCAATGCACGGATGCGCAGATCGGCGCGTTCATGATGGCCATGCGTATGAAGAGCGAAAGCATCGACGAGATCGTCGGCGCGGTCTCTGTCATGCGCGAGTTGGCGGACAAGGTCGAACTCAAGACCCTCGACGGCGTCGTCGATGTGGTCGGCACCGGTGGTGATGGTGCGAACATTTTCAACGTCTCGACAGCTTCCTCCTTCGTAGTCGCTGCAGCCGGTTGCACCGTAGCCAAGCACGGTAACCGTGCGGTGTCGGGCAAAAGCGGCAGCGCCGATCTGCTGGAGGCGGCCGGGATCTACCTGAACCTGACCCCGGTGCAGGTGGCTCGCTGCATCGATAACGTCGGCATCGGTTTCATGTTTGCCCAGACCCATCACAGTGCCATGAAGCACGCCGCCGGCCCGCGCAAGGATCTCGGCCTGCGTACCTTGTTCAACATGCTCGGCCCGCTTACGAATCCGGCCGGCGTGAAACATCAGGTGGTGGGCGTGTTCAGTCAGGCGTTGTGCCGGCCACTGGCCGAAGTCTTGCAACGTCTGGGCAGCAAGCACGTGCTGGTGGTGCACTCGAAGGATGGCCTGGACGAGTTCAGCCTGGCGGCGCCAACCTATGTGGCAGAACTGAAGAATGACCAGATCACCGAATATTGGGTCGAGCCAGAAGACTTGGGCATGAAGAGCCAGAGCCTGCACGGCCTGGCAGTGGAAAGTCCGGCGGCGTCCCTTGAGCTGATTCGCGATGCTTTGGGCAAGCGCAAGACCGAGAGCGGACAGAAAGCCGCCGAGATGATTGTGCTCAATGCCGGTGCGGCGCTGTACGCCGCCGACCTGGCGACCAGTTTGAAAGAAGGCGTTGCCCTGGCGCACGATGCGCTGCACACAGGCCTCGCACGGGAAAAACTTGAGGAGTTGGGTGCATTTACCGCGGTATTCAAAGTGGAGAATGAGGGATGAGTGTACCGACGGTTCTGGAAAACATTCTGGCCCGCAAAGTCCAGGAAGTCGCCGAGCGTAGCGCCCGTGTGAGTCTGGCGGAGCTGGAAAGTCTGGCCAAGGCGGCCGATGCACCCCGTGGTTTTGCCCAGGCATTGATTGCTCAGGCCAAGTCGAAACAACCGGCCGTCATTGCCGAAATCAAGAAAGCGTCGCCAAGCAAAGGCGTGATCCGCGAGCACTTCGTTCCCGCCGACATCGCCAAAAGCTACGAGAAGGGCGGCGCGACGTGCTTGTCGGTGCTAACCGATATCGATTACTTCCAGGGTGCCGATGCGTATCTGCAGCAGGCGCGGGCAGCGTGCAACCTGCCAGTGATCCGCAAGGATTTCATGATCGACCCGTACCAGATCGTCGAAGCCCGTGCCTTGGGCGCTGACTGCGTGTTGTTGATCGTCTCCGCACTGGACGACGTGAAAATGGCCGAGCTGGCGGCCGTGGCCAAAAGCGTCGGCCTTGATGTGCTGGTAGAAGTCCATGATGGCAACGAGCTGGAGCGGGCCTTGAAAACCCTCGACACGCCACTGGTCGGCGTGAACAACCGCAACCTGCACACCTTCGATGTCAGCCTGGAAACCACGCTCGACCTGTTGCCACGCATCCCGCGTGATCGCCTGGTGATTACTGAGAGCGGCATTCTCAACCGGGCGGATGTGGAACTGATGGAAATCAGCGACGTGTACGCGTTCCTGGTGGGCGAGGCATTCATGCGCGCTGAAAGCCCGGGCACTGAACTGCAGCGCCTGTTCTTTCCTGAGCGCGGCGGTCCGGTCAGCGGTTCGACCCTCGACTGATCAGGCTCCGGCCGAGTCGACCCCATCGCGAGCAAGCTCGCTCCCACATTGGATCTGCGGTGTCCGCAAACTCCTTGTGGGAGCGAGCTTGCTCGCGATGGCGGCATAAGTAGCACCACAGACTTCATGTCCAACGGAATACCTTATGACCTCAATCGTCTCTTTGACTGTCGAAGCCGGCTTACAGGCCGAACAGGATCTGCTGGCGTCTGTCTGTGCCGGTGATGTTGAGTTTGGTCTGCTGTTCTGGCAACCCGGCGACCGCGCACTGGTCATGCCCCGACGCCTGAATCGTCTACCCGGCTTCGAAGCGGCCTGCGAAGTCTCAGCCGCCGCCGGTTGGCCGGTGCTGTTACGTGAAACCGGCGGCGAGCCAGTGCCGCAATCGGCTTCCACCATCAATATCGCCCTTGTCTACGCACCCCCGCGTAGCGAAGGCGATCAAAATCGAATCGAAACCGCTTACCGTCGACTCTGCGACCCGATCTGTCAGTTACTGGATGAGCTGGGCGGCGTTTCGTCCCTGGGCGAAGTCGACGGCGCATTCTGCGATGGCCGTTTCAACGTCAATCTCGACGGCCGCAAGATGGTCGGCACTGCCCAGCGCTGGCGCCAGAGCAAGGGCGGCACACGTCCGGTCGGATTGGTACACGGTGCGTTGTTGCTGGATAACGAACGTGAGTCGATGGTCGCCGCAGTCAATCGCTTCAATGAAGCCTGCGGCCTGGAGCAGCGGGTTCGCGCCGAAAGCCACATTGCCCTGCATGAGAAATTTGCCGCACCCGATGCGCTCGGGCGGCTTGATGCGCTTTATCGCCAGTTGCTGGCAGACATGTTCAAGGCTTAGCGCGTACCGAAGACCACCATGGTCTTGCCTTTGACGTCCACCAGGTTGCGTTCTTCCAGATCCTTGAGCACGCGACCGACCATCTCCCGTGAACAACCGACAATCCGCCCGATTTCCTGGCGGGTCACTTTGATCTGCATGCCGTCCGGGTGGGTCATGGCATCTGGCTGTTTGCACAGTTCCAGCAGACAGCGGGCGACACGACCGGTTACGTCGAAGAAGGCCAGGTCGCCGACCTTGCGCGTGGTATTGCGCAGACGCTGTGCGATTTGTCCGCTGAGCACGTAAAGAATGTCTGGATCTTGCTGGGACAGCTCGCGGAATTTTGCATAGCTGATTTCTGCGACTTCACACTCGATCTTCGCGCGTACCCAAGCGCTGCGTTCCTGCTCAAGCCCCGCTTGTTCAAACAGACCCAACTCACCGAAAAAGTCCCCGGAGTTCAGGTAGGCGATGATCATTTCGCGGCCGTCGTCATCCTCGATCAGGATCGTGACCGAACCCTTGATGATGAAGAACAGCGTTTCCGAGCGATCACCGGCACAAATGATGTTGCTCTTGGCCGCATAACGACGGCGCTGGCAATGCATCAACAGCTTGTCGAGGTTCTTGATTTTGGGGGTTGGGGCAATAGCAACCATGGTTGTATCCCGAAAAGACTTCACGGTGTGTTTGGTTTTTTTATGAGTCGCAGACGACGGCTGCGCAAAGGCTGGCCATGCGCCAGCGAATTGGCGCCAGCTTAACAGACACTTCCTGCAATATTCGAGAATTTACCTACGGTTCAGAAGGTTATGCCCTACAAATGCAAGGCACTGTCAGTCCGGGGCCCTGTGCTAAGCTGGCGACCCTTTTTTATGCAGTGGAGTCTGGCGATGAAGGCACGCATCCAATGGGCTGGCGAAGCCATGTTCCTCGGTGAATCCGGCAGTGGACACGTCGTGGTCATGGACGGTCCGCCCGATGCAGGTGGTCGCAACCTGGGTGTCCGGCCGATGGAAATGCTTCTGCTGGGTGTCGGCGGTTGCAGCAATTTCGATGTGGTCAGCATCCTCAAGAAGTCCCGTCAGGCCGTCGAAAGCTGTGAAGCCTTTCTCGAAGCCGAGCGCGCGACCGAGGATCCGAAAGTCTTCACCAAGATCCACATGCACTTCGTGGTCAAGGGCCGGGGGCTGAAAGAAGCCCAAGTCAAACGCGCCATCGAGCTGTCGGCGGAGAAGTATTGCTCGGCTTCGATCATGCTGGGCGCGGCTGGCGTGGCCATTACCCACGACTACGAAATCATCGAACTCGGTTGAATCGACATTCAACTATCATAAAAGCAGTGCAGACTCTGGCGATCCCAAGCTGACGTCTGCATAATGCGCCACTTTTTTCAGGGTAACGGCCTCGTCATCGACAGGCTGCGAACCCGAACAGACAACCAAAATCGCCATCGCGAAGAGGTGTTAACCGTCCTACGCAGCTGCGTTGTTCGCATCTGACGGGCATGCTTGATCACGCGGCCCGGGCCGCAATACATAGAGAGTTTTTAACGGTGAAAAGCAAACTCAAGCTCCACGGGTTCAATAACCTGACAAAGACCTTGAGCTTCAACATCTATGACATCTGCTACGCGGAAACCCCGCAAGACCAACAGGCTTACGTCGAGTACATCAATAAAGAGTACAACGCGAAACGCCTGACGCAGATCCTCACGGAAGTTGTCGATATCATTGGTGCCAACATCCTGAACATTGCCAGTCAGGACTATGAACCCCAGGGCGCCAGCGTCACGATTCTGATCTCTGAAGAGCCGGTAACCCCGACCGACAGCCAGATCGAAGAATCGCCGGGCCCGTTGCCCGAGATTATCCTGGCCCATCTCGACAAGAGCCACATCACGGTGCACACCTACCCGGAGATCCACCCGGACGACGGCATTGCGACATTCCGTGTGGACATTGACGTGTCGACCTGTGGCGTGATTTCACCGCTTAAAGCGCTCAACTTCCTGATTCACCAGTTCGATTCGGACATCGTGACCGTGGATTATCGCGTGCGCGGCTTCACCCGTGACGTGGAAGGCAAAAAGCACTTCATCGACCACGAGATCAACTCGATCCAGAACTACCTGTCCGAAGACACCCGCGGCGCGTACCAGATGACCGACGTGAACGTGTACCAGGAAAACCTGTTCCACACCAAAATGTTGCTGAAGAACTTCGAACTGGATAACTACCTGTTCGGCGATGCCACCAGCAACCTGTCTTCCGAGCAGCGTGCTCAGGTGACTGACCGTGTGAAACACGAAATGCTGGAAATCTTCTACGCGCGCAACATGCCGAACTAAGATTTCAAGCACAAAAAAGGCGACTTCCTCACGGCAGTCGCCTTTTTCATGTCTGGAATACAGAACCTTGTGGGAGCGAGCCTGCTCGCGAAGAGGCCCTGTCAGGCAACGTATCGATCAGATCCGGTAAGTACTCTTGGTCATTACCTTGGCCAACAGACTCATCCCGAACTTCACCGGCGCCGGAAAACGAAAACCTCCGGCATCCAGTGCACTCTCGGCATGATGTTCTTCATCAATCCGCATCTGCTCGAGAATAGCCCGGGACTTTTCATCTTCCGCCGGCAATTGCTCGAGGTGCTCGTTCAAGTGTTTGCACACCTGATGCTCGGTGGCGGCGACAAAACCCAGGCTGACCTTGTCGCTGATCAATCCGGCCACTGCGCCAATCCCGAACGACATGCCGTAGAACAGCGGGTTGAGAATGCTGGTGTGGCTGCCCAGTTGCTGGATGCGTTGCTCGCACCAGACCAGGTGATCGATTTCTTCTTCGGCAGCATGTTCCATGGCGGCCCGCACGTGCGGCAGCTTGGCGGTCAGGGCCTGACCCTGATACAGCGCCTGGGCGCAGACTTCACCGGTATGGTTGATGCGCATCAAGCCAGCAACGTGGCGGGTGTCTTCGTCACTCATTTGCGCATCCGGCTGCACGATGGCTGGCGACGGACGGTATGGCTGGCCACTGAAAGGCAGCAACGTTCGCATCGCGGCATCGGCTTGCAGCAGAAGACGGTCAATCGGCGAGTAGTGACGCTGGGTAGTCATGCTGACCTCCGGGAGGAATCTCGGCGGCCAGTTTAACCCAATCGGCCGGGGAAGGTTTGCGCTGGGTCATACGGGAGTGGCTGGCCACTCCCTCGAAGCTTTTTGCAATCAGCCCGGCGGCCAGTGCATCTGGCGCTGACCCAGCACATGCATATGAATGTGGTAGACAGTCTGCCCACCCAGTTCATTGCAGTTCATGACCACACGGAAACCTTCTTCGCAGCCCAGTTCCAGGGCCAGGCGCTGGGCGGTGAACAGAATATGTCCGGCCAAAGCCTTGTCTTCCTCGGTGAGGTCGTTGAGGGTGCGCACCGCTTTTTTCGGAATGACCAGAAAATGCACCGGTGCCTGTGGGGCGATGTCGTGGAAGGCCAGTACCTGGTCGTCCTCGTAGATGATCTTCGCCGGGATTTCCCGGTTGATGATCTTGGTGAACAGAGTATCCACAGCTGTTTTCTCCGTTGTTTGGGCTGGCTTGAGTGTACTCATGGGTTATCCCCGAGCCCAGCCTTTTACCTTGAGGCCGGGTCAGCGCGGGCAGTAGGCCTTGTTGACCATGCCAGCGATTGTCCGATTGAGCCAGCGAGAGCCCAGCCGTGGCAGGAGGGCGCGCCAGCGATTGCCTCGACCGGGAATGATGATCGCTCGATTTTTCTCCAGGGCGCGCACCGTATACAGCGCAACCTCTTCGGGACTCATGAGCATGTTGCTGTCGGCCAGTTTACCGGTGTCCAGTTGAGCGGTACGGAAGAACCCGGTACGGGTCGGGCCGGGGCACAGCACCGAGACCTTGACCGCACATTTCTTCAGTTCGACGCGCAACCCTTCGGAAAAATGCAGCACATAGGCTTTGCTGGCGTAGTACGTGCTCATCCACGGGCCTGGTTGGAATGCCGCCATTGAAGCGACGTTCAGAATTTGTCCGCCCCCCTGCAAGGCCATGCTGTTCCCGATGGCATGGCACAAGCGAGTGAGGGCCAGGATGTTCACTTCGATCAGGTCCTGCTCGGTCATCCAGTCCTGGGCCAGAAAGGGTCCGCAGGTGCCGATGCCGGCGCAGTTGACCAGCAAATCGATTTGCCGGTCACCTTCCTCCAGTTCCAGCAGGAACCCGGACAGCCGTAGCGGTTCGCCGAGGTCACAGGCGCGGAACAGCACTTCCACGCCAAAGCGTTGGGTCAGTTCAATGGCAATACTTTCCAGCTGATCACGTTGTCGGGCCACCAGAATCAGGCTGCGGCCTCGGCGGGCCAGCGCTTCGGCCATCGCCAGGCCGATCCCACTGGAAGCGCCAGTGATCAGAGCGTAACGGGTCATGCAGTTCTCCATCGCAGCAGCTCCGCGCCGGCGACGCGGGTGTCACGGGCGGGGAGCGCTGTTCATTCTTTCGCAGAGTCTACAGGGACCGGGGCTTATTCGGCTTCATCGTCTGCAGAATCGGGTGCCTGCTCAGCCTCTGCGGCCGGCTCGACTTCCACTTCTTCAGTGATTACCGAGCTGCTGTCATAGCTGGTTTCGGCAGCAGTTTCATACTCTTCCTGGATCGCCGTAAGGCCTCCGGCCAGCGCACCAACCAAGACGATGGCGATCAACACCACCCACAACGAAGACAACACTTTGACAGCCGTGGTGTTGGGTGGAGGCGGCGCGCCATAGCGATTGGCGATGTTGGTGCCCGGGGCGATCATGATCACGAACGGGAAGAAGCTGCCTACGAAGGGTACGAGGTTCAGCAACCAGAGCCAGCCGGACCAGCCGATGTCGTGCAGGCGCTGGACACTGATCTGAATGCTCACGACCGCCATGGCAATGAACAGCATGAACGCAACCAGGCCACCGAGTATCAGGCCTGCGGTCGAATCGGCGCTGATGATGGCGAAGGCGAAAATGGCCAATACCGAACCGACGGCCAGGGTGACCAGCGTCAGGACCATCGTCCAGGCGAGATAGCGCAAACGACCGATGCGGCCTTCAACGCTGAATGGCTTGAGTGGAGCATACGCGGGCAGGCTTTCGCCGACAGTGGCTCGGGGTGGTGCGTAAGGGGATGCGGGGTCGGCAAATGCCGGTTGGCTGGCGACAGGCCTGTGCTCGTGGGCTTCGTCCAGGTTCAGCTCAATGGACGATTCGCTTTCGATGCGAGCATCGATGCCGGTTTTCGTCAGCGCTTGAAGGTAGGTTTGCGCGTCGGCGTGCGACAGGTCTTTCTTGAGCGTAACCGTCTTGCCAGTGAATAGCCGTTCGACGGCTGCGACTTGGCTGTTGTAGAGTTTAGCCAGGTTCTCTCTGGCGCTGGCGGCGTCAACGCCTGGCAGCAGAGCGCCGTCGAACACGATCTTGAAACGGTTGTCGCTCATTGCGAGGCATCCTTGTCGCGAGAATTTGTAATAGGGTGTGTTTCAAGCGTGGATTGTAAGGCCAGCCGGGGCGGGCTGGCCAAACTTTCATCTCATCGTGGCCAGCGTTTGGGCAGCTCGGCCGCCAGTTCCAGAGCCTTGCGGTATTCCGCGTCAAGTCGAGCGACCAATTGATCGACGCTCGGCAAATCATCGATTTCCCCGACACCCTGGCCCGCAGACCACACGGTTTTCCAGGCTTTGGCTTCATCGCTGATCGGCTTGAGTTTGGAGCCGAAGTCGACTTCGCCCTTGCCTTGCAGTGCCGCCATGTCGAAACCGGCAGCCTCCAGGCTTTGACGCATGAAACTCGCCGGTACGCCTGACACTGCCGGCGTATGGACGATGTCCGCGGCTCTGGACGTCAGCAGCATCTCTTTGTAGGCGTCAGGCGCATGACTTTCGGTGGTGCCGATAAATCGCGTACCGAAATAGGCCAGATCAGCGCCGAGCAATTGCGCAGCAAGGATCTCGTGGCCGTGGTTAAGGCAGCCTGCCAGCAATAGGGTCTTGTCGAAAAACTGGCGAATCTCGGCAATCAGCGAGAACGGGCTCCAGGTTCCAGCGTGTCCACCGGCACCCGCTGCCACGGCGATCAAGCCGTCCACACCGGCCTCGGCAGCTTTCTCGGCATGGCGCCGCGTCGTCACGTCATGGAACACCAGTCCGCCATAGCTGTGAACGGCATCGACTACTTCTTTCACTGCACCGAGACTGGTAATCACGATCGGTACTTTATGCTCGATGCAGATCGCAAGGTCAGCTTGCAGCCGTGGGTTAGTGTTGTGAACGATCAGGTTGACCGCGTAAGGCGCCGGGTTCTCCAGTGTCGCCAACCCTGCTTCGATCTCTTCCAGCCAGGCCTTGAAGCCGCTGCTCTCGCGCTG
This sequence comes from Pseudomonas sp. SJZ077, assembly GCF_007993905.1. Classification (NCBI taxonomy): domain Bacteria; kingdom Pseudomonadati; phylum Pseudomonadota; class Gammaproteobacteria; order Pseudomonadales; family Pseudomonadaceae; genus Pseudomonas; species Pseudomonas sp. SJZ077. The sequence continues at coordinate 102,652 of NZ_VIUJ01000020.1, forward strand.
GTTCAGCGCAGGAAAGCTGCCGACGACGCCGTTACGGCAGCAGGCGAGCACCAATTGCGGATTGGAAATCAGAAACATCGGCGCTGCCACTACCGGCAGACGCAAGCGTTGTTCGAGCAAAGCGGGCAGCGACATTGGAAGTACCCCGGTGAGTTGTGCTTATTAGAACGGCCGAACGACGACCAGAATTACGATAGCCAGCAATATCAGAACCGGCACTTCATTGAACCAGCGATAAAAGACATGGCTGCGGGTGTTTTCGCCACGGGCAAAACGTTTCACCTGCGCGCCGCACATGTGGTGGTAGCCGATCAGGATCACCACCAGGGTCAGCTTGGCGTGAATCCACGCGCCTTGACTGAAGAGGCTCGGGTTAAGCCAGATCAGTGCAATGCCGAATATCAGGGTAGCGATCATCGCCGGGCCCATGATGCCGCGGTACAGCTTGCGCTCCATGAGGCTGAAGCGTTCCTTGCTGACGGTGTCTTCGCTTTGGGCGTGATAAACGAACAGGCGGGGCAGGTAAAACAGGCCGGCAAACCAGCAGACCATGCTGACGATATGAAGCGCTTTGAGCCATAGATAAAGCATTTTTAGTTATTCCCAGGTTCACGGTAGCCCGAATAGTAGAGAAAGTGTCCCGTCTCGGACATAACTGTTCAATTTTGACGGCGTCTTTTGCGGCCAGACGGCGTTGCCGCTCCTCGCCATAGCGAGCTATGACTCGTCGCGAGGCCTTGCCTGGCCACAAAAGCCACTCGCCAAAAGTTGGGCGATATGCCCGAGAAGGGACACATGAGCCGCCACACGTCACCTAAGCGGTTGTCGCAGGGCCGCGCGGCCCCTATTATCGACGGCTTTCCAGTGGGTTCGTTGAGGGCAGGTTTATGGTCAAGGTCGGTATCGTCGGCGGCACGGGTTACACCGGTGTCGAACTGCTGCGTCTGTTGGCACAGCATCCGCAAGCTGAAGTGGTTGTGATCACTTCCCGATCCGAGGCCGGTCTGGCCGTGGCCGACATGTACCCGAACCTGCGAGGCCACTACGACGGCCTGGCCTTTAGTGTTCCGGACATCAAGACGCTGGGCGCTTGCGATGTGGTGTTCTTCGCCACGCCTCATGGTGTTGCCCATGCACTGGCCGGTGAGTTGCTCGCAGCGGGGACCAAGGTCATCGACCTGTCGGCTGACTTCCGTCTGCAAGACGCTGCCGAGTGGGCCAAGTGGTACGGCCAGCCTCACGGCGCGCCGGAGTTGCTGGAGGAGGCGGTCTACGGTTTGCCGGAAGTCAATCGCGAGCAAATCAAGGATGCGCGCCTGATCGCGGTGCCGGGTTGCTATCCAACGGCGACGCAATTGGGTTTCCTGCCATTGCTGGAAGCCGGCCTGGCCGATACCACGCGTTTGATTGCTGACTGCAAGTCCGGTGTCAGCGGTGCCGGTCGTGGCGCTTCGGTCGGTTCGCTGTACGCCGAGACGTCGGAAAGCATGAAAGCCTACTCCGTCAAAGGTCACCGTCACTTGCCGGAAATCCGCCAGGGTCTGCGTCGTGCAGCGGGCAAGGACGTCGGTCTGACCTTCGTTCCGCACCTGACACCAATGATTCGCGGCATTCATTCGACGCTGTATGCGACCGTCGTGGATCGCTCGGTGGATCTGCAGGCGTTGTTTGAAAAGCGCTACGCCAACGAGCCGTTCGTCGACGTGATGCCGGCGGGCAGCCACCCGGAAACCCGCAGTGTTCGCGGTGCCAACGTTTGTCGTATCGCCGTGCATCGTCCGCAGGACGGCGATCTGGTGGTGGTGCTGTCGGTAATCGATAACCTGGTCAAGGGTGCGTCGGGTCAAGCGGTGCAGAACCTGAACATTCTGTTCGGGCTGGATGAGCGCCTGGGCCTGTCCCACGCCGGCATGCTGCCGTAAGGCTTTATCCCGCTCAGCAAAAAGGCCCGTCTGACGGGCCTTTTTGCATTTCGAACCGGCAATCGGGTTTATTGCTATACCGTAACAATAGTTGACCGATTTTCTAGGAGAAGCGGATAATGCGCGTCATCACGCATTATGGCGGCGTAACGCCGGGAGATAGTCAGCATGAGCGTCGAATCCTTCACCCCCACCGCTTTGCAATTCACCCACGGTGCCGCGCACAAGGTGAAGAGCCTGGTCGATGAAGAGGGGAATGATCGCTTGAAGCTGCGCGTATTCGTTACGGGCGGCGGTTGTTCAGGTTTTCAGTACGGCTTCACCTTCGATGAAGAAGTGGCCGATGACGACACCATCGTCGAGCGCGAAGGTGTGAGTCTGGTCGTAGACCCGATGAGCTTCCAGTACCTGGCCGGTGCCGAGGTGGATTATCAGGAAGGTCTGGAAGGTTCGCGTTTTGTGATCAAGAATCCGAACGCGAGCACCACGTGTGGTTGCGGCTCTTCGTTCTCGATCTGATCGCGCTTCACCGCAGTATCAAGCGCCGCATGGCTTCAGGGCTTTGCGGCGTTTTGCTGTGCGGCGTTTATGCCGGGTAGATGGCGCCGAGTACGCGCAGGCCGCGGGCGCCAGTGACGCTCGGGCGGTTGGCGGCGATGCCTTCCAGGCAGCAATGAGCCAGCCAAGCGAAGGCCATGGCTTCGACCCAGTCCGGGTCCACACCGTAAGCGGCAGTGCTGCTGACTCTCGCGTTCGGCAGCAGGGCGGCCAAACGGTTCATCAGCGTGGCGTTGTGCGCGCCACCACCGCAGACCAGCAGTTCCTGCGTGTCCGATTGGGCGTGCTGCAATGACTCGACGATGGTCAGTGCGGTCAGTTCGAGCAGGGTTGCTTGCACATCTTCCGCGGCGAAGGGCGGGAGCTTCGAGAGATGCTGTGTCAGCCATGGCAGGTTGAACACTTCGCGGCCGGTGCTTTTCGGGCCTTTGGTTACGAAGAATGGATCACTCAGCAATTCATTCAGCAGAACCGGTTCAACCTTGCCACTGGCAGCCCATTGGCCGTCACGATCAAAATTGTCGCCGCGTTGCTGATGAATCCAGGCATCCAGCAGGACGTTGCCCGGGCCGCAGTCGAAACCGGCGACAGGTTTGCCGGGCTCGATCAGGCTGAGGTTGCTGAATCCGCCGACATTCAATACCGCACGATTGCCGGCACGTTCATCAAACAACGCTTCGTGAAAGGCCGGCACCAAAGGCGCGCCTTGCCCGCCAGCGGCCACATCACGGCTGCGGAAGTCGCTGACCACGGTGATGCCGGTCAACTCGGTCAGCAGGGCCGGGTTGCCGATCTGTACCGTGAAGCCGCGCGCCGGTTCGTGGCGAATGGTCTGGCCGTGGCTGCCAATCGCGCGAATGTCTTCGGGTTTCAGGTTGTGTTGGCGGAGGAGAGTGTTAATGCCCTGAGCCGCCAGTTTCACCCAGTTCTGCTGGGCGATGGCGGAGCGGGCAATCTCGTCCGCGCCGCTGGCGCACAAGCCAAGCAGCTCGGCGCGCAGGGAGTCAGGCATGGGGGTGTAGTGCGTGGCGATCAGGTTGATCGCCGGGGTCAGCTCGATTAGCGCAATGTCCAGGCCATCGAGGCTGGTTCCGGACATCACACCGATATAGAGCGTCATGATTTAGCGCTTCGAAGCCAGCATGGTGGCTTTCTCTTGGTCCATGCGCGCCATCAGCGGCTGACTTTGCGAAAGGAAGCGTGCGCGTTCCCCTTTGGAAATAGGGTCGGCCATCGCAACTTTCTGGCCCAGTGGGTCGACGTGCACGCCATTGACCTGGAACTCATAGTGCAAGTGTGGGCCGGTGGAGAGCCCGGTTGTGCCGATATAACCGATTACCTGGCCTTGCTTGACGCTGCCGCCAGTCTTGATGCCTTTGGCAAAGCCTTGCATATGGCCGTACAGCGTACGGTAGGTGTTGCCGTGCTGGATAATCACGGTATTGCCGTAACCGCCACGGCGACCGGCCAACAACACTTTGCCGTCACCGGCCGCTTTGATCGGCGTGCCGCGTGGAGCGGCGTAATCGACACCTTTGTGAGCGCGGATCTTGTTCAGGATCGGGTGTTTGCGACCCATGGAGAATTTCGAGCTGATGCGGGCGAAGTCCACTGGCGTGCGGATAAACGCCTTGCGCATGCTGTTGCCGTCGGCTGTGTAGTAGCTGCTGTTGCCTTGCTTGTTGGTGTAACGCACGGCGGTGTAGGTCTTGCCGCGGTTGGTGAAGCGTGCGGACAGGATCGGGCCGTTGCCGACAGCCTTGCCGTTGACGACTTTCTGCTCGTAGATCACATCGAACTCGTCACCCTGGCGGATATCCTGGGCGAAGTCGACGTCATAGCCAAACACGCTGGCCATGTCCATGGTGAGGCTGTGGGACAGCCCGGCACGCGCGGCAGACTGCGATAGCGAGCTGTTGATCACGCCATGAACGTAGGCGGAGCGCACGGTTGGCTTGGCGGTAATGCGGTTGAACGTATAACCCTTGTCATTCTTGGTCAGGGTAATACTTTCGACGTCGCTGAGCTTGCTGTGCAGGTTGCTCAGCTGGCCGTCGGGGGTCAGTTCGAATTCGAGTTTCTGGCCGCGTTTGAGCTGGCTGAATTGCTTGGCCTGCTTGTCACTGGCCATGACTTCATGCACCGAAGTGGCGGGGAGGCCTACTTTCTCGAACAGCGTGGAAAGTGTGTCGCCTTTGGAAACGATCACTTCCCTGTGGTTTGGGGTCTTCTTTTCTTCGGTGACCGGGGTAGGTACGGGCTCGGCCTGGGCGGTTTCCTGTGGCTCTTCAGCGCTGTTTTCGATCTGCGCGAAAGGGGAGGCTGCCGGTTCATTTGTGGCTTGAACGGCTTCAGCAGCGTCTTGATCTTGTGTCAGTTGTTCAGCAGGGCTTTCCAGCTCAAGACTCAGCGTCGTCTTTTTGGCCTCTACATCACTGGAAGGGAATACCAGAAGCGCCAGGCTCAGAAGAGCGGCGATGCCACTTGCTGCGAGCAGGTGGGTCTTCGGGTAAAGCGGTGGCGCTTTAGACGATTCTTTGGTCATAGGTAATTTTTGACTTTGAAAAAGATGAATTGGAAAAGATGAATGACATGATGAAGATGAAATAACTGTATAAAATATAACCAAATCATCTCTGAAGCAAGTCCGCGGTCACTCTGCCAGCGGATTGGCGTCATTGCGCCGGCCAAACTTTGTATTTGACGCGTGATCTTGTATGGTTGGTCCCCTTTGAATTCGAGCCTTGCGGGTCTGTTATGAAGTCGGTTGAAGAGCAGCTAGCGCTGATTAAACGTGGTGCGGAAGAACTGTTGGTCGAGTCCGAGCTGATCGAAAAGCTCAAGCGTGGCCAGCCGCTGCGTATTAAGGCAGGCTTCGATCCGACCGCGCCGGATTTGCACCTGGGTCATACCGTGCTTATTAATAAGCTGCGCCAGTTCCAGGAACTGGGTCACCAGGTGATCTTCCTTATAGGTGACTTCACCGGTATGATCGGTGATCCGAGCGGCAAGAGCGCAACGCGTCCTCCGCTCACCCGCGAGCAGGTTCTCGAGAATGCCGAGACCTACAAGACTCAAGTCTTCAAGATTCTTGATCCGGCCAAAACCGAGGTGGCGTTCAACTCCACCTGGATGGACCAGATGGGGCCGGCGGACTTCATCCGTCTGACTTCGCAGTACACCGTGGCTCGCATGCTTGAGCGTGATGACTTCGACAAGCGCTACACGACCAACCAGCCAATCGCTATTCACGAGTTCCTCTATCCGCTGGTTCAAGGGTATGACTCGGTCGCTTTGCGCGCGGATGTCGAGTTGGGCGGTACCGATCAGAAGTTCAATCTGCTGATGGGGCGTGAACTGCAGCGCGGTTATGGTCAGGAGGCTCAATGCATTCTGACGATGCCGCTGCTCGAAGGTCTGGATGGTGTGAAGAAGATGTCCAAGTCCTTGGGCAACTACGTCGGTATCCAGGAAGCGCCGGGTGTCATGTATGGCAAGCTGGTCTCTATTCCGGATGCGCTGATGTGGCGCTACTTCGAATTGCTCAGCTTCCGCTCCATGGATGAAATCAACGCATTCCGTGCTGATGTCGAGGCGGGCGCCAATCCTCGTGACATCAAGATCAAGCTGGCCGAAGAGATCGTTGCGCGTTTCCATGGTGAAGAGGCCGCGGCCAATGCTCACCGTGCAGCGGGCAATCGTATGAAGGATGGCGAGTTGCCGGACGATCTGCCGGAGATCGAGCTGACGGCTACTGAAGACATGCCGATTGCTGCTGTCCTTAATAAGGCGGGGCTGGTGAAGAACTCGGCGGTGGCCCGTGATCTGCTGAATTCCGGCGGTGTGCGTATAGATGGAGAGGTTGTTGATCGCACCTTTATATACGTGCTGGGCGCGACCCATGTTTGCCAGGCCGGAAAGAAGGCATTTGCGCGTATTACGCTCAAATCTGAATAAAGCTTAAGTTAGGGGTTGACGGCAGATTCTGGAAGTCTATAATTCGCCCCACTTCCGGCGCAGTCGAAACGGAAAACTCCTTGGTAAACAAAGAGTTACGCAGTT
>NZ_VIUJ01000021.1:0-109016 GCF_007993905.1 Pseudomonas sp. SJZ077
CGGCCGTGAAACCCACAAGATGATGCTCGATCACTATCAGCAGACCAAAAACCTGCTGGTGAGCTACGACATCAATCCGTTGGGCTTCTTCTAAACCGACTGTCGCAGGTAAGCCACTCTCCTTGTGGGAGTGGGCTTGCCTGCACATTGGGCCTTCGCTCCCACCCGGCAACCACGCCGGTCAAAAACAATAAGAACAGGTGAAACCTATGCCTAGCGATCAAGCCAGCGTGCAGCCGGCTACCTCCTCGGTCGACTTTGAAAAAGTCGGCTCCGACTATTTCCAACAACGGGAACTGAAAAAAGGTGCAGCAGGCTGGGTCCTGCTGGTGGGTCTGGGCGTGGCCTACGTCATCTCCGGCGATTACGCGGGTTGGAACTTCGGCCTGGCCCAGGGTGGCTGGGGCGGCATGTTTCTCGCCACGTTACTGATGGCGACCATGTACCTGTGCATGTGCTTCTCCTTGGCGGAACTGTCGTCGATGATCCCTACCGCGGGTGGCGGCTATGGTTTTGCCCGTAGCGCATTCGGACCGTGGGGCGGTTTTCTGACCGGCACCGCGATCCTGATCGAATACGCCATCGCTCCGGCGGCGATCGCGGTGTTTATCGGCGCCTATTGCGAGTCACTGTTCGGCATTGGTGGCTGGATGATTTACCTGGCGTTCTACATCATCTTTATCGCCATTCACATTTTCGGGGTCGGCGAAGCCCTGAAACTGATGTTCGTTATCACCGCCATCGCCGCGCTGGCATTGGGCGTGTTCCTGGTGTCGATGGTGCCGCACTTCGACGTCGCCAATCTCCTCGACATCCCGGTGACTGACGCCAAGGGCGCCAGCAGCTTCCTGCCTTTCGGCTACGTCGGCGTGTGGGCGGCAATTCCTTACGCGATCTGGTTCTTCCTCGCTGTCGAAGGCGTGCCGTTGGCAGCAGAAGAAACCAAAAACCCGAAACGCGACCTGCCCCGCGGCTTGATCGGCGCCATGCTGGTGCTGGTGAGCTTTGCCCTGCTGATTCTGGTCATAGGCCCGGGCGGTGCGGGCGCCAATGCACTGCTGACCTCGGGCAATCCGTTGGTCGAAGCATTGAGCAAGGCCTATGGCGGCTCGACCTGGATGGGCCACTTCGTCAATCTGGTGGGCCTGGCCGGGCTGATTGCCAGTTTCTTCTCGATCATCTACGCCTATTCGCGACAGATCTTCGCGCTGTCCCGCGCCGGCTACCTGCCGCGCAAACTGTCAGAAACCAACAAGAGCAAGGCGCCCGTACTGGCTCTGATTATCCCCGGCATCATCGGATTCGGCTTGTCACTGACCGGTCAGGGTGACTTGCTGATTCTGGTAGCGGTGTTCGGTGCGACCATTTCCTACGTCCTGATGATGGCGGCGCACATCACACTGCGCATTCGACGCCCCAAAATGGATCGGCCCTATCGCACGCCCGGCGGTATTTTCACCTCCGGTGTAGCGTTGGTGCTGGCTTGCATCGCCGTAGTAGCGGGTTTTCTGGTAGACCCACGCGTGGTGATTGGCGCTGCGATCATCTATGGAGTGTTAATTGCTTACTTTGCTTTCTACAGTCGGCATCACTTGGTAGCAGGCACGCCCGAAGAAGAATTCGCGGCCATTCAGAACGCTGAAAAAGCCCTGCACTAACGGCCAGAAATTACGGCGCAGGCCCTGTCTGCGCCGTCACGGAGAATCTGTATGGCAAGTTTTGCTCACTCGGTCGGCGCCCTGACCTTCCGTTTCGATAGCCTCAAGGACGTCATGGCTAAGGCCAGTCCGGCGCGCTCCGGGGATTTTCTGGCCGGCGTCGCCGCCCTCAACGATGGCGAGCGCGTAGCGGCGCAAATGGCCCTGGCTGACATTCCGCTGACTCACTTCCTGCAGGAAGTACTGATTCCCTATGAGGCTGATGAGGTCACCCGACTGATCATCGACACTCACGACAAACATGCGTTCATGGCCGTCAGCCACCTCACCGTCGGCGGCTTCCGCGACTGGCTGCTGAGCGACGCGGCCGACGAACAGAGCCTGCGCGCCTTGGCGCCCGGGCTGACCCCGGAGATGGTCGCCGCTGTCTCGAAGATCATGCGTGTGCAGGATCTGGTGCTGGTGGCGCAAAAGATTCGCGTGGTCACGAAATTCCGCGGCACGATGGGCTTGCGCGGGCGTTTATCCACGCGCCTGCAACCCAACCACCCCACCGACGAACCGGCCGGCATTGCGGCGAGCATTCTCGACGGCCTGCTGTATGGAAACGGGGACGCGATGATCGGCATCAATCCGGCCACCGACAGCATCGCGTCGATCTGCGCCATGCTGGAAATGCTCGACGCAATCATTCAGCGCTACGAAATCCCGACCCAGGCCTGTGTGCTGACCCACGTCACCACCTCCATCGAGGCGATCAATCGCGGGGTTCCGCTGGACCTGGTGTTCCAGTCGATCGCCGGCACCGAAGCGGCCAACGCCAGTTTCGGCATCAACCTGAATGTCCTGCAGGAAGGTTACGACGCCGGACTGAGCTTGAATCGCGGCACCCTGGGCCAGAACCTGATGTATTTCGAGACCGGCCAGGGCAGTGCCCTGTCAGCCAACGCCCACCACGGCATCGATCAACAGACCTGCGAGACCCGTGCCTACGCTGTGGCGCGTCATTTCAAGCCGTTTTTGGTCAACACCGTCGTAGGATTCATCGGCCCGGAATACCTCTACAACGGTAAACAGATCATCCGCGCCGGCCTTGAAGATCACTTCTGCGGCAAGCTGCTCGGCGTACCGATGGGCTGCGACATCTGCTACACCAACCACGCCGAAGCCGATCAGGACGACATGGACACGTTGCTGACCCTGCTGGGCGTCGCCGGGATCAACTTCATCATGGGCATCCCCGGCTCCGATGACATCATGCTCAACTACCAGACCACCTCGTTCCACGACGCCCTTTACGCCCGCCAGACCCTGGGCCTGAAACCGGCGCCGGAGTTCGAACAATGGCTGGCGAGAATGGGCATCCTGACCCAGGCGGATGGCAAGATTCACTTCGGCGACAGCCTGCCGCCGGCCTTCCGTCAAGCCATGGCGCAATTGGGATGAGCGTTGAAATGGATAAACCACCTGTTGACCCAGAGAATCCGTTGCTGGAACTGCGTCGCCTGACCCCGGCGCGGATTGCCCTGGGCCGCACCGGCACCAGCATGCCGACCAGCGCGCAACTGGATTTCCAGTACGCCCACGCACAAGCCCGGGACGCGGTGCACTTGCCGTTCGATCATGCCGGGCTCAGCTCGCAACTGGCCGAGGTCGGGCGCGAGAGTTTGCTGCTGCACAGCGCCGCCACGAACCGGGACACTTACTTGCAGCGCCCTGATCTGGGGCGAAAGTTGAGCGATGAATCGGCGCAGACCCTGCGTGAATACGCGCAGGCGAACCCGGGTGGCGTGGATCTGGTGATCGTGGTCGCCGATGGCTTGTCGGCGCTGGCCGTTCATCGCCATACCTTGCCGTTTCTGGCGCGGATGCAGGAGCAAATCGAGGCTGAAGGCTGGTCCGTTTCACCGGTGGTGCTGGTGGAGCAAGGGCGGGTCGCGGTGGCCGACGAGATTGGCGAACTGCTCGGCGCAAAAATGGTGGTGATCCTGATCGGTGAACGCCCGGGTCTCAGTTCGCCGGACAGCCTGGGTTTATATTTCACCTACAATCCAAAGGTCGGGCTGACGGACGCCTACCGCAATTGCATCTCCAATGTCCGGCTCGAGGGCCTGAGCTACGCAATGGCCGCACACCGCTTGCTGTACCTGATGCGCGAGGCTTGCCGCCGCCAGCTGTCGGGGGTCAATCTGAAGGATGAAGCCCAGGTTCAGACGCTGGAGTCGGACGCAGGTGCGGACATGAAAGGTAATTTCCTACTGAGCCCGCCGAATGCCTGAACCGTTTCCGCATTGCGTTTCTGTTCCGGTTTCAGGCAGGATCGATGCACGGCTGCCCGAGTGAAGAACCGTTCGCCGTCAGAGCACGTGAAGACAGCCACTTGAAGACGAGACCTATCGATGCGGATTATTCAAGCGACCCTCGAACACCTGGACCTGCTGACCCCGTTGTTCGTCAAATATCGCGAGTTTTATGGCTCCTTGGCTTATCCAGACTCCTCCCGGGCATTCCTTGAAAAACGTCTGCGCCGCAAGGAATCGGTGATCTATCTGGCGCTGGCCGATGACAAAGACAAGCTGATGGGTTTCTGTCAGTTGTACCCGAGCTTTTCATCCCTTTCGCTCAAGCGCGTGTGGATCCTCAACGACATCTATGTCGCCGAAGACGCCCGCCGTCAGTTGGTGGCCGACAACCTGATTCGCACCGCGAAGAAAATGGCCAAGGAAACCAATGCCGTGCGCATGCGCGTTTCCACCAGCAGCAACAACGAAGTGGCGCAGAAAACCTACGAATCCATCGGGTTCAAGGAAGACACCGAGTTCAAGAACTACGTATTGCCGATCAGCGACGAGCTCTGATCCTGACTTCTGTGATGAGGGAGCGCGCTCGTTCATCACAGAAAGGGTTATTTATTGTCACCAGACTTCCGGCCGCGCCATAGACATCCCCCGCTACAATCTCGACGCGCGTTTCACCACTCAGCCCGTATAATGCCGGCCTTTTCGGCTTGTAAGAAAAACTACACTCGTCTGTAGGCTTTCGCGAAGTCATCCGCACAGGCCTGCTGAGTCCGGCCGTCACCACAGGTGCCCCTCCATGGATTTCAACCCGATCGACCTTATCCTGCATCTCGATGTTTACCTCGATTTGCTGGTGAACAACTACGGGCCATGGATCTACGCCATCCTGTTTCTGGTGATCTTCTGCGAAACCGGTCTGGTGGTGATGCCCTTCCTGCCGGGCGATTCCCTGCTGTTCATCGCGGGCGCCGTTGCGGCTGGCGGCGGCATGGACCCGGTGTTGCTGGGCGGTTTGCTGATGCTCGCAGCGATCCTCGGTGACAGCACCAACTATGTCATCGGCCGAACAGCGGGCGAACGCCTGTTCAGCAACCCGAACTCGAAAATCTTCCGTCGCGACTACCTGCAACAGACCCACGATTTCTATGACAAGCACGGTGGCAAGACCGTGACCCTGGCGCGCTTCCTGCCGATCATCCGCACCTTTGCACCGTTCGTCGCCGGCGTCGCCAAAATGCCTTACCCGCGTTTCTTTGCCTTCAGTGTGCTCGGCACCATTCTGTGGGTCGGCGGTCTGGTGACCCTGGGTTACTTCTTCGGCAACGTGCCGTTCATCAAGAAAAACCTTTCGCTGCTGGTGGTGGCCATCATCCTGCTGTCGCTGGTACCGATGATCATCGGCGTGGTCCGCAGCCGTTTCGGCAACGCCGCGTCCAAAACCCAATCGCGCTGACTCGCGATGTGGTCCCTGAGCGCCTGGCGTCGCCGGCGCATCCTGGCCAGACACCCGATTGCCGACGACGTGTGGCAGCGGGTGCGCCATCACTTGAGTTTTCTTGACGGCATCAGCGCCGCCGAAGACCAATGGCTGCGTGAAGCCTGCGTGCTGTTCCTGGAAGATAAACACCTGACCGCCCTGCCCGGCGTCGAACTCCATCAGGAACAACGCCTGTTGCTCGCCGCTCAAGCGCAACTGCCACTGCTGCACCTGGGCGATCTGAACTGGTATCAGGGTTTCCACGAAATCGTCCTCTACCCCGACGACTTCCTCAGCCCCCAACGGCATCGCGATGCCAGCGGTGTCGAACACGAGTGGGACGGCGAACACAGCGGCGAAGCCTGGCAGCAAGGCCCGATCATCCTTGCCTGGCCCGGCGTGATGGCCAGCGGCGGCTGGGAAGGCTACAACCTGGTGATCCACGAGCTCGCGCACAAACTCGACATGCTCAACGGCGACGCCAACGGCTTGCCGCCGCTGCACCCCGACATGCGGGTCAGCGAGTGGGCCAAGGTCATGCAACACGCCTACGACGACCTCAATCGGCACCTTGACCGCAATCCGGACGCCGATACGGCCATCGATCCCTATGCGGCGGAAAACCCCGCCGAATTCTTCGCCGTCACCAGCGAATACTTTTTCAGCGCTCCGGATTTGCTGCACGAGGCGTATTCTCAGGTCTATGAGCAACTGAAGCTGTTTTACCGCCAGGACCCACTGGCCCGGCTACGGCAACTTCTGGCCGAGAACCCGGTCTATCAGGCACACGACTAGTGCCCAGCCTCACCGATACGTTGCTCTTTTGACGAGTGGTCGTTGTGGTCAGGCAAGGCGCCGCGACGAGTCATAGCTGGCTATGGCGAGGAGCGGCAACGCAGCATGACCGCAACGGACGCCGTCAAAAAGCAACAGTATCGGTGAGGCTGGGCACTCGGGTCTACACGACCTCTGGCACATAGCAACGGTGGCGGAATATGCCTATAATCGCCGCCACTTTTTGGTCAATCCGGCCAAGTGTTTTTGGTCAACTAACGGGGGCACCGCCCAATGAGCTACAGCAAGATTCCGGCTGGCAAAGACCTGCCGAACGACATCTACGTCGCGATCGAGATCCCGGCCAACCACGCGCCGATCAAGTACGAAATCGACAAAGACAGCGATTGCCTGTTCGTTGACCGTTTCATGGCCACCCCGATGTTCTACCCGGCCAACTACGGTTACATCCCGAACACACTTGCCGACGACGGTGACCCCCTCGACGTGCTGGTCGTTACCCCTTACCCGGTAGCGCCAGGCTCGGTGATCCGCGCTCGTCCGGTCGGCATCCTGAACATGACCGACGACGGCGGCGGCGATGCCAAAGTCATCGCAGTCCCACACGACAAGCTGTCCCAGCTGTACGTCGACGTGAAGGAATACACCGACCTGCCACCCCTGCTGATTCAGCAGATCGAGCACTTCTTCGCGAACTACAAAGATCTCGAAAAAGGCAAATGGGTGAAAATCGAAGGCTGGGCCGGTGCAGATGCCGCTCGCGACGCCATCACCAAGTCGGTTGCAGCCTACAAAGGCTGAGACGCTGCTGGCCTCGCGCCTGTGACGACTTGAAAAAACCCCGGTTGATCCGGGGTTTTTTGTGGGCGCCTATTAAGGGCCTTTTAAACGCTACGTTTAATTTCAGAACGCTACGTTTTTTCTTGTTTAATTTGTTCCAAATACGTCTTACATCCGGTCGTAAATTTCCCTCGAAATTTGAACGGCTCGTTTATTCAAAGCCCGGCGCAGCAGCCGTAGACTCGTGTTTATGAAAAAGAACACTAGCGGCCCACGGTTTAAAGCGCTCCTCGAAAAAGCGAAAATAACGACGACAGGTTTTGCCGCTTTCTTCGACACGGAGCCGCAAAATATCCATAACTGGTACACCCGCGGTGTGCCCGCCTACCGCATGGAAGAGGTCTCCAGATTACTCTCGGTAAACAGTGACTGGCTCAAAACAGGTGAAGGCCCACAAGACTCCAAACACCTGCGCCTTCTCGACGAGGCCGGCAACACCTTCGACGCCCAGGCCATTCGCGGCATCTACACGGTGGTCGAGCCCTCCGACGTCAAACTGCCCCTCTTCAAGGAAATCCCCATCGCCCCGGGGTCCTGTAAAACCCACGTCGCCGAAGACCCCGGCCAATTCATCCGCCTGCCCAAAACTCACCTCGACTCCCTGGAAATCAAATACACGGATGTCTTCTGCGTCCACATGATCGGCAACGGCATGGGCGAGCGCATTGAGGACGGCTCGACACTCGCCATCGACCGTGGACTGACCAAAGTGATTGACGGGGAAATCTATGCCATCGAGCACGACGGGATGCTGCGAATCAAATACCTGCACCGGATGCCGGGCAACGCCCTGCGGCTGCGCAGCTACAACAAAGCTGAACACCCGGATGAAATCTTCAATGCCGAGCAGATTGATAAGCAGAACATCAGGGTGTTGGGGTGGGTGTTCTGGTGGTCGACCCTGAACAAACGGCGGCCGGCGGTGCCGTTTTTGTAGCACCGCGCCGTATTCATCGCGAGCGCTCCCACAGGCACTGCGCAATCCATGTGGGAGCGAGCCTGCTCGCGGTGAGGGCGGAACATTCACGCTAAAATTCCGGGCGGGTCACTTAATCCCGAACTCCAATAGCTCTAAGGCGCACACCACACTGGGAATTCCCCAAAAAAATCAGTATGCTGCGCCCCACATTTGCGCATCACCCCGCCCCGCGGCTCTGATCGCACCGACAAGGCAGATGACTTTCTCGCCGAGTCCCACAGCCGGACGCAAGATCCGGGTGTACGTTTTGAAGGCTGGTGAGGTTTACCAAAAATGAACCAAGCCAGTCCCCGAGAAGCCGGCCACAAGCCGGCTTTTTAATGCCCGGAAAAAGTAAATAGTGCAGCAAGCTGCTGCACTATTCCTCACGGATAACTAAACCCCTTAACCAACGTCAACTCCCCCACCGCCCGCATCGGCACCAGAAAAGTCTCCATCTTCTCATTCGGCGTCCCTTCCTCCGTAATCACCGTCACCTGCGCCGTCGTCAACGGCTGAACCGCATCCTCCTGCCCCTGTTCATCACTCCGATACCCACCCCCGAAGTAATTCACATAGACGAGGTATTGGCCTTTGATTGGCGCCGGCATGGCGAAGATTTCCGGGCCGTATCCCGTCGTCACGTCGACATCGAGCGCAGCGCCATTGGGAACAGCGCGGTCGCCGTACCAGATGTGGGCGCCATCAGGCGTGATGAGGTGCAGGTCCAGATCCGTCCCATCGCTGTCCCACGCCAGCAGCACGCGCAACTTGGCCGGCGTAGCCCCACCACTGACATTAAGAAATTGCGTCCGAGCCCGTTGCTGCCCATCAGGGCTGCGAACTTCAACGCTGTTGCTGCCATTGGGAAACGAGAACGGTCGATCAAAACGCCCAGACGGATCAATCTTCAGCGGCATGCTGACGCCGTTGACGATCAACCGCCCAGGTTCTCTGGACTTTGGCGTGGCGTTGATCTGCCCGGTGATACGGGCGGTATTGGCTTGGCCGACCGGCGTGTTCACCGAAGAGGCTGGATAGTTAACGGTTTGACGAAAGTTTTCACCTTCACCTTCGGACGCGCCAGTGCGCCAGCCACCAACGGGCGTATTGAGTTTCACACCACTCTCAGCCGCAAAAACTGCGGGCAATACACAAAAAGAACAAAGGAACAGGAAGACCTGTGGATAACGGAGTTTCATGGCCTATTCCAGCAAGAGGTGGCGGGCGAGCCCTTCGATGTAGGTTTCATCCTGGCCGTTGGGGTGTGCTTCGAAGGCCAGGTGCAGGTATTCGTGGGTCAGGTCGAGACGGTCTTGCAGTGACAGCACGCCGCGCACGTAGATGCGCTGGCGTTCGCGGTCGACGTAGGGGCGGCCGAAGGCCAGGCGGCAGACGGCGAAAGTGCTGACGTCGTTGTAGCCGACCTCGCTTTCCAACTGCGCACGCCAGCCGCGGCGTTGCTTTAGTAGCCAGTCTTGCGCGGCGGGCAGAGCTTCGCAGGAGGCGACGGGGTTGTCCCAGCGGCTGAGGCTGGCGCGTGGGTAGGCGTGCAGCAGGATGGCGTCGTAGCGCTGGCCGGCGTTGGCTTGTTCGATGGCGTGCTGCCAGGAGAGTTTGTCCGGGCCGGGTTGGTCGGAGTGGTAAGTGACGGTGCTGCCGGCGAGGACGAGGTCGCTGGTCCAGGCGGCGATGTGGCGTGACTCGGCGGTGGCCGGGCGTGGGGCGACGCGTTGGCGGTTGCTGCTGTCGTCGATGCTCAGGCAGTCGCCGTGGCGGGTGGCGTTTTGCAGCAGGTAGGTTCTGATCGCGACAGCCAGGGCTTTGGCGGCTTCAATGGGTTCGGGTTTGGCTTCCCTTTGCAGGACGCGGGCGACGTATTCTTCACGGTCGAGTCGAGCGACGAGTTTGCCCTTCAGCAAAAACAGTTCGCCGTCGCTGTGGATATCCAGTTGATTGCCATTGGCGAATTCGACGCGATAGTCGCCCTGCAGAGGCCCGGAAGAAACAACCCGATCCCCCGCAAGAACACGCCCGATCGGATAACGGGAAAACAGACCGACTTCGACGCAACGTCCCGCATCCAAAGGCCACTCAACCGGCAACACAGAAGCCAACACCCCACCGTAGTGACGCAAGACCATTTGACTGGTCCCCCGGCCGCCCGCCCAGATCGGCGTACCGTCCGCCGTCCATCCGGCAAACCCGCCCTGACGCGACGCAGGGTCCTGATCGCCCAACCAGCTCCAGGTTTTCACCCGCAACCGGCCACCGAGTTCGCCCACGACATTGCCGTCAGCGGCGCTTAGCACCACATCGAGCAACACCCGCCGCGCCTGATCCTGCGCCGGCATCACGGCCAGCACTTTCAGCAATTCAGCCACGGAAACTCGCGTAGAAGGCTGCAACGAAGGCAGGTTCAGCAACCATTCCGGCGCCTGCCGTGCTTGCCAATATTCCCGCCAGCCAGCCTCAGAAATACCCAACCGCGCAGGCTCAAAGTACAAGCCACATGACTTCACCAACGCCTGATCGCGCTCAATTCTGCCGCCCGCAGAGCAGCAATACACTTCCTCTTTCGACTGCCCGCGACACTCGTAAGCGGGCTCACGAGCGCCGGTGTCCACCAGCCAGCCGTACACAAACAACTTCCACAAACTGCCGAGCGGTGCCTGCACATCAGCAGGCAATGGCTCACGTGAAATCACTTGAGTCTGGCTTAACGAAATCAACTCGCCCTTGAAGCCCAGACGCAGCGGCTCCTCCTGCGCTGTCGCCAGCGCAGGGATCAAACACAGCAGCCACCAGACCAGCGGTCGGGTCATGTCAGTTGACCGTGACCTGGCCGAGGGCCGGTTTCTGTTCCTGGGCTTGATGCTGCGGCGCGTAGACCTGAGTGAAACGCACCGGCGGCAGGTTGAATTGGCCTTTCTGCGAGAAGCGCACCAGATGACGCAGGCGCAGCTCGCCGCTCAAGGCATCGACTGGAATCGCATAAGCCATCTGGCCCGGCTCGAAACGCGCTTTCTCCAGCGCGGTCGGCTCGGTGCCGGCCTTGCCCATGAGCTTGATGCCCCACGTCGTGCGCTCGACATCGGCGCCCGGTGGCAGCGGCACTTCCAGCATGCCGTAGCGCAGCGGTTTCGCGGCTTTGCTGGTGATGATCACTTCGTCCAGGTACAGGCTGTCGCTGGACAACGGCTGGGTGCCGACGGTTTCCAGTTTGAAGGTGAAGGCTTCGTCACCCGGCACCAGGCGCGACAGGCGACGGGTGATGGTCACGGCCATCGGATCGACCGGTGGTTGTTTGGTCTGGAAGCTCAATGCGGCACGCAACGGCCGTTCTTGCGTCCCGGTCAGCGACAACACCGCCGGTACGGGTGAAGCGCCCTGCCACGTCCAGTACATTTCACCGGTAGCACCGTGTTGTTTTTTCCAGCCTTCACCCGGCGCCAGTGCGATGGTGGGCGATGCCTGCTCGATGCTGCGTTGCAACCAGGTCAGCGCCAGAGCTCGTTCCAGGGTCGATTGCTGCGGCAGCAAACGCTGCAACAACGCTTGCGCACGAGCCTGATCGAAGGGTTGTAGCGACAGGTTCAAGGCTTCGGCAAATGGCTGAGAACTGACCGCCAAACGCTGCTGGGCATCCGGCAGTTGACGATTGAATGCGTCCGGCAGAGTCACCTTCGATTGCTTCGCCAACGAGGCAGTCAGCGCACGAGCAGCCGCCAAGCCAAGCGCCGAATCAGGATCGCTCATGACAAGGCTGTCCTCGCCATCTTCCATCAGATTCGCCGCGCTGCCCTCGCCTGCTTTCGCCAGGTCATCCATCAACCCACTGAGCAAGGTGTTGACCGGCAATTGCATCTGCTTGGCGAACGAAAGAATCAGCGCCCGCTGCAGCAACGGCGTGTTTTTCGCCTGCTTGGAATACACCTCCAGCACCCGCTGCCAATGCTCCGGCGGCAGGCTCAGTTCCAGCGCTTTGCTGGCGTGCCAGTCGGCGTAATAGGCGTAGGCAGTGAGGAACGCATCCGGCTCGCCGGCCATGCCCCACCAGGTGAAACTCGCCGACGGCCCGGCCATTTGCACCAGGCGCAGACGGCTGTTTTGCATGATCAGGCGCAAGCGATCGCGGACCTGCGGGTTCGACGACAACGCCGGGTACGCAATGCTCAATGGCAGCAAACGACTCGCGGTTTGTTCGACGCCACCGTACGGATAGCTCAGCAAATCATCGAGCGCCGAACGGAACAGCGCTTGCGGACTGTCATCCAGACGCAGACGAATATCCGTCGCGTCCGCCGGCAAGGTCAGCGGCGTATCACCGCTGGCCACGTCCAGGCTTTGGCTTTGCGTGACCTGCCAGCCTTCGCCGGTCGCGGTCAGGCGCACGGCGAGGGCGTCGGCGGTTTTGCCGTCCTGCACCAGTTCGGCGGTCCACTCGCCGGAGGTCAACGCGAACGCCGGCAGTGCGATGTAGTTGATGCCATTGTTCAGGGTCACCGGCACGCGCTGTTCGGCGCAGCCGTAATGGATCACCAACTCGGCCTTGACCGGTTTTTCCGCCTGACTGAAGGCGAACACACCGAGATCCGGTTTGTCGCCATTGCGGAATTGGGTCGGGCCGCTCCATTTCAGGTACAGCGGTTTCTCCGAGCGCAGGAATTGCTTCTTCTGCCCGACCTGCCCGTCATCGGCGATGGCTCGGGCAGTGATGCGCCAGCGGGTCAGCGAGTCCGGCATCTTGAAGGTGAAGCGGGTTTTGCCGTTGGCGTCGGTGATCAACTCAGGTTCCCACGCGGCGGTGTCGACGTCTTCACGACGCGGCCGCTCCAGCACTTTCACCCCGCGCTCGCTGCGGTTGGCTTTACCCGGTGCGCCAGGGCTGCCCGGCAACGCAACGTCGTAGCTGATGAACGATAAGCTGGCGCTGGTACGCACGTTGTTGCGGCGTGGGTGGTAGAAGAATTGGTCGATGGTCGGCGCGACTTCCGGTTGCAGCGCGTAGACCATTTCATCGACCACGCTGACCGTCAGATGTGCCGGAATCGGCTTGCCGGCGAACTGGGTAGTCAGGTCCACCGACACGGTATCGCCCGGCTGATATGCCTCTTTATCAGTGGCAATGGCGACGTCGATCTGCGGCGCGATCACCTTGATGCCGGCGTTCTGGAAGCTGTACTGACCACCCTTGGTGTACAGCACCGAGAAGGTCAGGTTCGGCGCGAAGGTGTCCTTCACCGGGATGCGCGCGCGGTATTGGGTGTCGCTGAGTTTTTCCATCTTCAGCCAGTCGCCGCCCTTGGACAGCAACGCCGTGGACTCGACCTTGTCACGCTCCAGCGACAGCAATGCATCGCTGACGGGCTCAGGGAAAGTGATCAGCGCCAAGGCTTCGTCGCCCGCCTTGTACTCGGGTTTGTCGAGAACGATTTCCACGGTGCCGGGCACCGCTTTGACGCCATCGCCGGTCACCGAATGGCCGGTGGCGCCGACGACCCGGCCATGGTCATCCTTCAACGTCAGGTTGTAGGTGCCTGGACGGTCGAAGGCCAAGGTGAAGCTTTTATCCGTCGCGGCGAGTTTGCCTTCGCCAGTGCTCTGGTCTTCAAGGCGCACCCAACTGTAGCTGCCCGGCATGACGGCTTTGGCCTGCTCGCTGCCACCCTCATTCAAATAGCTGAACGCAACCTTGTCACCCACTGCGCTGAAGCGCTGCGGTGCACTCAAGCGGAAACTCGCGGCGCCACGGTCGATGAGGATTTCCTTGGTGGTCTTGACCCGGTACGCCGCGCCATCGCTGGCAAACACGGTGAGCATGTAACGGCTCGGTTTCTCGGCGGCCGGCAGGTCGAGGGTCGCGTTGCCTTTGCTGTCGGTGGTCAGTTCGGTGCTGGTCAGCTCCACCGGGAATTGCCCGAGGTATTGCAGTTCGTTGTCGACCATCGACAGTTGCTGGGCGCGCAGGCTCAGGCTCAATTTTGCGTTCGCCACCGGTTTGCCGTCCGGGTACAGCAGCACCAGGCTGCCCTTGACCGGTTCGCCGGTGCGGTAATCCTGCTTGGCCAGGTTCAGCGAGATTTCGAAGTGCGGCTTGATGTATTCGGCTACGCGGAAAGCGCTGCTGTAGGCCTGGTCCTTGTAGCTGAAACGCAGTTCATAACCGCCGGCCACGGCGTTATCCGGCAACTGGAATCGGCCTTGGGTGCCAGCCTTGGAGTCAAGCTTCAGCGCCAGCGATTGCAGCGCCGTGCCGGTGGCATCGAGTACGGTCACGTTGACGTCGGCAGCGGTCGGTGCCACGGAATCCCGGGCGTTCTTGAACTCGCGACCGACGATTTTCAGCGACACCCAATCCCCCGGCCGATACAGCGGCCGGTCGGTGAAGGCATAGAGTTTGGTGTCGTAGATTTCGCTGTCGTAGTAGAAGTTCTCGGAGACAAACACCCCACCCTCTTCGTCCTCGCCAATCACGAACGAACGCTCGGGGCTGACGTGTTTCAGGCGCAGCAAACCATCGGCATCGGTGGCGCCGCTGCTCATCACGCCGAGGCCATCGGTCCACAGCACATTGACCTTCGGCACCGAACTGCCTTCGTGCTTGCGCGCAGCCCAGACCACCAGTTCATCACCGGCAATCTTGCTCACGGCCACAGTGTTGGAAACGAACACCATGGTGGTCGCACGGTACTTGCCGATCAGCGCTTCCACCAGGTACAGACCGGGTTTCAAATTGCCCAGCGGAATGTAAACGTTGCCCGGCGCGACGCTGACGAACTCACTGGAAGAACCGGCCAGATTCACACCGGTTGGCGGCTGGATCGGTTTGGCTTGCCACAGCGGATAACGGAACTGGCTGACCACCGGCAAACCCGGAATCAGCGCGAATTGCGGCTGAGCGTCGTAAGGCGTGGGCGCGGCAATCGCGCTGCCCATCTTCAGCTCCGGCACTTCCTCGGTGACTTGTTTGCGTGACTCGTAGGAAAACGCCCGCTGCATCACCCGACGGGATTTTCGATACCAGTTGTCCCACAGGTACGCGAGCGTATTCGACAGGCCTTCACCCTTGAACTGACCGTCGCTGACCACGCGGTGCAGGTTCTTCTGGCGCTTGAGGAAATCCAGCGGTTTGTCGATGCGGTACACGCGAATGTCGGCGCCGCCATAGGGCTCCATGCGGAAACGACGGTAATCGCGACCCGGCGCTTCGAGACGCACCATCGCCTGTTCGTCACTGGCGAAACTGCTGTCCGCCAGCAGGAAAAAGCTTTCACCGGCCACCGGCGTGTAGCCGCTCGGCTCGACGGTGTCTTCGGCGTTGACCGCCGAAAACGGCAGCACCAAAACCAACAGCAGAGGCAGGAAACGCAACATGCGGGCACCGATCATTGGGAGAGAAAGTTCAGTCGATAGACGCCGATGAAGTTGGGGTTGGCTGCGTCGGGTATCCATCGGGTGTCCTTCCATGTCATGAGTTGCTGCAGGCTCGCGGAACGCATGCCGTTGTCAGTGGGGGTGGTGGTGCCGGTGTGATAGGCAATGAAGCGGCCCATCCAGATCATCAGGTGCTGGTCGTCGCCCTGATCGAAAAACATCAGGTCGCCGGGTCGGGCTTGCGCCAGATCGCGACCGACCAGATGGCTGTTGAACTGAATCAACTTGATCGCGTTGACGTACGGCCCGACCTTGCCGCCGCCCTGCTGCCACTGCTGGGCGAGGCTGCGTTGGGCCTCGCTCAATTGCAGCTCCGGCGGCAGGTAGCGGTTGCTCAGGCCATTGCTGCGCAGCCATTTGTCGTCATGGACTTTCAGCGCTTCGTTGGCGGCGAAGCGCACCAGTCCGGCGCAGTCCTGCTGATACCAGCGCGGGCTGGGGCCTTGGGTCAGCTGCTCCTGGGCGATGCGCACGAACCAAGCGCGAAACACCTGGGACTGCTGCGGATCCAGCGCTGCGGCTTCTCCAGCAAACGCGCGACTGCCCAGCAACATCGCCAGCAGGCCGAGGCCTCGGATAAGTGCGGTCACAGCGCTTTCCACTCCAGCGGCAGCCACTGCCAATGGCCGTCAGGCTCGCTGCCTTCGGGCAAAGTCAGGGCGTACTTGCCATAGCCGCCAAGCTTGCGCAGTTTCGGGATCAAGTAGGTTTGCGCGGCGTTGTAGAACACCGGCTCCATGTCCTGCGGCAGGCTGTCGAGGGTTTCCTGCTGCATCAGTTGCGCCATGGATTCCGGGCCGAAGTAGACCGGCATCAGCAGGTCTTTCGGCACCACATCAGCCATCGGCGGGAAACGTTTGTCGAGGGTGCCGAGGGCCTTGTCCACGAGCTTGTCATCGAGGGAGAACAGCAACGTCGAACCGTGACGCGCCAGGCTGACTTTCATGAACGCCTTGCCGGTGATCGCGTCAGGGTTCTCGGCGTCCTTGGCTTTGTAGGGACCGAAGTTGGAGCTGACCTGGCGCTGCCACTGATGGCTTTGGCCTTCCTGTTTCTCGACCACCGGGAACGCGTGTTCTTCGACGTTGCCTTCATAGGCGCCAACCATCGAGCCGAACAGGTTGCCCAAGTCACCGTCGAGTTTGGCGCTGTCGTCGTCATTCAGGCTGGCCACCAGCAACGGCGTGTACAACCGCGAATCGGCGTACCAGCACAGCCCGGCGGCCCCGGCCATGTGTTCGGTCAGCGCCTGGGCGACGGATTCTTCGGCGCCGAGTTTCACCAGCAGCGGTTTCTGCTGTTCGGCGGCGAGCGGCAGGGCCACGCAAGCGCTGGCGCCCATTGGCATGGCTTGCCAGATCGGTTTGAAATCGAAGTCCGGCTGGTTGTCCAGTTCGTCCATGGCGAGGAAGCTGTGCCAGCCCTTGTCGTCCATGTCGAAGCGCAGGCCGGCGAAATTCGGGATGAAACGCTGGTAACCCATGGCCAGGACGCTCGCGTTGACCGACAGGCGTTGTTTCACCTCGGGCGCGCGCGGTGGCAGGCCGAAGGCTTCGGGGAACAGTTTGTCACCGTTGAGCAACGCGGCGATGGACTGGGTCGAGACGCTGCCCGGTTCTTCCGAAGCTCCGCCTTCTGAATCGTAGAGTTTGGTCGGGTTGGACAGCACCACCAGTTTGTCGCCATGGGAGGCGAACAGCAGCGCCTTGCTGGCGTTGTAAGTGAGTTGATAAAGCGTCACATCGTCGGTGCCGACTTTCACTGTGGCGACGGTGGTCAGCTGCGAATCATCCAGCGCCACTTTCGCCAGCGGCTCCAGCACCTTGGCCAGCCCACCGCGATCCATCACCAACAAAAAGTCTTTCAGCCGGCCGTCCGCCCCACGCCACAACGCCACATCCGCCGGTTGATCGAAGAGCTGCTCGATCAAACTGTCCTGCAACTTCAGGTCATGTTCGTAAATGATCCGCCGCAGACTGCCGATCAGGCCGAGGCGATCCGCATGCGCTTCGTAATAGAAGACGAAATCCTCGGTCAGGGTTTCCTTGAGGAACGGCACCGCCAGCAAGTCTTTGGGCAATTGGCTCAGGGAATGGGTTTCGAGCAGACCGTCCGGGCGGCTCATGCCCAGCTTGTCGCTGGCCAGTTCGGCCGGTGGCGCCTTGGGTTTGTGCATGAACCAGCCCAAGCCGGCCGCGACGCCGGCGACCAGACACAGCCCGATCACAACGGCCGTCCAGCGGCGAGGAGTTTTGGCTGCAGGCGTTTCGGCGGCCGGAGAAACAGTGTTATCGCTCATGTTCACAAAACCCGATGTCATCCGTGGAGCGGGATGCTTAATAGTTGAAAGTCTTGACCAGCAGCAGGTCACCGATGGCCCGCAGGGGCACGATGAAGGTCTCGCGTTTTTCGTCGACGGTATTTTCGTTGAGCACCAGGTTGATCTGCGAGGTGATCACCTCGTTCTGGTTGCTGGTCTCCTCGAAGTTATAGCCGCCGCTGCCGAAGTTGCCCCAATAGTTCACGTAAACCAGATAGGTGCCATGCATCGGCGCGGTCATGGTGAACATTTCCGGGCCGGGGCCATCGACGCCGTCCGGATCCAACCCGCCGCCATTGCTCATCGCCGGGCGAGCCCAGAACGCGTGTTGGCCGTCGGGGGTAATGATGTGCAGATCGAGTTCGGCTTTCGGGTCATCCCAACCCAGCACCACGCGAATCCGCGCCGGGGTGCGCAGGTTGTTGGCTTCATAGAATTGAACGCGCTTGAGCGATTTGCCTTCAGAGCTGCGCACTTCGACGCTATTGGAACCGGCGCCGAACGCATACGGCCGGGCGAATCGCCCCTGGTCGTCGGTGTACAGATTCAGGGGATTGCCGTTGACGGCCAGCGTATGAGGCCCGCGTTGCGTGCCGATGGCCTTAAGCTGGCCCTGGATCATCGTGCGATTGCGCTGCACGCCCCGGTCGATGGGCGGCGTCGGATAGGCGACTTGAGGATATTCGCTGCGGTCCAGCAGGCCGTTGAAGCGCCAGCCGCCGACCGGCTCCGACAACTCAGCCGTCGGCTCGGCCCAAGCAGCGGTCGCGCAGACCAACGCCATCAGCACCAGAAGAAATGAACGCATGTGACGCCTCCTGCCATGCATAACGAAACCTTGCACCCGATCCTCGGCGCGTTACAGATCCTAAAACTGCGTTTCGTCAGAAAGACCCGTGACTATTGGGTCGTAGAAGGCGCGAAGGTTAGCCATTTGGCGGTTTTTTAACAATCGGATACATCTATATTTGCGGTAGGAATCACGCTCATTTGGGGCCGTGAGCCGAATAGCGCGTTTATTCGGCTCACGAAATGAGCCGAATAATCCCCATCACTCACGGAAGCGACATTCCTTTGTGGCGAGGGAGCTTGCTCCCGCTCGGCTGCGCAGCAGTCGTAAATGGCTGAATGCGGTATTCCTGAAAACCCTGGGTAAATGGTTTTGGGGCTGCTGCGCGACCCAGCGGGAGCAAGCTCCCTCGCCACAAGGGGTGTTTTCAACTTGCGATCAAGGCTCAAAAACCCGCCCTCATTTGCCCATACCCCCCATGTCTGCTAGTGTCGCGCCGGTTTAACGTCAACCGGAAATAGCCGCCATGGCCCGCAAAAAAGCTGCACTGGATTTCGAACAATCCCTCGCTGACCTGCAAACGCTGGTGGAGCGACTGGAGAACGGCGAATTGTCGCTGGAAGACTCGCTGACGGCTTTCGAGCAAGGCATCGGTCTGACCCGCGATTGCCAGGCGGCGCTGGCCCAGGCCGAGCAAAAGGTTCAAGTGCTGCTCGAGCGTGATGGCGAGCTGGCCGAGGAACCCTTCGACGCGGATCAGCCGGAATGATTGCTGCGTATTCGGCGACCAGCCAGGCCCGCGTCAACGCTGCACTGGAAACCCTGTTCAACGCGCCGAGCCCTGAGCTCGCGCGGTTGTACGAAGCCATGCGCTACAGCGTGATGAATGGTGGCAAACGGGTTCGCCCGCTCCTGGCCTACGCCGCGTGCGAAGCGCTCGGTGGCAAGGCTGAGCAAGCCAACGGCGCGGCCTGCGCGGTGGAGCTGATTCACGCGTATTCCCTGGTACACGACGACCTGCCAGCCATGGACGACGACGATCTGCGTCGCGGCCAGCCGACCACTCACAAAAAATTCGATGAAGCCTGCGCGATCCTTGCCGGTGACGGCTTGCAGAGCCTGGCGTTCAGCGCCCTGCTCGACCCGCGCCTGAGCACGTCGGACGCTGCTCTCACCTCCGACCACCTCCGCCTGCAGATGGTCAGCGCCCTGGCATTGGCGGCAGGCCCGGCCGGCATGGTCGGCGGTCAGGCCATCGACCTTGGTTCGGTCGGTCTGAAACTTGACCAAAAAGCCCTCGAAACCATGCACCGGCACAAGACCGGCGCGCTGATCGAGGTCAGCGTCAAACTCGGCGCCCTGGCCAGCGGCCGTGCCGAGAAGGACGAACTGAAGTCCTTGCAGACTTATGCACAGGCCATCGGCCTGGCGTTCCAGGTGCAGGACGACATTCTCGACGTCGAAAGCGATACCGAAACCCTCGGCAAACGCCAGGGTGCCGACATCGCGCGCGACAAACCGACCTACCCGGCCCTGCTCGGCCTCGACGCGGCCAAGGCCTACGCCCTGGAACTGCGCGATCAGGCCCTGCACGCACTGCGACCGTTTGACGCGGCAGCCGAGCCGTTGCGCGATCTGGCCCGCTACATCGTCGAGCGGCGCAGCTGACGGCGTATCCGCCAAGTTAAAAGCAACGCGTGGGCAGGGGGCGATGCATCAGGTAAACTGCCGCATCTTTTATACCTATAACGATTCGCCTGATGCCCACGACGTTTCATGAGATTCCCCGCAAGCGCCCGACCACGCCCCTGCTCGACCGTGCCAACACGCCGGACGGCCTGCGCCGGTTAGGCGAAGCCGAGCTGGAAACCCTGGCCGATGAGTTGCGCCTGGAATTGCTCTACACGGTCGGTCAGACCGGCGGGCATTTCGGTGCCGGCCTGGGCGTCATCGAGCTGACCATCGCGTTGCATTACGTCTTCGACACCCCGGACGACCGGCTGGTGTGGGACGTGGGTCATCAGGCCTATCCGCACAAAATCCTCACCGGCCGTCGCGAGCGCATGGGCACCCTGCGCCAAAAGGACGGCGTCGCCGCCTTCCCGCGTCGTTCCGAGAGCGAGTACGACACCTTTGGCGTAGGCCACTCCAGCACATCGATCAGCGCAGCGCTGGGCATGGCGATTGCCGCCCGCCTGCAGAACAGTGATCGCAAGGCCATTGCCGTGATCGGCGACGGCGCACTGACCGCGGGCATGGCCTTCGAGGCGCTGAACCATGCGCCGGAAGTGAACGCCAACATGCTGGTGATCCTCAACGACAACGACATGTCGATCTCGCGCAACGTCGGCGGGCTGTCGAACTACCTGGCGAAGATCCTTTCCAGCCGCACTTACGCGAGCATGCGTGAAGGCAGCAAAAAGGTCCTGTCGCGCCTGCCCGGCGCTTGGGAAATCGCCCGTCGCACCGAAGAATATGCCAAAGGCATGCTGGTTCCCGGCACGCTGTTCGAAGAGCTGGGCTGGAACTACATCGGCCCGATCGATGGCCACGACCTGCCGACCCTGATCGCCACCCTGCGTAACATGCGCGATCTGAAAGGCCCGCAGTTTCTGCACGTCGTCACCAAGAAAGGCAAAGGCTTCGCCCCGGCGGAAATCGACCCGATCGGTTACCACGCCATCACCAAGCTTGAGCCCGTTGATGCGCCGGCCGCTGCACCGAAGAAATCCGGTGGGCCGAAGTATTCCGGTGTGTTCGGCGAATGGCTATGCGACATGGCCGCCTCTGATCCGCGTTTGGTGGGCATCACCCCGGCGATGAAAGAAGGCTCCGACCTGGTGGCGTTCAGCGAGCGTTTCCCGCTGCGCTACTTCGACGTGGCGATTGCCGAGCAACACGCCGTGACCCTCGCCGCCGGCATGGCGTGCGAAGGCGCGAAACCTGTTGTGGCGATTTATTCGACCTTCCTGCAACGCGGTTACGATCAACTGATCCATGACGTCGCGGTACAAAACCTCGACGTGCTGTTCGCCATCGACCGCGCAGGGCTGGTGGGTGAAGACGGCCCGACCCATGCGGGCAGCTTCGACCTGTCGTTCCTGCGTTGCATCCCCGGCATGCTGGTGATGACCCCGAGCGACGAAAACGAATTGCGCAAAATGCTCACCACCGGTCACCTGTTCAACGGCCCGGCGGCGGTGCGTTATCCGCGCGGCACCGGCCCGAATGCAACGATCGAGAAAGACTTGCAACCGATTGAAATCGGCAAAGGCGTGGTTCGTCGCCAGGGCAGCAAAGTCGCCCTGCTGGTGTTCGGCGTGCAACTGGCCGAGGCGCTGAAAGTCGCCGAGACGCTGGATGCAACCGTGGTCGACATGCGTTTCGTCAAACCGCTGGATGAAGACCTGGTTCGCGACATTGCCGGCAGCCATGAGTTACTGGTGACGATCGAAGAGAACGCGATCATGGGCGGCGCCGGTGGCGCGGTCAGCGAGTTCCTGGCGCGTGAAAACATCCTCAAGTCGATGCTGCATCTGGGCTTGCCGGACAGTTACGTCGAGCACGCGAAGCCTGCGCAGATGCTGGCCGAGTGCGGGCTGGATGAGGCCGGGATCGAGGCTTCGGTTCGCCAGCGCCTGCAACTACTCAACATCTGAACAAATGCAAAACCCCTTGTGGGAGCGAGCCTGCTCGCGATAGCGGTCTGCCAGTCACCTCTTCTTTGACTGACATACCCTCATCGCGAGCAGGCTCGCTCCCACATTGGTTTTCTGGGCCTTTCAAAATTTGTGTTCGCTTTAAAGCGCCAACGGATTACCGATGAAACTCTCCCCCCTCGCCCTGACACTGACCCTGCTGCCGGCCGGCCAACTTCTGGCCGACACCTTCGAACGCGATCAAGCCCTGAAACTCCCCGAAGTGCTGATCAGCGCCAACCGTCAGGTCGAAGCGCGTAACGACAGCAGCGCCGCCAACACCGTTTTCACCCGCGACGACATCGACCGCCTGCAACCGGGCAGCGTCACGGACTTGCTGAGTCGTGTACCCGGCGTGCAAGTCGTGCAAACCGGCGGGCGCGGCAGTCTGCCGGGGATCTACATTCGCGGCACCCAGTCAGCGCAGAGCCTGGTGCTGGTGGACGGCCAACGCATCGGCAACTCAACCTCCGGCGACAGCAACCTGCAACACATCAACATCGACCAGGTCGAGCGCGTGGAAGTGCTGCGCGGCTCCCGTTCGGTGATTTATGGCAGTGATGCGATTGGCGGCGTGATCCAGATTTTCACTCGGCGTGGTGGCGAAAAAGGCTTGCAACCACGTATGCACGTGGGGTTTGGCAGCCATCAGACCTGGGAGCGCAGCCTCGGATTATCCGGTGGCGATGAGAAAACCCGCTTCAACCTCGGCGCCAGCCTCGATGAAACCACCGGGATCAACCGCACCCACGAGTCCTATCCCAGCGACGGCGATCATGACGAATACCGCAACAAATCGGTCAGTCTGAGCCTGAGCCATGCCCTCACCGACGACATCGAAATCGGCGCCAACCTGCTGGATAACCGCGGCAAAAGCGAGTTCGACAATCCATTCGGGCGCTTTGACACGACGACCTTCGAATCGCTCCAGCAGCAGCCTTACAGCGACTTTGCCGTGAGCAGTATCAGCAGTTATGTCGATGCCAGGGTCAACGACATCTGGAAAACCCGCGTCGAATTCGGTCACAGCGAAAACCGCGAGAAGACCCTCGACAAACTCAGCGATGAACGCAGCGTGTTCAACACGTACCGTGATTCGGTGAACTGGCAGAACGACCTGACGCTCAATGAGCGCAACAGCCTGATTCTCGGCGGCGACTGGTACGAAGACCGGATCAACAGCAGCACCCCGTTCGACGAGGACAGCCGTTGGAACCGCGCAGCGTTTATCCAGCATCGCTACCAGGCGGACAGTTTCTCCACGGAACTGGGTCTGCGCCGGGACCAGAACCAGCAGTTTGGCGGCCAGAACAGCTGGAGCGGCACCTTCACCCTGCCGCTGAACCCGGACAACGACGTATTGCTGACCTACAGCGAAGGTTTCCGCGCACCGACCTTCAATGACTTGTACTACCCGGACTTCAGCAACCCGGACCTCAAGCCTGAAACCTCGAAAAGCTACGAGCTGCAATGGCGCAGTCAGTTGACCGAGACCAGTCGTCTCGAAACTTCGCTTTATCGCACGGACCTTGAAGACGCGATTATTTTTGGCAGCAACTCACGGCCACAGAACGTGGCTTCGGCTCGGATCAACGGGTTCGAAGCGGCTCTGAAACAAGAACTGTTCGGCTGGCAGAGCAACCTCGGCGTGGCGATCATCGACCCAAGGGATCGCGACAGCGGCCATACCCTGGCCCGTCGTGCGCGGCGCACCTTGAGCCTGGACCTGGATCGTCAGTTCGACCGGTTCGGCCTCGGCGCCAGCTGGCAAGCGGTGAGCAGCAGCTATGACGACTTGAACAATCAACAGCCGTTGGGTGGCTATGCCCTGCTGGGGTTGCGCAGCAGCTGGGAATTGAATCGCGAGGTCAAGCTTGAGCTGAAAGTCGATAACCTGCTGGACAAGGGCTATAGCCGGGCGCTGTACACCCATGATGGCAGTCAGTATGGGTATCGCGAGGAAGGTCGGGCGTGGATGTTTGGGGTGACCTGGACGCCTGGACTCTGAATGTGCGGTGTTCGGGCGGGCCTCTTCGCGGGCAAGCCTCGCTCCTACAAGGATCACCCCGGACCTGTAGGAGCGAGGCTTGCCCGCGAAGGACGCACCTTGGTCTTAGCGGTCGGGCGCGATGACCTGGCAAAGTTTGGACGTCGCCTCGATCATCTGCCCACTCGGCCGCTCCAGCCCCTTGTCCGTCACCAACAGCAACCGCCCCTGCGCCACCGCCGCCACCTGCGGCCAGGCTTTCCACGCCTCCAGCTGCGCCTGATCACTGGCCAGAATCACGTCGGGATTACGCTGCAACACCGCCTCGACGCTGACCTGCGGCGCCGGCAATGTCAGGTCGGCGAATACATTGCGCGCCCCGCACACCTCCAGCGCATCACTGATGATCTGCCCGCCGCCAACGGTGTACAGCGGCCGATCCCACACCTGATAAAACACCCGCAACGGTTGATCCCGGCGATATCGCTGGCGCAGCAGATCCAGGCGCTGGCGTAATTGCGCGGCCAATGAAACGCCACGCTCAGGCCGACCGAGTTGCGTGGCAATCGCTTCGATCTGCGCAGTCAGTTGTTCGAGGTTGTGGGGTTCGGCGACATACGTAGGGATGTTCAGGCGCTTGAGTTGTTCACGCTGGGCCGGGCCAACGCTGCCGGGCCAGAGCAGAAGTAAATCGGGTTTCAGGCTGAGCAACTGCTCCATATCCAACTGGCCATAGCGGCCAACCGATGGAAGCCCGTTGAGTTCGGCAGGACGTTCACCGGCATCCAGCACGCCGACCAGAAGGTCCGCGGAGCCCAGTTCGACAACGATTTCAGACAGAGACGGCGCGAGGCTGACAACGCGCTCAACAGCGCAGGCCATGCCGCTGCCGGCCAGCAGCATCAGCGCCAGCCAGAAGCGATACATCAGCCGAGTTGACGCGGGATACGGTAGAGGTAGAACAGCACGGTGGTCGACAGCGCCAGCAGCACCAACGGCACCGCTTCAAGGCCGACGAACACCGCCAACGCGCCGATCCAGGCCGGCAGGCTCGCAACCAGCAACGCCGTGCGGCGCTTGGCGGCCAGGGTAATCCAGGCGGCGGGTTCTTCCGGGGTGTCGAGGGCTTTCTGGGTGGCGATCAATGCGTGCTTGTAGCCACCAAAAAACTTCAGGCTGACAAACATCGAGGCGACACCAGCGATGAAAAACGGCATCGCCAGCACCGGCAGGAGCGCCTCGCCCTGGCCGAACACACCATTGATCACGAACAGGGGCAGCAGGGCCAGAGCCAGGTATTGCCACCAGTTGAAGGACAATCGCCGCCGTACTTGACCGCGCGTCACGCCCGGTCTGCCTCGCCCTGATGCTCGTTGCCCATCATGTGGTCGAGCTTGCTGGCCTTGGTGGCCAGGTAGAGTTTGTTGTGCGGGTTGTGACCGGTGTGCAGCGGCACACGCTCGGCGACCACGATGCCCATGTCGGTCAAGGCTTTGACCTTGCGCGGATTGTTGGTCATCAAGCGCAGGGATTTCACGCCCAGGTGTTCCAGCATCGGCAGGCACATGGCGTAGTCACGCTGGTCGGCGGCGAAGCCCAGACGCTCGTTGGCTTCAACGGTGTCGGCACCGCCATCCTGCAACTCATAGGCGCGGATCTTGTTCAGCAAGCCGATGCCACGGCCTTCCTGGCGCAGGTAAAGCAACACGCCACGACCTTCACGGGCGATGGCCTGCAAGGCGGCCTCAAGCTGCGAGCCGCAGTCGCAACGCTGGCTGAACAAGGCGTCGCCGGTCAGGCATTCGGAGTGCAACCGACCCAGTACCGGGGCACCGTCGGCGAACTCACCCAGGCTCAGCACCACGTGCTCGCGTCCGTTCTCTTCATCGAGAAAGCCGTGCATGGTGAATTGCGCAAAAGGCGTTGGCAGCTTGGAAGCGGCGACAAAAACGACAGGCACCGGTGTGCTCCTGATCAATGAGTACTGGAGTTTCGCAGAGGCGGCATTGTAACAGCAGGTTCCTACAGACGCTTAGGCTGAATTATGGGGCATAACGATCAAAAAGTTAGATCTCAGGTCCGCCCAAGCACCCTGTGGGAGTGAGTCTGCTCGCGATAGCAGTGTGTCGGAACACCGATCTTTAACAGATAGTCGCCATCGCGAGCAGGCTCACGCCCACAGGAAATCATCAGTGCCACAGGGACTTGTGTTCATTTCGAATCGAACGGATAGGGTTGTTTCCAGCGTTCGAAGATCGGTTTCAACCGGCCGCTTTTCACCAGCAACTCCATGCGCTCATCGAACAGCGCCATCAACGTCCGAGCTTTGGGCGTATCGGCGAAGCACAGGTACAGCGGCAATTCCGCGATGTGGGTGCGACGAAACTGCGAAGGATCCTTGGCCCACTTGAGGACATAGTCGACTTCGGTCAGCGCATCGATGTAGTAGTCGGCGCGGTTGTGGGTCAGCATCGACAGAATCCCGGTGCGCCGGATGACTTCGTTATAGCGCTGCACGTTGGGCAGGTAATCCTGGTAGTCGTAGCCGCGGACCCAGGCCAGTCGATAGTTGCCCAGCGTCTCCAGGGTCGGTGCCGGATTGCTCGCCAGGCCCAGGGCGTAGATGTGATCGGTATCGAAGTTCCAGCGCGGATAAAGCAGATCGCTGTTTTCGTCGCGGTAGGAGCCGACACAGGCATCCACTTCGCGGAGTTGGGCCAGGCCTACGGAGCGGGTGTAAGGCTCGGTGCGGATGTCCAGTTTGACACCGGCCGGCTCGAACACTTCCCGCAGCACGTCCCAACCCAGGCCATGACCGTCAGCGGCGGTGTAGTCTTCCCAGTCTTCGCTGGCCAGATGAATCACGGACGGCGTCGTCGTGGCATCGCCCGCTCGGACGATCGAGCAAAACATGGCGAACACCATCACAACCCACCAGCGCCGAGCCATCCCTAGTCCCCTGTCTCGCCCGTCAGGCGAAAATCCACACCAGCCCTTGCATGGCCAACCACGCAAACACGCCTGCCAATACGTCATCGAGCATGATCCCGACGCCACCGTGCACATGCCGGTCGATCCAGTGAATCGGCCAGGGCTTGAGAATGTCGAAGAAGCGGAACACCAGGAACCCCGCCAGCAACCAGTACCAGCCTTCCGGTACCAGCCACAGGGTGATCCACATCCCGACCATTTCGTCCCAGACGATGCCTTCGTGATCGTGTACCCGCAAATCGTCGGCGACCTTGCCGCACAGCCAGAAGCCGAACAGCATGGTGATGCCGAGCATCAGCCAGTAACCCCAGTCGGGCAGCATCTGCCACAACGGGATAAAGGGTAGCGCAACTAACGAACCCCAGGTGCCCGGTGCCTTTGGCAAGGTGCCCGAGCCGAAGCCGAACGCCAGGAAATGCCAGGGATTGCGCCAGACCGAAGGCGGTACGAATTCCGCCGGGACCTGTTTGGGATGATCTGTCACGGTGTCTCCCGAAAATGTTGATAGCCCCGGGTTTGCGGGGTGATGTCCTGTCCATCGGCGTCCAGCAGTACCACGCCCTGCCCGGCCTCTACCCTGCCGATCACATGGATCGGCCAGCCGGCGGCCAGCAACGCGGGCAACTCGACGGACGGTAGGGTGAAGGCCAGCACGTAATCGTCCCCGCCGCTCAACGCTGCCGCTTGGGCGCCCGATTGGCCGAGGAAGGCCACTAAAGCGTTCGACAGCGGCAATCGGTCCCGTTCAACTTGAATGCCGACCTTCGACGCCAGGGCAATATGCCCGCAGTCAGCGAGCAGGCCGTCGGAGATATCCAGCGCCGACGTGGCTTTGCCGCGTAGTGCCTGGCCCAACGCCAGCTGCGGCCGCGGCGACCAGTAATGGGCCAGCAATGGATCAGCGATGGCGGCGTCAGCCGTCCGCTGCCCCAGCACCAGCGGCAAGGCACCCGCTGCATTGCCCAACTCACCGCCCACGCAGAGCAAATCGCCGGGCTGCGCACCGCTGCGGGTCAACGCCTTGCCGGCCGGCACACGACCAAACACGGTCATGGTCAGGCTCAGCGGCCCGCGCGTGGTATCACCGCCCACCAGCGCCACGCCACAGTGCTGCGCCATGACGTTCAAACCACGGGCGTAGGCGTCCAGCCAATCGGCGGTCACCGTCGGCAAGGTCAGGGCAAGGGTAAAGGCAACGGGGGTGGCGCCCATGGCGGCCAGATCACTGACGGCCACAGCCAGCGAACGCTGACCGAGCAGAAAAGGGTCGCAAGGCTCTGCGAAATGCACGCCGGTAACCAGCGTGTCGGTGGAAATGGCCAACTGCTCCCCGGGGGGAAAAGCGAGCAAGGCGCAGTCATCACCGATCCCGAGGGCAACGCCTTCGCCGCCTTGCGCACAAGGCGCGGCGGCGAAGAAATTGCGGATCAGCTCAAACTCGCCCATGTGGCAGCTATCAAGCGCCGATTAGCGCTTGAACGCCTTCACTTCAGCTTCACGCAGACGCGGGGCCAGCTTGTCGAGTACGCCGTTGACGAATTTGTGGCCATCGGTGGAACCGAAGACTTTCGCCAGCTCGATACCTTCGTTGATCACAACGCGGTACGGCACGTCGACGCGCTTGAGCAGTTCCCAGGTCGACAGGCGCAGAACAGCCAGTTCAACCGGGTCCAGCTCTTCGATGGTGATGTCCAGGCACGGCGTCAGTGCAGCGTCGATTTCAGGCTTGTTGGCCGGAACGCCGTGCAGGATGTCGTGGAAGTATGCGGCATCGACATCGCTGAAATCGTTATCGACCCGAAACTGCGCTTCGATCTCGTTCAGCGACTGCTTGGCCATGTGCCATTGGTACAGCGCTTGGGTCGCGAGCTGACGGGCTTCGCGACGCTTGACGCTTTTCGATGGCTTGCCGGCATCCGCAGGCTTTGGATCGCGCGGGTTGAACTGATCGCTGTCGTCGCTAATCACTTGGCCTCCAACTGCGCCAGCAGGCTGACCATTTCCAGAGCGGACAGGGCAGCTTCGGCGCCTTTGTTACCGGCCTTGGTGCCGGAACGTTCGATGGCTTGCTCGATGGAATCAACGGTCAGCACGCCAAATGCGACCGGAACGCCGAACTCCATGGACACCTGGGCCAGGCCCTTGGTGCATTCGCCAGCCACGTATTCGAAGTGCGGAGTACCGCCACGAATGACCGCGCCCAGGGCGATGATTGCCGCGTACTCGCCCTTCTGAGCGACTTTCTGCGCAACCAGCGGGATTTCGAAGGCGCCAGGCGCGCGGATGATGGTGATGTCGCTTTCGCTCACGCCGTGGCGAACCAGGGCATCAACTGCACCGCTGACCAGGCTTTCAACGACGAAGCTGTTGAAGCGGCCCACTACCAGAGCGTAGCGGCCTTTAGGGGCGATGAAGGTACCTTCGATGGTCTTCAGGGTCATTCGTTAGATCTCTTAAAGAGCCGGGACGCGTTTTCTACGCATCCCTCGGTGATGTGTTAGCCGCGAATCAAGGACTGGAAACAACCGGTCATTATTCGGAGGGCACGTATTCTACAACTTCCAGATCGAAACCGGATATCGCATTAAATTTCATTGGCGCAGACATCAAGCGCATTTTGCGCACGCCCAGGTCCCGGAGGATCTGCGAACCGGCACCGACGATGCTGTAGGTGGTCGGTTTTTTCACGATGGCCTGATCCGCAGTTTCACGGATGTGCGCCAGCAATACGTCACCATCGAGCGGGTGACCGAGCAACAGCACCACGCCGCTGCCGGCCTCGGCCACCGCGGCCATGGCGGCGCGCAGGCTCCAGCGGCCCGGTTGCTTGACCATCAACAGGTCGCGCAGCGGGTCCATGTTGTGCACGCGAACCAAGGTCGGTTCTTCGGCGCACACGGTGCCCAGGGTCAGGGCCATGTGCACGTCACCTTCCACGGAATCACGATAGGTCACCAGGTTGAACTGGCCCAGTTCGCTGTCCAAAGGCTGCTCGGCAATCCGCTGAACGGTACGTTCGTGGATCATCCGGTAGTGAATCAGGTCGGCAATGGTGCCGATCTTGATGTTGTGTTCGGCCGCGAAGGCTTCGAGCTCGGTGCGACGGGACATGGTGCCGTCGTCGTTCATCACTTCGCAGATCACGCCGCTTGGCTCGAAACCGGCCATGCGCGCCAGGTCGCACGCCGCTTCGGTGTGGCCAGCGCGGGCCAGGGTACCGCCGGCCTGGGCCATCAGCGGGAAAATGTGGCCGGGGCTGACGATGTCTTCAGCCTTGGCGTCTTTCGCCGCAGCCGCTTGCACGGTGCGTGCGCGGTCGGCAGCGGAAATACCGGTGGTCACGCCTTCGGCCGCTTCGATGGACACGGTGAACTTGGTGCCGAAGCCGGAACCGTTGCGCGGCGCCATCAAGGGCAGCTTGAGCAGCTCGCAACGCTCGCGGCTCATCGGCATGCAGATCAGGCCACGGGCGTGCTTGGCCATGAAGTTGATGTGTTCGGCCTTGCAGCACTCGGCGGCCATGATCAGGTCGCCTTCGTTCTCGCGGTCTTCGTCATCCATGAGGATGACCATCTTGCCTTGGCGGATGTCTTCAACCAGTTCTTCGATGCTATTGAGCGCCACAAGGCACCCCCTTGAGTCAGGATTTGAGGTAGCCGTTGGCGGCCAGAAAGCTTTCGGTGATGTTTCCGGAGGTTGGCTCTGCGGCCTTGTCGCCCAGCAACAGGCGCTCCAGATAACGTGCCAGCAAGTCAACTTCAAGGTTTACCCGGCGACCTGGCTGGTATGACGCCATGATGGTTTCGCTCAGGGTGTGCGGAATGATAGTCAGCATGAACTCGGCGCCATCGACCGCGTTCACGGTCAGGCTGGTGCCGTCGACGGTGATCGAACCTTTATGGGCAATGTACTTGGCCAGGTCCTTCGGCGCACGGATGCGGAATTCCACGGCGCGCGCATTCTCGGTACGGGAAACCACTTCACCCACGCCATCGACGTGTCCGCTGACCAAGTGCCCGCCGAGGCGAGTGGTCGGGGTCAGGGCCTTTTCCAGGTTCACCGGGCTGCCGCTTTTCAGGTCGTTCATGGCGGTGCAGTCGAGGGTTTCGCGACTGACGTCCGCCGCAAAGCCGTTACCCGGCAGCTCAACCGCCGTCAGGCACACGCCGTTGACCGCGATGCTGTCGCCCAGTTTGACGTCGCTCAAATCGAGCTTGCCGGTTTCTACGTGGACCCGCACATCACCGCCTTTTGGGGTCAATGCACGAATACTGCCGATGGATTCGATGATGCCGGTAAACATGGAGTTCTCCTCGAGAACAGGGCCGTCGCGTGGCGCAGGCCGGGAATTATACGCTCGCCGCTGGCGCAGGAATGGCGATGACTCGCCAGTCATCGCCAACCGCGCGAATTTCGGTGATTTTGAGCTCAGGCGCATCCTTCATTTGCGCGATCGGCCAGTCCAGCAGCGGCCGAGCCGAGGAGCCGAGGAACTTGCCGGCGATGAAAATCTGGAATTCGTCCACCAGACCTTGCTGGGCAAAAGCCCCGGCCAGACGCGGGCCTGCCTCAACCAACACTTCGTTGACCCCGCGTGCAGCGAGTTCGACCAGCAACTTTCGCAGGTCGACCAAACCATCGTCGCCCGCCACGATCAGGCATTCCGGGCCGTTCGCGTACTGCTCTTCAATCGCCATACAGGTGGCGACCAATGCCGGCCCGGCCTTGAAAAACGGTGCATCCAGCGGCACTCGCAGACGGCCGTCGATCAGCACGCGCAGCGGCGGACGGCTCATGGCCTGGGCCGTTTGTTCGGCGTCCAGGCCCAGCTCATCGGCACGCACGGTCAAGCGGGCGTTGTCCGCCAGCACCGTGTCGGCGCCGGTCAGCACCACGCTGGCCTGCGCCCGCAGGCGTTGCACCGCCGAACGTGCGGCCGGGCCGGTGATCCATTGGCTCTCGCCGCTTTCCATTGCCGTGCGACCGTCCAGGCTCATGGCCAACTTGACCCGCACGAACGGCAAGCCGTGTTCCATGCGTTTGAGGAAGCCTTGATTAAGCTTGCGCGCCTCGCCTTCCAGCACGCCACTTTCGATGGCGATGCCGGCCTGGGCCAGGCGCTGCAGGCCGCGACCGGCCACCGACGGGTTCGGGTCCTGCATCGCTGCGACGACCCGCGCAAGGCCGGCATTCACCAGCGCATCGGCGCAAGGCGGCGTATGGCCGTGGTGGCTGCACGGTTCGAGGGTCACGTAAGCGGTGGCACCTCGGGCCTTGTCGCCTGCGGCACGCAGGGCGTGGACTTCAGCGTGGGGCTCGCCAGTGCGCACATGCCAGCCTTCGCCGACAATCTGCCCGTCACGCACGATCACGCAACCAACGCGAGGGTTGGGGTGTGTCGTGTAATGGCCTTTGCGCGCCAGTTCCAGGGCGCGGGCCATGTAATGGGCGTCGAGGATGGCTTGTTCGGGGGACGTGGTCATTCTTTCACCGGCTCACGGGCCAGGCGATCGATCTCTTCCCGGAACTCGTTGAGGTCCTGGAAGCGCCGATACACGGAGGCGAAACGAATGTAGGCGACTTCGTCGAGCTTTTGCAGCTCGGCCATCACCAGTTCACCGACCACGAGGGATTTGACCTCGCGCTCGCCGGTGGCGCGCAGTTTGTGTTTGATATGCACCAGCGACGATTCGAGGCGCTCGACACTCACCGGGCGCTTCTCCAGCGCACGCTGCATGCCCGCGCGAAGTTTTTCTTCATCGAAGGGCTGACGGCTACCGTCGGTTTTGATCAGGCGCGGCAACACCAGTTCGGCGGTCTCGAACGTCGTGAAACGCTCGCCGCAGGCCAGGCATTCACGCCGGCGGCGCACCTGTTCGCCCTCGGCGACCAGACGCGAGTCGATGACCTTGGTGTCGTTGGCACCGCAGAAGGGACAGTGCATGGTGGCAGGCAACAAAAAAAGGGAGGGCCATGGTAGCGCATCCCCGTGGCAAGACAAGACATAGGGTTTACGGTATACAGACTGCCTATAGAGCTTGATCCATGGATTTCACCTTGCTGGAGCCGCAAATGTCCCTAAGACCACTCGTATTGCTCAGTGTTTTCAGCCTGCTGGTGGCCTGCAGCAGCGATGCGCCCAAGCCCCAGCCGCCAACACCAGGGCCCGCCCCACAGGCCGCGCAGAAAAAAGCCAAGGAGTCCGCCAACCTCGGCCCGTTGCCCGCCTATCAGCGTGAACTGAGCGGCACCCTGCAAGGCATACCGGCCGGCGCCGAAGTTGAACTGGCGCTGCTGGTGATCGATGCCCAGGACCGCCCGCAACAATTGCTCGCCAGTTCGAGTCTGATCGGCACCAATCAGCTTCTGCCGTTTCACCTGCGCTTCAACCCGGAATCGTTCCCTGCCGGCGTTCGCGTTGAATTGCGCGGTCGCGCCAGCCAGTCCGGCCAGTTGATTTTGCACCTGCCTTCGCAGGTCATTACCCAGCCGACGACACAGGCCTTGGGTCAGCTGCAATTCGTCAAAGCCCCATGATTGCACCGCTCGACCTGCAACGGGCGTTGGGTGAATTGCTCGGTGATGCGCAGCTTGTGCCTGTTGCGTTGCCCGATACCGAGCTGAAACTCTGGCTGATCGACGGCGATAACATGGACCGCGCGTTCAGCCCGGAAGAAACCCGGCGGATTCTGCATGAACCGCCCTACTGGAGTTTCTGCTGGGCCAGCGGCCTGGCGGTTGCCCGCTATCTCGCCGCATTCCCTGAATGGGTCGAAGGCAAGCGGGTGCTGGATTTCGGTGCTGGCTCCGGGGTGGCGGGGATTGCGGCAGTAAAGGCCGGCGCGCTGGAAGTGGTGGCCTGTGACCTCGACCCGCTGGCGATTGCCGCGTGTCAGGCGAATGCCGAACTCAATGGCGTACACCTCAACTACTCGACGGATTTTTTCGCCGAAGCGGATCGGTTTGATCTGATTCTGGTGGCCGACGTTTTGTATGACCGGGCGAACCTGCCGTTGCTTGATGAGTTTTTGAGCCGGGGCCAGGAAGCGTTGGTGGCGGATTCGCGGGTAAGGGATTTCAGGCATCCGCTCTATCAACGTATCGAAATGCTGGAAGCGATGACCCTGCCGGATCTGGCCGAGCCTGAAGAGTTTCGGCATGTGAGCCTGTACCACGCGCGGCGCGGCTAAAAGCTTCGCGAGCAAGCTTCGCTCCTACAGGTTCGGCGTCGGTCTTCAAATCGGCGTGGGCCTGCAGGAACGAGCGGTGCGACGATCCGACTTGCCCGCGAAAGCGCCCTGTCAGACCGCCCACACTTTCAGCGATACCCTGCCAAGCCTTATAGTTGCCCCATTCACGCTTTTACGAGATCCCCCATGAGTCAGGAAACGCCGTACATCTTCGACGCCACGACCGCCGATTTCGACCAGTCGGTGATCGAGAACTCTTTCCACAAACCGGTGCTGGTGGATTTCTGGGCCGAATGGTGTGCGCCGTGCAAATCGCTGATGCCGCTGCTGCAAACCATCGCCGAGAGCTACCAGGGCGAATTGCTGCTGGCCAAGGTCAACTGCGATCTCGAACAGGACATCGTCGCCCGCTTCGGCATTCGCAGCCTGCCGACCGTGGTGTTGTTCAAGGACGGTCAGCCAGTGGACGGTTTTGCCGGTGCGCAGCCTGAGTCCGCCGTGCGGGCGATGCTTGAGCCTCATGTGCAAATGCCGCCACCCGCAGCGGCCGATCCATTCGAACACGCCCAGGCCCTGTTCGACGACAGCCGTTTCGCCGATGCCGAAGCCGCGCTCAAAGTGCTGCTGGGCGAAGACAACACCAACGCTGCCGCCTTGATCCTCTATGCCCGTTGCCTGACGGAACGGGGCGAACTGGGCGAAGCGCAAACCGTGCTCGACGCAGTGAAAAGCGACGAGCACAAAGCGGCACTGGCCGGCGCCAAGGCGCAAATCCAGTTCCTTGGCCAAGCCAAGGATTTGCCGGATGCCGCAGACCTGAAAGCGCGCCTGGCGAAAAACCCGCAGGACGATGAAGCGGTGTATCAACTGGCAATCCAGCAACTGGCCCGCCAGCAGTACGACGCCGCGCTGGATGCGCTGCTGAAGCTGTTCGTCCGCAATCGCAGCTACAGCGAAGGCTTGCCGCACAAGACCTTGCTGCAGGTGTTCGAATTGCTGGGCAATGATCACCCGTTGGTGACCACCTACCGCCGCAAGTTGTTTGCTGCGCTTTATTAACCTGCGTTGATCCAGCTATAGAGCGGCGTATCCCCGCCGCTCGACACCTTCACATCCGTGCAATGACGCAAACGCACCAGCAAGCGCTTGCCCGACGCCGCGCTGCCGGTCAGTCCTTCCAACTGATCCAACAGATCCGGCCCGCTCAATTGCCCGGCCTTGCGCAGCAAATCCTTGGCGATTTGCCACAGCGCATCATCCTGATTCACCGGCTTGGCCGGGGCGTCACTGGCCTCAGGCTTGACCACCTGCAACTGCGCACCAAGCCGCGCCCAATCGCCGTCGTCCATCTCCAGCGTCAAATCCACCGGCCAGTCGCCGATGCTTCCGCGTATACGCAACATAAGTCTGCTCCTGCACATTTCTGACGAGCATGCTCCCATGTGACTTGCGCAACGCCAAGCAGACGGTCAAACTCCCCGCACTTTCGTTATAAGATTACATAACAAACTCTTCATTTTACTTTCGGAGACCCGCCATGCGCCGTCTGCTGCTCGCTCTGCCGTTCGCCCTGTTGCCACTGACCGTCGCCCACGCGGCTGAAGAACATGATCATGACCATGAACACGGCAGCCTCAGCGCCCACGAACATGGCGTCGCTCGCCTGAATGCAGCGCTGGACGGTCAGACCCTGGAGCTGGAGCTGGAAAGCCCGGCGATGAACCTGGTGGGCTTCGAACACGCTGCCACCACTGACGCCGACAAGGCCAAAGTGGCCGCCGCTCATGCGCAGCTTGAGAAACCGTTGGCACTGTTCAACCTGCCGAAAGCCGCCGGTTGCGTAGTGGCGACCCAGGAACTGGAAAGCCCGTTGTTCGGTGACAAGCCGGATGCTGATGACGATCACGATGCCAAAGACGAACATCATCACGACCACAGCGAAATCCACGCCCATTACCAATTCACCTGCTCAGCCCCGGGCGCGCTGAAAACCCTGGACCTGGCCAGTATCTTCAACACTTTCCCAGCCACTCAGAAGATTCAGGTACAGCTGATCAGCCCGAGCGGGCAGCAAGGGGTTGAAGTGACGGCCAAGGCTGCCGCTCTCAAGTTCTGAATTCACCACCGCCCCTGTAGGAGCGAGGCTTGCCCGCGAAGGCATCCTAATAGTCAACATCTCTGTTGAATGAGATGGCCTCTTCGCGGGCAAGCCTCGCGCCTACAGGGATCGGTGTTGGATGTGACATTGAGACAAGTACCCAAAACCCATGAAATCGGCGCTATGACCCAAGCACTCATCGAACTGTCCGACCTGGGCTTCAGCTGGCCCGGTCACCCGCCGCTGCTGGACATC
Source organism: Pseudomonas sp. SJZ077 (assembly GCF_007993905.1). NCBI lineage: Bacteria > Pseudomonadati > Pseudomonadota > Gammaproteobacteria > Pseudomonadales > Pseudomonadaceae > Pseudomonas > Pseudomonas sp. SJZ077. The sequence goes on from NZ_VIUJ01000021.1 coordinate 36,795, forward strand.
CCGGCGTTTCGCCTGGAGCCCGGCGAAACCCTGTTCCTCAAAGGCCCCAGCGGTAGTGGCAAGACCACCCTGCTTGGCCTGCTTGGGGGCGTTCAGAAACCCGATCGCGGCAGCATCCGCCTGCTGGGCCAGGAGCTGACCGAACTCGGCGCCGGCGCGCGTGACCGCTTTCGCGTCGATCACACCGGCTATATCTTCCAGCAGTTCAACCTGCTGCCGTTTCTCTCGGTGCGCGAGAACGTCGAGTTGCCCTGCCACTTTTCCAAACTGCGCGCCGAGCGGGCGAAACAGCGCCACGGCAGCGTCGACCAGGCCGCCGCCACTTTGCTGGCTCACTTGGGCCTGAAGGATGAAAGCCTCCTCAGCCGCCGCGCCGATTCGCTGTCCATCGGCCAGCAGCAACGGGTCGCTGCCGCGCGCGCGTTGATTGGTCAGCCGGAGCTGGTGATCGCCGACGAACCGACCTCGGCCCTGGATTACGACGCTCGCGAAAACTTCATTCGCCTGCTGTTCGCCGAATGCCGTGAAGCCGGCTCGAGCCTGTTGTTTGTCAGCCACGATCAAAGCCTCGCGCCGCTGTTCGATCGCCATCTGTCGCTGGCCGAACTCAATCGCGCCGCCACCCCGTTCGAGGTCTGAGATGTATTTGTTTCGTCTAGCCCTGGCCAGCCTGGCTAACCGCCGCTTTACCGCGATCCTCACCGCGTTCGCCATTGCCCTGTCGGTCTGCCTGCTGTTGGCCGTGGAACGGGTGCGCACCGAAGCCAAGGCCAGTTTCGCCAGCACCATCAGCGGCACCGACCTGATCGTCGGCGCGCGTTCCGGTTCGGTGAACCTGTTGCTGTACTCGGTGTTCCGCATCGGCAACGCCACCAACAACATTCGTTGGGACAGCTTCGAACACTTCGCCAACAACCCGAAAGTGAAGTGGGCGATCCCGATGTCCCTCGGCGATTCCCATCGCGGTTATCGCGTGATGGGCACCACCGAGGCGTACTTCGAGCACTACCAATACGGCCATCAACAGCACCTCGAAGTGGCCGATGGCCGCGCCTTCGCCAGCGATCCGTTCGAAGTGGTGCTCGGCGCCGAAGTGGCCGATGCGCTGCATTACAAACTCGGCGACAAACTGGTTCTGGCCCACGGCGTGGCAGTGATCAGCCTGGTCAAGCACGACGACAAACCGTTCACCGTAGTCGGCATTCTCAAACGCACCGGCACCCCGGTGGACCGCACGCTGCACATCAGCCTCGGCGGCATGGAAGCGATTCACGTCGACTGGCACAACGGCGTGCCGGCCCAGGGCAAAGGCCGGATCAGCGCCGATCAGGCACGCAACATGGACCTGACGCCACAAGCGATCACCGCCTTCATGCTCGGCCTCAACAGCAAGATTTCGACGTTCGCCGTGCAGCGCGAGATCAACGAATTCCGTGGCGAGCCGATGTTGGCGATCCTGCCCGGTGTGGCGCTGCAAGAGCTGTGGAGTTTGATGAGTACGGCGGAAAAAGCCTTGTTCGTGGTGTCGCTGTTTGTGGTGCTGACCGGTTTGATCGGCATGCTCACAGCGATTCTCACCAGCCTCAACGAACGACGGCGCGAGATGGCGATTCTGCGCTCGGTCGGCGCCCGGCCCTGGCACATTGCGACGTTGCTGGTGCTGGAGGCGTTTGCCTTGGCGCTGGCCGGCGTAATGGCCGGGCTGGGTCTTTTGTATGTGGGCATCGCCCTCGCCCAAGGCTATGTGCAAGCCAATTACGGTTTGTACCTGCCACTCGCCTGGCCCAGCGAGTATGAATGGACGCTGCTCGGTGGCATCCTGATCGCCGCGTTGCTGATGGGCAGCGTGCCGGCGTGGCGCGCGTATCGCCAATCCCTGGCCGATGGCCTGTCGATCCGACTATGAGGACGTTAATGATGCCCCGCGCTCTGCTTGCGCTGTTGATGCTGGTCGCCCTGCCGCTGTGGGCGGCCGAGCCGAAAGAGCTGACCTGGTCGGAAATGATCCCGCCGGACGCCGCACCGGAAGTGCCGAACATGACACCGCTGCACGACCTGTCGCAGATGAGCAGCGCGCTGGAATCGGCGCCCGCCGCCAGACAAGACATGCCCAATGCACCTGTGGTGAAAAACCTCGACGGGCAGAACATTCGCTTGCCGGGTTACATCGTGCCGCTGGAAGTGAGCGAGGAGGGTCGCACCACGGAGTTTTTGCTGGTGCCGTATTTCGGCGCCTGCATCCATGTGCCGCCACCGCCGTCGAACCAGATCGTGCACGTGAAAAGCGAAGTGGGCGTGAAGCTGGATGAGCTGTATCAGCCGTACTGGATCGAGGGCGCGTTGCAGGTCAAAGCGTCAACCAGCGAGTTGGCGGACGCGGGGTATCAGATGGAGGCGGACAAGATTTACGTGTATGAATTGCCGGAGTGAATCCGGCGATTCTGTATTGCTTGATCGATAGCTATCGCGAGCAGGCTTGCTACCACAGGGGATCACCAAATCTCTGTGGGAGCGAGCCTGCTCGCGATGAGGCCATCTGCCGCACCACAAAAACAAGGCCATCACTGTTTCATTGAGCTGAGTCAAAAGACCGTATCAGACGCCTCCGTACCATTGGACATCGAATATTTTTAACGTCCTTTGGAGCTCCTATGCACAAGTCCTTGCTCAGCGCTTCGCTGTTTGCCGTCGCGCTCGCAGCCCCGCTCGCTTACGCCCACGAAGCCGGTGACATCCTGGTTCGTGCCGGTGCAATCACCGTCAACCCGAAAGCAGACAGCTCCAGCGTCAAGGTCGATCAAGGCCCTCTGGCCGGCGCCGACCTGGGTGGCAAGGCGACCATGAGCAGCGACACGCAACTGGGTCTGAACTTCGCTTACATGATCGACAGCCACTGGGGGATCGAACTGCTCGCCGCCTCGCCATTCGAGCATGACGTGAAGATCAAAGGCACCGCCCTGGGCGCAGCCAACGGCAAACTCGGCACCCTGAAACACCTGCCGCCAACCCTGAGCGTTGTGTACTACCCGCTGGACGCGAAGTCTGTATTCCAGCCATATGTCGGCGCCGGCATCAACTACACCTGGATCTACGACGAGCACGTCGGCAGCGAAGCACAAGCCAACGGCTTCAGCAATTTCAAGGCGGATAACTCTTGGGGCATGGCGTTTCAGGTTGGTGCTGACTACATGATCACCGACAACATCATGCTCAACGCCCAGGTGCGCTACATCGACATCGACACCACGGCGACCGTGGAAAACAACGCCGTGGCGCCGGGTACTCGTGCCAAGGTCGATGTGGACGTCGACCCGTTCATTTACATGGTTGGCCTGGGTTATAAGTTCTAAACCCACACACACAAAAAAGGCGCCTCGAAAGGCGCCTTTTTCATGATCGTTCCCACGCTCCGTGATGGGAACGATCTATCGTCCCAACAACCGCGCCAAGCCAACATTCATCGGCGTCTGCTCAGGGTAGGTAAACCGCTCCAGCAACCGCCGATTGTTCGCTCGCGAGTGGCGGATGTCACCGGAACGTGCCGGGCCGTAACTCACCGGGGGCAATTGACCGACCACCACCTCCAGCGCCTCAAGCATTTGCTTGAGAGAAGTTGCCTGGTTCCAGCCAACATTGACCGCGCCGACTTCGACCTGCGGTTGCTCGATGGCTTGCACCAACAAATCCACCAAATCTTCAACGTAGACGAAATCGCGTGTCTGCTCGCCATCGCCAAACACGGTGATCGGCAGGCCTTTCTGCGCGCGCTCGCTGAAAATACTGATCACGCCGGAATACGGCGAGGATGGATCCTGACGCGGGCCGAAAATGTTGAAGAAGCGGAAAATCACCGGCTCCAGACCATGCTGGCGACGGTAGAAATCGAAGTAATACTCGCTGGCCAGTTTGTCCGACGCATACGGTGTCAATGGCGCCTTGGGCGTGTCTTCATCGATCGACTCGCCTTCGCCATTGTTGCCGTAGACCGCCGCGCTGGAGGCGTACAGCACTCGCTTGACGCCAGCCTGACGCATGGCTTCGCAGACATTCAGCGAGCCGATGAAATTGCTGCGGTGAGTCTTCACCGGATCGTCCACCGAGGCCTGCACTGACGCCACCGCGGCCAGATGCGCCACGGCGCTGCAACCGAGCATGGCCTGGGCCACCAGCGCAGCATCGGCGACGTCACCCACAACGAGTTCGACCTTGGGATTGTCCAGCGGCAGGTTGCTGCGTTTGCCGGTGGACAAGTCATCAAGAATTCGCACCGAATGGCCTTTGGCAAGCAAGGCATCGGTCAGGTGCGAGCCGATGAAACCGGCGCCGCCGGTGATTAAAACAGGGCCGTCAGCCATGGCGATAGAACCTATCCAGTAAGCCCGGGAGTGCCGCGCGCCAGGCGCGGGGCTTGATTCCGAAAGTGTGCAGTATTTTCTTGCAGGCCAGCACCGCGTGTTGCGGCTCTTCGGCGGCGTCCGGGCGCGCGGCGTGAGCCTGGGCGGTCGGCGCTTCGATGGCCAGCGGATGCAGGCTGCGGGCTTCGGTCAGGATCGCCTGCCCCAGCGCCAGCGGCGTGGTCGCCTCATGCCCGGCGTAATGATAGGTGCCCCACAGCGGCGCTGCACAATCGAGCTGCTTGAGTACCGAAATGATCACCCGCGCCGCGTCGTCGACCGGAGTCGGGTTGCCCCGGCGGTCGTCGGCCATCAGCAATTCTTCAGGCTGTTCGGCGCGACCGAGGAAGCGCCCGAGAGTGCCGTCGGGGCTGTCATCGAGCAGCCAGCCGAAACGCAACAGCACGTGTTGCGGGCAGGTAGCGCGCACGCTTTGTTCGATCCGCCACAAGGCCTGACCGCGCAAGCCCAATGGCACCGGTTCGTCTTTTTCGCTGTAGGCGGTCGCCCGGGAGCCATCGAACACGCGATAGCTCGACGGTTGCAGCAGCACGATGTTGTGGTGCTGGCACAGTTCGGCCAGACGCTCGATCGCCCGCTCCTGCCCAGCCAGGCGCTGTTCGCTAACCGTCTCCGCCTGAAACCAGTCGAAGTAGTAGGCGAGATTGATCAACGCGTCCGGGCGGGTGTCGTCGAGCAGTTGCGTCAGGCTCGCGGCATCCCAGCCGTCTTGCGGTGGGCGGGGGGCGAGGAAACCGATGTCTTCCTCCGCACCGAGGCGAATCAGCGCCTGCCCAAGGGCATTTCCGCCGCCCAGTAACATAAGGCGCATTCGCATAGAGTCAGCAGGCCCAGTCTGATTGGAACGATGGCTTTATCGACAGCGCCCGTGGGCGATGTCGTTGATAGTTGCCGGAATCGTTGCATTTTGCGGGTTTAGTGCGCAACCGTCATCCGTAAAGTGTAGATCCCCGGGATTTGTGGTGCCTGTCCCGACCCCATCGCGAGCAGGCTCGCTCCCACAGGGGGCTGCGGCGCACACAAATCCAATGTGGGAGCGAGCCTGCTCGCGATGAGGCCATTGGAAACAATGAAGGTCTTGAGCGGTACTTGCATCTTCAGTCCCCCACCCGCATAAATTACCCAATGAATCTGCCCATCCCCACGGACGCGGCCCTGGCAGGCTTCCACCCCGCCGTCAGCGCCTGGTTCAGCAATACCTTCCCGACGGTCACCGCCGCCCAGGCCCGGGCGTGGCCGTTGATCCGCCAGCACCGCTCGACCCTGATCGCCGCGCCCACCGGGTCCGGCAAAACCCTCACGGCCTTCCTCGCGGTCATCGACGACCTGGTCCATCGCGGCCTGGAAAATGAAGGCGGGTTGCCCGACGAAACCCTGGTGGTCTACGTCTCACCGCTCAAAGCCCTGTCCAACGACATCCAGATCAACCTGCAAAACCCGCTGGCCGGCATCACCGAGCAATTGCGCGTCATGGGTCTGCCCGAATTGCAGATCAACACCGCCGTGCGCACCGGCGATACGCCGCAAAAAGACCGCTCGGCCATGCGCCGAACGGCACCGCACATTCTGGTGACCACCCCGGAGTCCCTCTACGTGCTGCTTGGTTCCGATTCCGGCCGGCAGATGCTCGGCACCACGCGCACGGTGATCGTCGACGAAATCCACGCCATCGCCGCCAGCAAACGCGGCAGCCATCTGGCCTTGAGCCTCGAACGACTGCAGGCGCTGTGCGCGGTCCCGCTGATGCGGATAGGCCTGTCTGCCACGCAAAAACCCATCGAAGCGGTCTCGCGCTTCCTTGTGGGCCGTGACCGCGAGTGCGAAATCATCGACATCGGCCACGCCCGCCCACGGGATCTGGACATCGAAGTGCCGCCAGTGCCGCTCTCGGCAGTGATGGCCAACGATGTCTGGGAACGGGTCTACGACCGCCTCGCCGCCCTTGCCCGCGAACACCGCACCACGCTGATTTTCGTCAACACCCGACGCCTGGCCGAGCGCCTGAGCCGGCACTTGAGCGAACGCCTCGGCAAGGAGGCCGTCGCCGCGCACCATGGCAGCCTGGCCAAGGAGTTTCGCCTCGACGCGGAACAGCGGCTCAAGCGCGGCGAGCTGCAAGTGCTGATCGCCACGGCCTCGCTGGAACTGGGGATCGACATAGGCGACGTCGACCTGGTGTGCCAGATCGCCTCGCCGCGCTCGATTGCCGGTTTTCTGCAACGGGTCGGCCGCTCCGGGCACCAGGTCGGCGGCACGCCCAAGGGCCGTTTGTTCGCCACCACCCGCGATGACTTGATCGAATGCGCCGCCCTGCTCGACTGCGTGCGCCGTGGCGAACTCGACACCCTGCAGATTCCCAAGGCGCCGCTGGATGTCTTGGCGCAGCAGATCATCGCCGAAGTCAGCTGCCAGGAATGGCAGGAGCAGGCCTTACTGGAGATGTTCCGCAAAGCCTCGCCCTACGCCGACCTCGACGAAAAGCATTACCAGGCGCTGCTGAATATGCTCGCCGAGGGCTACAACGGTCGCCAGGGGATTCGCAGCGCCTACCTGCACCGCGACGCCGTGACCCGCACGTTGCGCGGTCGTCGGGGCAGCAAACTGACGGCGGTGACCAGCGGCGGAACGATTCCGGACAACGCCGATTACGGCGTGCTGCTGGAGCCTCAGGGGCTGAACATCGGCAGCGTCAACGAAGACTTTGCCGTGGAAAGCATCGCCGGGGATATCTTCCAGTTGGGCAATACGTCGTACCGGATCCTGCGCGTCGAAACCGGCAAGGTCCGGGTCGAAGATGCTCAGGGCCAGCCGCCGACCATTCCGTTCTGGCTTGGGGAAGCACCGGGACGCAGCGCTGAATTGTCATTCGCCGTCGCGCGCCTGCAAGCGCAGCTCGATGACCTGCTCGGCGCCACACCGGGCGACTTGCAACCGGCCATCGACTGGCTGACCGACACCCTCGGCCTGAACCTCGCCAGCGCCGAGCAACTGGTGGATTACCTGGCCCGCGCACGCCTGACATTGGGCGCCCTGCCCTCACAAGACACGCTGCTGATGGAACGGTTTTTCGACGAATCCGGCGGCACACAATTGATCATCCACTCGCCGTTCGGCAGTCGCATCAACCGCGCCTGGGGCCTGGCCTTGCGCAAGCGGTTCTGCCGCACCTTCAACTTCGAATTGCAGGCCGCCGCCAGCGAAGACGCAATCGTGCTGTCGCTGTCCACCAGCCACAGCTTCGAACTCGACGACGTTTGGCGCTACGTTCACAGCAACACCGCCGAGCACCTGCTGATCCAGGCGATACTCGATGCGCCGCTGTTCGGCGTGCGCTGGCGCTGGAACGCCGGGGTTGCCCTGGCGTTGCCGCGTTACACCGGAGGGCGCAAAGTCGCGCCGCAGATCCAGCGCATGAAAAGCGAAGACCTGATCGCCAGCGTGTTTCCCGATCAGATTGCCTGCGTGGAAAACCTCGCCGGTGAACGCGAAGTGCCCGAGCATCCGCTGGTGGAGCAAACCCTCGACGATTGCCTGCACGAGGCCATGGACAGCGAAGGCTGGCTGGCACTCTTGCGGCGTATGGAAAGCGGCGACGTCCGACTGATCAGCCGCGATTTGCCGGCGCCCTCGCCGCTGGCAGCAGAAATCCTCAGCGCCCGCCCCTATACCTTTCTCGACGATGCGCCGCTGGAAGAACGCCGCACCCAAGCGGTGCTCAACCGGCGCTGGACCGACCCGCAGTCCACCGACGACCTCGGTGCGCTGGATGCCGAAGCGATTCAAGCGGTGCGCGACGAAGCCTGGCCAGCCCCGACGGGCGTCGATGAAATGCACGAAGCCTTGATGAGCCTGGCGTGCATCACCGATGCCGAGGCACAGGCCAATGCGCATTGGCTCGACTGGCTCAACGTCCTCGCTGCAAGCGGTCGCACCAGCCGTTTGCAGCTCAATGCCGGGCAATCGCTGTGGTTGGCGTTGGAGCGTCTGACCTGCCTGCGGGCGATTTATCCACAGGCAGATTTGCTGCCTCCGCTGGAGGCGCTACCGGGATTCGATGAGGCCTGGGAAACGGACGAAGCCGTGCTGGAAGTGATTCGCGCGCGGCTCAGTGCGTTTGGCCCACTGCCGTTGCAAGCGATTGCCGAACCTTTGGGATTGCCGGCCATTGAAGTCACCCAAGCGCTGGCGCAACTGGAGCGCGAAGGTTATGTGCTGCGTGGTCAATTCACCCCTGGCGCCACTGAGGACGAATGGTGTGAGCGGCACCTGCTGGCGCGGATTCACCGCTACACGGTCAAGCGTCTGCGGCGGGAAATCGAGCCGGTGGCGTTGCAGGATTTCATGCGCTTTCTGTTCGACTGGCAGCACTTGTCCGCCGCGACGCAAGGCCAGGGCAACGCGGTGCTGCCGGCCATCGTCGCGCAGTTCGAAGGCTATCCCGCTGCCGCTTCAGCCTGGGACAGCGACATTCTGCCGATGCGGATCAAAGGCTATTCGGCAAGTTGGCTGGACGACCTGTGCCGCAGCGGCAAGCTGGTCTGGACCCGCCTGACCGCGCGCAACAAGACGGCCGGTACGGCGTTGCGCAGTACACCGATTCTGCTGCTACCGCGCAGCCAGGTCGGGTTGTGGAGCAGCCTGACCGAGCAGACCCCGGTCAGCGAACTGTCGCCCAAGACGCAAAAGGTCTACGAAGCACTCAGCCAACATGGCGCGTTGTTTTTCGATGAGCTGATTCACGAGGCGCACCTGCTGCGCACCGAGCTGGAAATCGCCTTGCAGGAACTGGTCGGCGCCGGACTGGTGAACGCCGACAGTTTCGCCGGCCTGCGAGCGCTGATCACCCCGGCCAGCAAGCGACAGAACCGCAGCAGCCGACGTGGGCGTGGAGCGTTTGTCGGCGGGATGGACGATGCCGGGCGCTGGGCCTTGCTGCGACGCGGTCCCGCCGTGCCGGTGGTGGATAACAAACGCCCGACGCCGACGCCGAGCGACACCCTGGAACACATCGCCATGACGTTGCTGAGACGCTACGGCGTGGTGTTCTGGCGCTTGCTGGAACGGGAAGCGGATTGGTTGCCGAGTTGGCGGGAATTGCTGCGCACGTTCCATCGGCTGGAGGCTAGGGGGGAGATTCGCGGTGGGCGGTTTGTCAGCGGTTTGGCTGGCGAGCAATTTGCGTTGCCTGAGGCCATTCCATTGCTGCGCGAAGTCCGGCGCCGGCCGCATGACGGGAGTTTGATCGCGGTGTGCGGGGTTGATCCGCTGAACCTTGCCGGGACGTTACTGCCCGGAGCGAAGGTGCCGGCGTTGGCGAGTAATCGGCTGGTGTATCGAGATGGGTTGCCGGCGGCGGCCGAGATTGCTGGCAAGCAGGTTTTCTGGGTCGAGCTGGATCAGCAATCGGCTGCTGAATTACACAGCAAGCTGATCCGCCACAATCCCCTGTAGGAGCGAGGCTTGCCCGCGAAGAACGAAGACACGGTTCTACTGATACACCGCGGTACGCCCTTCGCGGGCAAGCCTCACTCCTACAAGGTTTGCGGTGTTATTGAGTACGCGGCTGATCCGGTAACAACACCGGCGAATTCTCCGGCGCCGGCCCGTCGTCTTCCTGCCCGGCCATCGCCTGCCTCGGCATCAAAACCTGCTGTGGATAAGTCTGCGCGAAATGCACGCACGGGCTGTTATCCACAAGCTTCTTCAACCGTTGGTTAAATGCCCGGCTCACCGCATATTGCCCACCCGACACCGTGCGGAACTGCGCGGTCAGCACCACGCCGTTGAGGTCCATTTTGTCGACGCCAAACACATCCAGCGGCCCTTGCAGGTTGTACTTGAGAAACGCGTCCTCTCGGATCGAATCCCCCGCCTCACGGATCAGTTCGATCGCTTTGTCGACATCGGTGTCGTAGGTGAACTGCACCGAGAAAAACGCATAGGCAAACTGCCGCGATTGGTTGGTCACGGCCTTGATCTGCCCGAACGGCACCGAGTGCACGAAACCCTTGCCGTCCCGCAGGCGCAAGGTGCGGATGGTCAGGCCTTCGACCGTCCCGGCATGGCCGGAGTCGAGCACCACCCAGTCGCCGATCGACAGTGTGTCTTCGATGATGATGAACAACCCGGTGATCACGTCCTGCACCAATTGCTGCGAACCAAAACCGATGGCCAGGCCGACCACCCCGGCACCCGCCAGCAACGGCGCAACGTTGATCCCAAGGTTGGCCATGGTGGTAATTGCGCAGATCACCACCAGGATGATTTTGATCGCGTTGCGCAGCAGCGGCAGAATGGTTTTGACCCGCGTACTCGGCTGCGTCGTGCGTTTGTTGACCGGCGGTTTCAGCGCTTCCTGGATCGCCGTATCGAGCACCACCCACAGCAACCAAGTCACCAGAAAGATCAGCCCCATGCTGCTCAGCGAATCACTGACCGCCCGCCCTACCTTGTTTTGCTCGGCGAATTCGAACAGCGACACGCCCCAGATCCGCCCAAGGATTTCGATGAAAGCCACGGCCATGATGATTCGTAGCAGCGCATGCAGCAGACTGAGAAAACGCTCCTTGTAAGCGCTGCTGCGCTGGATCGCTTCAACCTGGCGCGACTTGAACATGTGCTGGAAAATCGTGCTGAGAAACACCGTGGCGATCAGCAGGATAGTGGTGAACAACGCACAGCGCAGCGCCTTCTGATTGTCATCGCCGACGCCGAGCAGGTTGATCGCCGAGACCATCACCATCAGCAGGATCGGCCAGTACCAGAGCCCGGAAAAGATCCGCAGGGATTCTTGCAGCGACGGCTGTTTGAGGCGCTGGGCCAAGGGCCGGTTACGGATCAGATGCGCCACCGGGCGCCTCAATCGAATCACCAATAAGCCGAAGATGATCGAGACGAAAAAACCGGTGAGCACGGCAGCGCTGCTGGTGATGTTGCCGCCCAGTTGCCGGGCGATCTGCGGGCTGGTCAGCGCATCGCTGAGCGCGGCAAGGAAACCGATCAGGAACAGCGGTCGTGGGCAGAAATCGCGGATGATCTGCACTGCCGTGCGCTTGTGGCCGGTGTTGAACATGACAATCACGCAGAGCAGCATCGAGGTCGAAAAAATGCCGCTGCTGGTGGCGTAGGCGAAACACAGCGCCAGCGCACGGCCCACCGAGGCAGGCAGGAAATGGCTGACGTAAAGGGTCAAAGGCAGGCAGATCAGGGCCGGTAGCGTGTAAGGCAACACATAATTGAGCAGGTCCTGACTGCGCTGGCGGGTTCGCAGAAAGCGGCCCTGACTCAAGCGTTTGGCGAGTATCCCGCCGAGCACGGTGAGCAAGGCAAAGCTGCCGAGCCAGACGCCGGACAACATCAGGAAGTCGCCAATCACGCTCCAGCCGGAACGGTTAGAAGGTCGATTGACCAGTTTATCCACCTCATTCGCCGCCCGGTCCGCCCGCAGGCGCCAGGCATCAACCAGGTCTTCGTTGAGGTCGAGCTTGTCCTGAACGTCGTCGATGCTGGAGCTGATGGCCCCGAGCAGGCCGCCCTGGACCAACGGTTCAGGCGTAGCAGGCTCCTCGGCGGCGGCGGGAACACCCGGCAGCGTGACGGCTTCCAACTCGTTGCTGCCCAGAAACAGCAACGCCCCCAGCAGTATCGCGGTCTTGAACTTGAGCAAAACGGGAAGCTCCTTGGGAAGGGTCTGTAAGGAACCGATCGGGAAATGGCGGGCAAGTTCGGTTTTGCCCGCGAGATAACAGCCAGCAAGTTCCCCTGTGGCGAGGGAGCTTGCTCCCGCTGGGGTGCGAAGCGCCCCCCAAAAACCTGCAAACCTGGCTCCTCAGATACAGCGTGCGATATGGCATTTGCGACTGCTGCGCAGCCGAGCGGGAGCAAGCTCCCTCGCCACAGGGTTTCATTTGCCCGCGAGATATTTGACCTGCACGCAAATATCAAATGCCCACCCCTCTATTTTTCCGCACAACCCAAACCCCGACACTGCGCTCCATCAATCAAACCCACCGGAGTTGCAGTCATGCCCATTGCCTTGCTCGCGCTGACCCTCAGCGCCTTCGCCATCGGGACGACCGAGTTCGTCATCGTTGGCCTGTTACCCACCATCGGCGCCGACCTCGGCGTCAGCCTGCCGTCCGCCGGCCTGCTGGTCAGTCTCTACGCCCTGGGCGTCGCCATTGGCGCCCCGGTGCTGACCGCCCTCACCGGCAAAGTCCCGCGCAAATTGCTGCTGTTGTCGCTGATGGTGCTGTTCACCCTTGGCAACCTGCTGGCCTGGAAAGCCCCCAGCTACGAATCGCTGATCCTGGCGCGGATCGTCACCGGCCTCGCCCACGGGGTGTTTTTCTCGATTGGCTCGACCATCGCCACCAGCCTGGTGCCAAAGGAAAAAGCCGCCAGTGCGATCGCTATCATGTTCACCGGCCTGACCGTGGCGCTGGTCACCGGCGTACCGCTGGGAACCTTCATCGGTCAGCATTTCGGCTGGCGTGAAACCTTCCTCGCCGTGTCCGCCTTGGGCGTGATCGCCTTTATCGGCAGCCTGCTCTACGTGCCGAAAAACATCGCCCACAGCAAACCGGCTTCGCTGTTGCAGCAATTGCAGGTGCTCAAGCAGCCACGTCTGCTGCTGGTGTACGCCATGACCGCGGTCGGTTACGGCGGCTCGTTCATCGCTTTTACCTTCCTGGCGCCGATTCTCCAGGACATCTCCGGCTTCAGCGCCAGCACGGTCAGCCTGGTGTTGCTGGTCTACGGTATCTCGGTGGCGGTCGGCAACATCTGGGGCGGCAAACTGGCGGACAAGCGAGGCCCGATCAGCGCCCTGAAAATCATCTTCGCCTTGCTCGCGGCGGTGCTGTTCGTGTTGACCTTTACCGCTGGCAACCCATGGCTGGCGCTGGCTACCGTGCTGGTCTGGGGCGCAGTCGCGTTCGGTAACGTGCCGGGGCTGCAAGTCTATGTGGTGCGTCAAGCCGAACATCACACCCCGCATGCGGTGGACGTGGCGTCGGGGCTGAACATCGCGGCCTTCAACCTTGGCATTGCCGGTGGCGCGTGGGGTGGCGGCTTGATCGTGGCTCACATGGGCCTGATCCATACCGCCTGGATTGGCGGGCTGGTGGTGTTGGCGGCCTTGGCGCTGACAGCGTGGAGTGGACGTCTTGACCGACTCGGCCCGGTCTACGCCGAAAGCACGACCCGCATCGTCGCCGGACACTAACCCCACAAAAGGTCGGTATGGTTTTCCGGAACGCACACCGTCCGTAGCCCCGTCGAAACTTTCTCGGTTGCCCCACGGTCATCAAAAGACAGAGGCAACCGAGGACCATTAGACGGGAGGCGATATGGCGGCGATTCACATTGGCATTTCAGGCTGGCGCTACACACCCTGGCGGGGAGGTTTCTACCCGAAGGGGCTGACCCAGAAGCGTGAATTGCAATTTGCGTCCCGGGCGGTCAACAGCATCGAAATCAATGGATCGTTTTACGCCCTGCAACGGCCTGAGCGTTATGCCCAGTGGTACGCCGAAACCCCGGCGGACTTCGTGTTCAGCGTCAAAGCCCCACGTTTCATCACCCACATCAAGCGTCTGCGGGACATTCATACACCGCTGGCGAATTTCTTTGCCTCCGGGATCCTGGAGCTGAAAGAGAAACTCGGCCCGATCCTCTGGCAGTTTCCGCCCAACTTCAAATTCGATGTCGAGTTGTTCGAAAGCTTCCTTAAGCAATTACCCCACGACACCCAGCAAGCAGCCGCCCTTGCCCGCCAGCACGATTCGCACCTGCACGGCCCCGCCAGCATGAAGGCGTACAAAAAAAAGCCCCTGCGCCACGCCGTTGAAATCAGGAACGAGAGTTTCATTGATCCAGCGTTCGTGCGCCTGCTCAAGCGCTACAACGTGGCCTTGGTTATCGCCGATACCGCTGGGAAATGGCCGTACCGCGAAGACGTCACCAGTGATTTCGTCTATCTGCGCCTGCACGGTGCCGAAGAACTCTATGCCAGCGGCTACACCCCTGAGGCGCTGGAACGCTGGGGCGAACGGATCGACGCCTGGAACCATGGCCAGCAACCGGCCGATCCGCAGCTGATTGCACCTGGGCAAAAGCCGAAAGCACGCAAGTCCCGGGAAGTGTTCTGCTATTTCGACAACGACATCAAAGTCCGCGCGCCTTTCGATGCGCGGCGTTTGCTTGAGCACTTCCACCTCGACAAAGACCTCGCCACCCGTCCCGGTGAACCGGTCGCCGAAGGAGTGCTGTCATGAGTATTTCCGAACCGGTCGGCAGTACCGACGAACAGCAACCCGTCATCACCGCCGTGCGCCGTTTCACCGTACTGACGGTCAACACCCACAAGGGGTTCACCGCGCTCAATCGGCGTTTCATCCTGCCGGAATTGCGCGAAGCGGTGCGCAGTGTGTCTGCCGATGTGGTGTTTTTGCAGGAAGTCCACGGCACCCACGAGGACCATCCGCAGCGGTACGACAACTGGCCGACGATGCCGCAGTACGAATTCCTCGCCGACACCCTGTGGCCACAATTTGCCTATGGCCGCAACGCGGTCTACCCGGCGGGTGATCACGGTAATGCACTGCTGTCGAAGTTCCAGATCATTCGCCATGACAACCTCGACGTCTCGATCAGCGGCCATGAGAACCGCGGTATCCTGCATTGCGTGCTGCGCCTGCCGGGCGATGGCCGGGAAGTGCACGCCATCTGCGTGCATCTGGGGCTGCGTGAGAGCCACCGCACGGAACAACTGAAGTTACTGGCGCGACGCCTCGAAGACCTTCCGGTCGACGCCCCGGTGATTGTCGCCGGCGACTTCAACGATTGGCGCCAGCGTGCCGATGCGTTGCTCAAGCCCTGCGGCCTGCGCGAGGTATTTGCCGAGCATCTCGGTAAACCGGCGCGCAGTTTTCCAGCGCGACTCCCAGCGCTACGCCTGGACCGCATCTATGTGCGCAACCTCAAGGCCAGCCGTCCGCAAGTGCTGGCGGCACGTCCCTGGTCACACCTTTCCGACCACGCACCGCTGTCGGTGGAGATCGAGCTATGAGCAGCGCCCCGATGGAAAAAGCCACCGTTGAACACGTGCCGACTACCCCGCCGGTGCGTGAGCCCGGCGTGGTCGACGTCGAATACGGCTGGCAGGGCAACAACCTCGTGGAAATGCTGGAAAACGGCGAAGCCTATTTCCCGCGTGTGTTTGAGGCCATGCGCCAGGCCAAGACTGAAATACTCCTGGAAACCTTCATTGTGTTCGAGGACAAGGTCGGCAACGAGCTGCAGCAAGTGCTGGTCGAAGCCGCGCAACGCGGTGTACGGGTCACCGTCAGCCTCGACGGGTTTGGCTGTGGCGAGTTGAGCAACGGCTATCTCGCAACGTTGAGCGAGGCCGGCGTTCGCCTGCAAATATTCGATCCGGCGCCCAAGCTTCTGGGGATCCGCACCAACTGGTTCCGACGTCTGCACCGCAAGATCGTGGTGGTGGACGGCACGATCGCGTTCATCGGCGGGATCAACTTTTCCGCCGACCATCTGGCCGATTTCGGCCCCGAGGCCAAGCAGGATTACTCGGTTGAAGTGCAAGGCCCGGCGGTGGCCGATATCCATCACTTCGCGCTGCTGCAATGTGGCCGCCCGGCCCGCGCCAAATACTGGTGGCAACGCCGCCGGCAGCGACGCTCGGAACTGGCCTTCAGCGACCACGACGGCCAGGTTCGCCTGGTGTACCGCGACAACGGTGACCACCGGACGGATATCGAAGAGGTTTACCTTCAGGTGCTGCGAAGCGCCCAGCGCCGGGTCGTGATCGCCAACGCCTATTTCTTTCCGGGCTATCGCTTGCTGCGCGAAATCCGCAACGCTGCGCGCCGGGGCGTCGACGTGCGCCTGATTCTGCAGGGGCAACCGGACATGATGGTGGCCAAACTGGCTGCGCGCATGACCTACGACTATTTGCTCAAGTCGGGCGTGCAGATCTTCGAATATTGCGAACGCCCGCTGCACGGCAAAGTCGCGCTGGTGGATGAGGACTGGAGCACCGTCGGCTCAAGCAATCTCGACCCGTTAAGCCTGTCGATGAACCTGGAAGCCAACGTGTTGATCCGCGACCGAGCCTTCAACCAAGATCTGTTCGAACGGCTTGAGGTGCTGAGCAATAACCACTGCAAAGCCATGTCAGCGGACACGTCGCCGCGCGGAAGGATCTGGCACATGACCGTCGGCTTTCTGGTGTTTCACTTCCTGCGTCACTTCCCGGCATGGGCCGGTTGGCTGCCTGCGCATAAACCACGCCTGAAACCCTTCACCCATCCGGCCGGGAGTGACCACCATGAACCGCGTTGAAGCGCACTCGGCACCTCAAGACGGCAGCACAACACCTGTCCCGGAAAAGAAGACGCGCTGGAGCCGCTGGAAAAAACCGCTGACGATGCTGTTTTTCCTGGCGCTGATCGTGCTGTTGACGATGCTTGCCCAGCGCATCGAATGGGACGAAGTATTCCACACCCTGGCCAATTTCAAGGTGCGCACGCTGATCATTGCGTCCGGCCTGACGCTGGTGAGTTTTCTGGTGTATGCCTGTTTTGATCTGATCGGCCGCACCTACATCCGCCAGGATCTGACCTGGAAGCAGATCCTGCCGGTGGGGATCATCAGCTATGCCTTCAACCTGAACCTGAGCGCGTGGGTCGGCGGGGTTGCCATGCGTTATCGCCTGTATTCGCGGCTAGGGGTGAGCAAAAGCAACATCGCGAAAATCCTCGGGCTGAGCCTGGCGACCAACTGGTTCGGCTACATGGTGATTGCGGGCGCCGTGTTCAGCAGCGGACTGGTCAGTATGCCGCCGGGCTGGAAGTTGAGCAGCGGTGCCTTGCAAGTTGTGGGCGTGTTGTTACTCCTGGTGAGCGCGGGATATCTGGCGGCGTGCCAGTTCTCCAAACGTCGGGAATGGGCGATACGCGGGGTGGAAATCAACCTGCCGTCCTTGCGCATGGCGATGCTGCAACTGGCCCTCGGAGCGCTGAACTGGTCGCTGATGGCGGCGGTGATCTTCACGTTGCTGCCGAGCAAGCTGGATTACCCATTGGTGCTGGGCGTGTTGCTGATCAGTGCGATTGCCGGGGTGATCACGCACATTCCGGCCGGGTTGGGTGTGTTGGAGGCGGTGTTTGTGGCACTGCTGCAACATGAAGCGTCGCGGGGGAGCCTGGTGGCGGGGTTACTGGCTTATCGGGCGATCTATTTCATCTTGCCGTTGCTGATTACGGTGGTGATGTATCTGGTGGTGGAGGCCAAAGCGAAGTCGCTGCGGATTGCCAAGAAACCTTCCTGAGATTGTTGGGGAGGCGGATGACGCTTTCGCGGGCAAGCCTTCGAAAGCGTCCGCAAACCCACCACTCATTTCGACTGAATAATGCTCAACCGCTCACCCACGACCATCTCGGTAATCCAGTCCACCAGGATCGAGGTGTAGGCCTGTTGCGACACCGGCTCGCTCAACGCGTGGTCGGCGCCGTCAATGATCCGGTGTGTCAGCGAATGCGTCTGCTGGCACGCAGCGCGGTAGCTCATGATCGTCGCGTGAGGCACATAGTCGTCGGTCTCGGACTCCACGAGCAGCACATCCCCGGTGAATTGCGAGCACGCATGCAGCGCACGATTGCCGTCGGCGCGTACCAGCGTGTTGCGGTAATCGCGCAAATCAGCCTTGTCCAGTTCACGCTTGGGCGTATGCCATTGATCGTCGCGATACAGCGCCGGCACCCGCAGCGCCAGCCAGCGCACCGGGCGCAATGAAGTCAGTATCGAGGCCAGATAACCGCCATAACTGGTGCCGACCACCGCAATGGCGGAGGTGTCGAGCGCCGGGTGGGCGAGCAAGCGGTCGTATGCCGCCAGCAGGTCGCGCAGGTTGTCTTCGCGCGTTACGCGAGTAAGCGGGATGCCGGTGCCGCCGGTGTGCCCGCGCAAGTCGAACGTCAGGCACACGCATCCCAGACCGGCGATGCCTTTGGCCCGCTCCAGGTCCCGCTCCTGGCTGCCGCCCCAACCGTGCACAAACAACACGCCGGGGACTTTCGATTTGGGGCTCAGAAAGGTCCCGCTCATCTGTTCATCGTCGATGTCGATCTGAATGGTTTCGCTTCTAGCCGTCATAGGATTTGACCGTCACGTACTTGAGAAGAAAGTCACTGTTTTCCGCGGGCCCGCGATACACCTCAATGGCGTCCGGCGGCAGCGGTTGGTCGATGTAGGTTTCGACTGAAGACACGCGAATCGCGCGCATCCCCGGGTTGTTGACGAAGCTCTGCAACGCGGCCACTTCGGCGCTGCTGGCACCGCCCATGCGCCAGGACTGTTCGAGCACGCCGCTGCGCTGTTTGCCACTGCTGTCCAGGCCTTGGGCGATGTCATAGTTGCGGCGCGAGGCGTAAAAACCGGGATAGGCCTCGTCCGCGGCGCTGTCGAACACTTGCGCTTGCCGGATCGCCAGTTGCACATCGTCAGGCAGGTCCAGTTTCAGCAGGTCTTCGTAATACCCCTGCACCACCAGCAGATTGGAACCTCCATAAACCTGCTCGCCCTGACCGTCTTCGGTCAAGTATTGATCACCGCAATAACTCAGCACCTTATCGCCGATAAAACTCTGGCCAACACTGTGGGTGACGACGTTGTCGAGATCCTGTTCAAGCACCACGCCTTCGCTGAACAGTGCCCTGGCATCAGGGCGAGCCAGAACTTCGTCGAACTGGTCGAGGCTTTTGATCACTTCCTGTCCACGTCCGGCGCAGGCATGAATCGGCTTGATGCGGATCGGGCCGGTGTAAAGCAAATGCTCTGCGGCCGGCCGCGCATCGTCGAGCGAGAACACGCTGAGGCCATCGAGCACGACGTTGCGCACACGTTCAGAAAACAACGGAGACCAGCCTTGCGGGGCGTGCGCATGTTTATTGCGCAACCCGTGGCTGATGGCTTTGGTGCAGATGAAATCGTGGTCGACATAACCGCCCCACAGATCCTCCGGCCCGGTGACGCCCAATGCCCGGGCGGCAGCGACGCCGACCAGGGTCTGGGTCGGCAAGAGATAAAGATCTCGACCGTTGTGAAGTCCGGGGTCGTAGCTGCCACCGAACTTGAGCCCCAGGATGTGCGCCAGCCAACGGGCCAGCGCGTGATTGGTGTCGACTTCGTGCTGGGGCGCCTCGGGGCGGACTGAGTGGGCGACTACCAGTTTCTTGCGGTTTGTTGGGGTCATGCGTCCCCCTTCAATCGGCTTTTGATGAATGTAGTTGAAGGGGTGCAGAGATCAAGCCATTGAGGGTTGGATAGAAACGGGTTTCTAATCAGGCAGTTGCTGCGAAGGTGATGGCACTGAGCCTGTTTTATTCTGCACGAAGGGTTTTTCTACCCCTGCATTTTGCACGACCAAGCCTTGCACTGAGCCAATGCGGGAGAGAGCCTGCTCGAGAATTCGGCGTGGGTCAGCCTGCATCTAAGTCACTGACATTGCGCCTTCGCGAGCAGGCTCGCTCCCACATTTGGCTTGGCGGTGATCTGGCTACCGCGCGACAGCTGCACCCGGCGTCACGCCAAACCGCGCCCGGTAATCACTTGGCGCCAGCCCGGTGATTTTCTTGAAGGTCGCGCGAAACGCACTGGGGTCTTGATAACCCACGGTCCACGCAATGTGATCGATGGTGCCGTTGGTGAATTCAAGCATTTCCCGAGCCTTGCCGACCCGCAGATGCTGGCAGTACTCGGTGGGTTTCAACCCGGTCGCTGCGCGGAAACGGCGCAGGAACGTGCGCTCTTCCAGCCCCGCCCGCTCGGCCATCGCCGTCAGCGATACATCGGTGGCTCCGGTGCTTTGCAGCCAGTGCTGAACCTTGAGAATCGCCGCATCGCCGTGGCTGAGAATCGGTGAAAAATTGCTGCCACACTCACTCGCGCTGTCGCTGTGTTCCACCACCAGAAAACGCGCGGTGCCGGTGGCAATGCTCGGGCCGAGCAGGCGGTCGACCAGGCGCAATCCCAACTCGGACCAGGCCATCAACCCGGCGGTGGTGATCAGGTCGCCGTCGTCGACGATAGGGGTATCGGCCTTGAGCTTGATGGCCGGGTAACGCTCGGCGAAGGTTTTGGCCGAGGTCCAGTGGGTGGTGGCGCTGCGACCGTCGAGCAAGCCGCTTTCCGCCAGTAGAATCGAGCCCACGCAGACGCCGCCGAGGGTCGCGCCCCGGGCGTGTTGCTGACGCATCCAGTGGATCAACGCCTGCGGTGCCTGACCTTCGGAAAATCCGGCAATCGATGGCGGAATCAACACCGCCACCAAGGCGCGCTCGGGCCCGGGATGACTGTCGTACACCCGCTCGGGCGCCTGCTCGCCATCAACTTGCCAATGGCTGACCCGCAGCAGCGGCAATTGCGCAGCCTGATGCTCGGCGGCAATCCGGTTCGCCACCCCGAACAGGTCCGTCAACCCGTGCACCGCCGCCATCTGCGCGCCGGGATAAATCAGCACGCCGAGTTCGACGATTGCCCTTTCTGCGTCCATTGTCAGTTTTCCCCCTTCTATTGTCGGTGCGGCCAATCCTCGGAAGGCCTGCCACAGACAATACTTCTTTCCACACCCAACCCACACATCTCGAGGACTCAGGCATGGCCAAGCAAGCACTCATCGTAGTTGATATCCAAAACGACTACTTCCCTCAAGGCAAGTGGCCGCTGGTCGGCGCCGACGCTGCCGCCGACAACGCCGCCCGTCTGCTCAAAGCGTTTCGCGACGCGGGTGATTCGGTGGTGCACATCCGCCACGAATTCACCTCCGAAGAAGCCCCCTTCTTCACCCCGGGTTCCGAAGGCGCGAAGCTGCACCCCAAAGTTCTGAACCGTGCCGAAGAGCCGGTGGTGCTCAAGCACTTCGTCAACTCGTTTCGTGAAACCGAACTGAAATCGATCCTCGACGAGCAAGGCATCAAGGAATTGGTGGTCATTGGCAGCATGAGCCACATGTGTGTGGACGGCATCACCCGCGCCGCCGCGGACTTTGGCTACACCGTCACGGTGATCCACGACGCCTGCGCCTCACGCGATCTGGAATTCAACGGCGTTACGGTGCCCGCCTCCCACGTTCACGCCGCGTTCATGTCGGCCCTGGGTTTCGCCTATGCGAGCGTGATTTCCACTGATGAATTCCTGGCGGCTAACCACTAACCACATAACGTATTGATCAAATTCCAAAAAAGGGCCCGCCGCGTTTTAGCGCTGCGGGCCTTTTTCATGGAGCGGAAAATGTATGACAAAAAATCTCACGCGTGAGCTATTGAGCGTGGCAAAAATTGCCTGTAGTGTTTCTCACGCGTGAGTTTTTCACAACGAGGTCAGCCCCATGAAAAGCAGCTCTCCATCGAGTCCTCCCACAGGGCCCGATACCGATTCGGCAAGCCGCAAGGGAGAGCGCTCCAAACCGTCCGCGAAAAAACCATCGAGCTTTTACATGAAGCAGATGCGCGCGGGCCTGGGTGCCGCCGGTTATGTGAAACACGAGACTTGGGTGCTTCCCGAAAACCGAAGCCTGCTCAAGCAGATGGAGAAACAGCTTCGCCAACCGATTCTGGCTGGCTCATTCATGTCGGAGAATTACATGAGCGCAGGTACAAACTGGAACATCGACCGCCTCTTCAGCGCCCTTCAAGCCCTGGACGAAGTGGTTTCAAACGACATCACGCTTTCTCTCGTTCAAGGCTCCGAGTCCAGCATCAAGCTGGAAATGAACGACTTCGGTGGCTTGCCGATTTACATCGCGGTGGTGGGCGAACAGATCATCGTCGACACCGTTCTGGTCGACATCGAGTCCATCAATGACGTACCGGCCTTCAATGACGCCGTGCTGCGCAGCCGGGAGATGTTCCCGCTGTCCTCGATCGGTATCGAGTCCATGCCGAACGGGCAGATTGTCTACAACATGTTCGGCGCTCTGAGCTCCGACTCCAGCCTGACGAACATCGTGACCGAGGTCAAAACCCTGGTCGACAACGTCCAGCGCGCCAGCGAAGCCTTCGAACGTTTCTTCAATTAATTATTCGGGAACAGGAAATATCCAATGACTCAGTCCATCTGGAGCAAATTGTTCACCGCGCTGCGTGGCGGTGCCAACGAAGTCGGCGAATCGATCGTCGACCAACAGGCCCTGCGCATCCTCGATCAGGAAATTCGCGATGCGGACAGCGCCCTGGCCAACGCCAAGCGTGAGCTCGTCACCATCATGGCCAAGCACAAACTGTCGGCTGACCGCGTCAGCGAGTACAACGCCAAGATCAAGGACCTGGAATCCAAGGCTCTGGCCGCCATCCAGGCCAACCGTGAAGACCTGGCCCTGGAAGTGGCCGAAGCCATTTCGACCCTGACCAACGAGCTGGACGTCGAGCAAAAGCAGGCCACCGAGTTTGGTGGTTACGCTGAAAACATGCGCAAAGACATCACCAAGGCTGAAAGCCGCATCAAAAGCCTGCGCCAGCAAGTGGACATGGCCAAGGCGCGCGAAAGCGTACAGAAAGCCCAGGTCAGCGCTTCGATTGCCAGTGGCGGCGCCAACGGCAAGCTGGAAACCGCCGTCGGTACGCTGAACCGTTTGCAGGCCAAGCAGCAGCAACGCGCCGCTGAACTGGAAGCCCAGGACCAATTGGCCGATGCGTCGACGGGCACTGACCTGGAACGCAAACTGCGCGATGCCGGCATCACCCCGGACGCAGGCAGCGCCAATGCGATCCTGGAGCGCCTGAAGCAAAAATCGGCCGAATAACCGACTCTCGAGTCGAACGCATAACCTGTGGGAGCTAGCCTGCTAGCGATTGCGGTTTGTCAGAAAACATTGATGTCGACTGACTCTCCCCCTTCGCGAGCAGGCTCGCTTCTACATGGAATGTGCTGAACTGACAGACATTCAACTGTCGAGGTCAAGGATGGATGCCCTGAAGGGTTTCAAGACAATCGCAGGCCTGGCGCTCTTCATGGTCGCGTTGCAACTGTTCAACGTCGCGACCGGCTACAGCCTCATGGCCTTCGGTTTGATCCCGAGAACCGTGCACGGTCTGCTCGGCATCATCACCTCGCCTTTCCTGCACGCCTCTTTTGCGCACCTGAGCGCGAACCTGATTGCCTTTTTGATTCTGGGTACCCTGGTCATCATCGAAGGACTCAACCGGTTCATTGCGGTCAGCGCGATCATTATTCTGCTGGGCGGCGCGCTGGTCTGGCTGTTCGGCTTTGCCGGCGTACACATCGGCGCCAGCGGCTGGGTGTTCGGACTGTGGGCATACCTCTTGTCCCGCGCCTGGTTCCACAGGAGCTGGGGCAACCTGATAACAGCCGGCGCCGTGGCCCTGCTCTACGGCGGTCTGATTTTTGGCTTCCTGCCTCGCCAGGGTGTTTCCTTCGAAGGCCATCTGTTTGGTGCACTCGCCGGATTTATTGCAGCCAAGGTACTTTTCTCGGCGCCGCGCAACAGGTTTAATGCCGCCGGTTGAACGCACTTGCGCAGTCAGACGCCGAGGCGATGACGTCGCAAGGAACAAGTACCCACGGAGTCAGGGACGAAATGTCGATTTTCCTTTTATTGCGCATGTATGCCTCGTCCCTCTTCCACCGTTTCGGCTGGGCAGGCCTGGTCATTGCCTTGGGCGTACACCTGATCACGGCGTATCTGGGCCTGGTGTTACTGGGCGAACAACACCTCACCGCGCCCGCCACGTTTACTTACTTCTATCTGACCACCACACTCACCGTCGGTTATGGCGATCTCGCGCCGCAGACAGCGGCGGGACGGATATTCGTGGCCACCTGGGTCATGCTCGGGGGCATTGCGCTGCTGACGGCAGCCATCGGCAAAACCACC
Organism: Pseudomonas sp. SJZ077; assembly: GCF_007993905.1. Classification (NCBI taxonomy): domain Bacteria; kingdom Pseudomonadati; phylum Pseudomonadota; class Gammaproteobacteria; order Pseudomonadales; family Pseudomonadaceae; genus Pseudomonas; species Pseudomonas sp. SJZ077. Next base: position 61,122 of record NZ_VIUJ01000021.1, read on the forward strand.
AGCAGCGTCATCGATGCATGGAGAAAAGGCATGAAGGGCAAAGGCGATTTCACCGGCAAGGTCGGCCATACGGTTCTCATCGGCTGGGAAGGCGCGTCCAGCGAACGGGTCATTGAGTTGTTGCTCCAGGACGAAACCTCGAACGACAACCTGATCGTCATTTGCGATTGCACCCTTGAAGAAAACCCGATGCCGGGCAAAGCGAGCTTCATCAAAGGTGAAAGCCTGTCCTCCGTGGCCTTGTTGCTGCGCGCGGGCGTTCCCGGTGCCGAGCGCGTTCTGGTGCGAACCCATTCAGACGACCTGACCCTGGCCACCGTGCTGGCGGTCAATCAACTGCAGCCTGTCGGGCATGTGGTCGCCCACTTCAATGACAGTGAAATCGCTGCGCTCGCCAGCGCCTACGCGCCCAGCCTGGAATGCACTTCCAGCATGGCCATCGAGATGTTGGTGCGCGCCTCGCAGGATCCGGGCTCGTCAGTGGTCATCAATGAACTGCTGTGCGTGGGCCAGGGCGCCACTCAATACCTGATGAAACTGCCCGAGGCCTTTGAAGCGACGTTTGGCGATCTGTACACACGGATGAAAGAACATCACAACGCCACGCTCATCGGCTATCGCGCCAAAGGCGCCCGACAACCGTCGATCAACCCGCCCGGCGCCACACGCGTTGAGGGCGGCGAGCTCTTCTACATCGCCTCCACTCGCCTCAAGGAAATCTCCAATGGGATGGTTTAAACAGTTGATGGGGCTTGAGGCCCCGAACGCGACGACAGAGTCGAAATGGACCGCCAGCGAATCCCCGCCCGTCACCGGTCCGCTGGGCCTGGCATTGGGCAAGGGCGTGATGTTCGACACCACCCTGAAATTGTTGCTCGACGGCAACACCACGGTGACCATCCCGGGTTCGCAGCAGATCTGGAGCAACGGCACCGTCGATCTCGGGCAGTCGACCTGGCTGTCACGCTATTACATGAACGACGAAGACTACTGGCTGCAGGTGCATACCACCGGCGAAATCGCCGGGCAGGTTGAGTCGGTGATCCTGTTCAATTACCTCAGTTACATCACCATCAGCAGTGAAGCGGAGTTGCGCCGATTGGCCGGTCCGCAAAGCCTGATCGGGCTGCCGACCTACACCCACAACGGCGTCGAATACACCCGCGAATGGGGCACCGAGAATGGCCAGACAGAATTGGTAGGGCTGAGCGAACAGCTGAAAAACCCGGAGGAGTCCTACGGCATCGAGCACCGTTCGATGCTGTACGCCCGCGAAACCGGCCTGACCGACCGCCGGGAATTCCTGCTGTTTTCCGTCGAGGAAGACGCCGAAGGCACCATCAGCTTGAGCACGTCGCAGGGCATTTCGCTGTACACAACCGACCTGAATACGTTCTAAAAAAGGAAGCAGTCCATGCTAGAAGCACTCTCTATCTCCTTGAACAAAGCCGCCGTGTTCGGGTTTGTTTCGTACATCATCGGCGCCGCGGTATTGTTCGCACTGTTCCAGTTCATCTACACCCGCATCACCCCGCACAAGGAATTCGAACTGATCCGTTCCGGCAACGTAGCCGCTGCGATCGCCCTCGGCGGGGCCATCATCGGTTTCGCCATTCCGGCGAGCAACGTGATTGCGTACTCGATCAGCATCCTCGACTTCGTGGTCTGGGCGGTCATTGCAGCCCTCGTTCAATTGCTGGCATTTCTGGTGACCAGCCTGGTGCTCAAAGGCACCTCCGAGCGCATCAAGAAAGGTGAAATCGCGGCGGGCATCTACGTGGCAGCCGTGGCCATCAGCGTCGGCATGTTGAACGCCGCGTGCATGACTCCTTCCCAGAACTGATTGCGCCCGGAGATCCCGATGAAACGAAGCAAGTACGTTCAGCTTTCGCTGGCAGCGTCGGTCGCCATGGCGATATCAGGCTGCGGGCCGACGGAAAAAACCTACGCGGTGCAGAAGAAGTACAACTTCCAGTCCGTTCAGCAGTGTGCCGATGAAAAGCTCCCGGTGGACGTGTGCTCGGACGCCTACATGACGGCCATGGCCGAGCATCGCCGCATTGCGCCGGTGTACGACAGCCAGGCGGATTGCGATGCCGACTTCGTCGCCGACTGGTGCCAACAGGATTCCGCCGGCAAGTTCATCCCCAAGCTCGGCGGCTTCGAACTGACCGCTGATGGCCAGGTGACGCAATCCCAGGTGGACGCGGCCAAGGCTCAATTACCCGCCTCGGAAGCGGCAAACACGGGTGGCTCGGGCTTCTCCACCAGCAGCCTGCTGACCGGCCTGCTGATCGGCAACATGCTGAGCAGCAACCGCAACAGTTACTACTCCGAGCCGGTCTACCGCTATCGCGATGACCGCGGCAGCTACTCGAACTCGACGCTCAGCCAGCGGATTGCCAAGGGCTCGACGTTCACCAAGTCCAATCAGGCAAGGTACGGCAGCAGCAACTACGCCGACTCGGTTCGCTCTTCTACCAGCAAGCCGGTCTCCGTTGCCTCGTCCACCTCCCGTGGCGGCTTCGGCAGCAAGGCCAGCGCACGCAGCGGCTGGGGCGGCGGCGGATCGAGCAGTTAAGGAAACCGGGCCATGAAGAAGATCCATTGCGCAGAGCGTCCTGACTGGAAACAGACCGCCGAGAATCTCGGCTTTCTGTTCCACACCATCGACAACGAACCCTACTGGGATGAGAGCGCGTATTACCAGTTCTCGCTCAAGCAGATCGAGAACGATCTCGAAGACCCGACCACCGAGATCCATGGGATGTGCATGGACCTGGTGGCCCGCGTGGTTCAGAGCGAGGAGTTGCTGGAGCGCCTGAGCATTCCCGCGCCATTCTTCGACATGGTGCGCACCTCATGGCTCGAAGGTCACCCGCACCTGTACGGGCGCATGGATTTCTCCTACAACGACACCGGGCCCGCCAAGTTGCTGGAACTCAATTACGACACGCCGACCAGCCTGTATGAGGCGGCGGCGTTTCAGTGGGGCTGGCTGGAGCAATGCATAGAACGCGGCTTGCTGCCCAAGCATGCCGACCAGTTCAACAGCATCGACACCAAACTGCATCAGGCCTTCGCTCAATTGCAGCTCAAGCAACCCTTCTATTTTGCCTCGATGAAAGACTCGGTCGAAGACAAGGGCACTACCGACTACCTGCGGCTGGTGGCGGAAAAGGTCGGCATCGAATCACGCCACATCGATATCGAAGACATCGGCCTGACCAGTGACGGACGTTTCGTCGACCTCGAAGATCGCTGGATCCCTCACCTGTTCAAGCTGCACGCCTGGGAGTTCATCTTCCACGAGCCCTTCGGTGCAGCGATTGCCCAGAGTGATACGCAATTTTTCGAACCGGCCTGGAAATCCATCATCTCCAACAAAGGCATCCTGCCGCTGTTGTGGGAATTCAACAAAGGTCATCCAAACCTGCTCGCGGCGCACCTGGATACCGAGCCGGGCAAAGCCGTACCAAAAGGCTGGGTGCGCAAGCCGTTCTTCTCCCGGGAAGGTGCCAATATCGAGCTGCAAACTGCTGACGGCCTGATCGTGAAAGAGGACGGCCCCTACACCGATGCGCCGTTTATCCTTCAGGAGTTCGCGCCGCTTCCGCAGTTCGGCGACAGCTTTACGTTGATTGGCTCCTGGGTAATCGGCGATCAGGCGGCGGGGATCGGTGTACGTGAGGACAACAGCTTGATCACCAAGGATTCGAGCCGGTTCTTGCCGCATCTGATACTCGACTGACCGCTCCATCGCCCACTAAAAAGGCCCGGTGAGGACATATCGACAGACGCCCGCAAGACTTATGGCTGAAATGCCGGATAATGGCGGCCATTCGTTTAGCCGTTATTCTGGTAATCCCCCATGGAAATCAAGGTCAACTTTCTCGACAACCTTCGACTTGAAGCCAAGTTCGACGACTTCACGGTGGTGGCCGATCAACCTATCCGCTACAAGGGCGATGGCTCGGCGCCGGGTCCGTTCGACTATTTCCTGGCGTCGTCGGCGTTATGTGCGGCGTATTTCGTGAAGTTGTACTGCGACACTCGCAGTATTCCCACCGAAAACATCCGCCTGTCGCAGAACAACATTGTTGACCCGGAAAACCGCTACAACCAGATTTTCAAGATCCAGGTCGAGTTGCCCGCGGACATCTCCGACAAGGACCGCCAAGGCATCCTGCGTTCCATCGACCGTTGCACCGTGAAAAAAGTGGTGCAAGCCGGGCCTGAGTTTGTGATCGAAGAGGTGGAAAACCTCGACGCCGATGCCCAGGCGTTGCTGATGCCTGCTTCTACCTCAGAGGCGAGCACCTATATTGCGGGCAAGGATCTGCCGCTGGAGCAGACCATCGCCAATATGTCGGCCATTCTGGCGGACCTGGGCATGAAGATTGAAATCGCCTCGTGGCGCAATATCGTGCCCAACGTGTGGTCGCTGCATATCCGCGATGCGCACTCGCCGATGTGTTTTACCAACGGCAAGGGCGCAACCAAGGAAGGCGCGCTGGCGTCGGCGTTGGGCGAGTTTATCGAGCGACTCAACTGCAACTTCTTCTACAACGACCAGTTCTGGGGCGAAGAGATCGCCAACGCGCCGTTTGTGCATTACCCGGACGAACGCTGGTTCAAGCCTGGCCGTAAAGATGAACTGCCGAGCGAAATACTCGACGCGCACTGCCTGAAGATTTACAACCGCGACGGCGAGTTGCGTGGCTCCCACCTGATCGACACCAACTCGGGCAATGAAGAACGCGGCATCTGCGCGCTGCCCTACGTGCGCCAATCGGACGGCGAAGTGGTGTATTTCCCGTCCAACCTGATTGAAAACCTGTTCCTGAGCAACGGCATGAGTGCCGGTAACACGCTGGCCGAAGCCCAGGTGCAGTGCCTGTCGGAGATCTTCGAGCGCGCGGTAAAACGCGAAATCATCGAAGGTGAATTTGCCCTGCCGGATGTGCCCGCCGATGTGCTGGCGAAGTACCCGGGAATACAGGCCGGTATTCAGGCGCTGGAGGAGCAAGGGTTCCCCGTATTGGTGAAGGATGCGTCCCTGGGGGGGGAATTCCCGGTGATGTGCGTCACGTTGATGAACCCGCGTACCGGCGGCGTGTTCGCCTCGTTCGGCGCTCACCCGAGCCTGGAAGTGGCGCTGGAACGCAGCCTGACCGAATTGCTCCAGGGCCGTAGCTTCGAAGGCCTCAACGACTTGCCCCAGCCGACGTTTGAAGGTCATGCGGTGACCGAGCCGAATAACTTCGTCGAGCACTTCATCGATTCCAGCGGCGTGGTGTCGTGGCGCTTCTTCAGTTCCAAGTCGGACTACGAATTCGTGGAGTGGGACTTCTCCGGCCAGGGTGAAAACTCGAATGCCGAGGAAGCCGCGACCTTGTTCGGCATTCTCGAAGGCATGGGCAAGGAAGTGTACATGGCGGTCTACGAGCATATCGGCGCGACGGCATGCCGCATCCTGGTCCCGGACTATTCGGAAATCTATCCCGTGGACGACCTGATTTGGGATAACACCAACAAAGCGCTGTTCTTCCGCGCCGATATCCTGAACCTGCATCGCCTGGACGACGAAGAACTGCAAGCGCTGGCTGAGCGTCTGGTGGAAAGTGAGCTGGACGACTACACCGACATCACCTCCCTGATCGGCATCGAGTTTGACGACAATACCGCTTGGGGTCAGCTGACAATCCTGGAGTTGAAACTGCTGATTTATCTCGCCTTGCAGCAATTTGAAGAGGCCAAAGAGGCGGTGGAGATGCTTCTGCAGTACAACGACAACACGGTTGAGCGCGGCTTGTTCTACCAAGCTGTCAACGCGGTGCTGGAGATGAAGCTGGACGAAGACCTGGAGCTGGAAGACTACGAGGCCAATTTCCGTCGGATGTTTGGTAACGAACGGATGGATGCAGTGATCGGCTCGGTGGACGGCAGTGTACGCTTCCATGGTTTGACGCCGACCAGCACCAAACTGGAGGGGCTCGACAGACACCTGCGGTTGATCGAAAGCTACAAGAAGCTGCACTCGGCACGGGCCAATGTGACCACGTTGGCCGGTTAACAGCGGCAACAAAAAAGCGAAGCCATATGGCTTCGCTTTTTTTGTCTACGGTTCTGAAAAACTGCGGATCAGAACGGGATATCGTCATCAAAGCTGTCGAAATCCGGAGCCGGTTGTGGCGCTGCCTGCTGTGGAGGCGGAGCCTGACGCGACTGCTGCGGTGCTGACTGCTGCGGGCGCGGAGCCTGCTGGCGTGGAGCCGGGGCGGACTGCTGGTAGTTATTGCCCCCGCCTTGTTGGTCGCCCTGCTGTGGACGGCCGCCGAGCAGTTGCATGGTGCCTTGCATGTCGACCACGATTTCGGTGGTGTAACGCTTGATACCGTCTTTTTCCCACTCGCGGGTCTGCAGCTTGCCTTCGATGTAGACCTGCGAACCTTTACGCAGGTATTCACCGGCGATCTCGGCCACCTTGCCGAACATCGAAACACGGTGCCATTCAGTCTTCTCGACCTTCTGACCGGTTTGCTTGTCGGTCCACTGTTCGCTGGTCGCCAGACTCAGGTTGGTCACGGCGTTACCGTTAGGCAAGTAGCGAACTTCGGGATCCTGGCCGCAAGTGCCGACCAATATGACTTTGTTAACCCCACGGGCCATAACGTTCTCCTAGGCTACGCACGCTGCCCCGGCCGGGTTGTTCACCAGGCGCTCAAGGGTGGTGCGATCCAATAGTTCTGTGTCCAATTTGATGTAAATCGCCGCTTCATCAGCAACGATTACCGCATCTGTTACCCCTACGACGGCCTTCAGGCGGTCAACCAACCCCGCTTCGCGGATCGCCTCGGGCGACAGCGGCAAGCGCAGACTCGTCACGTAGGGAGGTTCACGCATGGTAACAGCAAAGGCCAGCCAAAGTGCAGCCAGGCCGGCGCATCCGAGGAATACGACCGACAAACCGCCGTGCTGGAACATCCAGCCGCCGAGGATCCCCCCCAGCGCCGAACCGAGGAACTGGCTGGTGGAATAAACCCCCATCGCCGTGCCTTTGCCGCCCGCCGGTGAAACCTTGCTGATCAGCGATGGCAGCGAAGCTTCCAGCAAGTTGAACGCGGTAAAGAACACCACCGTCCCGATCACCAGAGCCCGCAGGCTGTCGCCGAACTGCCAGAAGAATAGCTCAGTGAGCATCAGCGTCAGCACTGCGCCCGATAAAACTCGTTTCATTTTGCGTTTCTTCTCGCCGTAGATAATGAACGGGATCATGGCGAAGAAGGAGATCAGCAGCGCGGTGAGGTAGACCCACCAGTGCTGCTCTTTGGGCAGCCCGGCTTTTTCCACCAGGGCCAGGGGCAATGCAACGAAGCTCGACATCAACATCGCGTGCAACACAAAAATGCCAAGGTCCAGGCGCAGCAGGTCCGGGTGCTTTAGCGTCGGCATCAGCGCCGAACGGGCGACGCCGGACTCACGGTGCTGCAACGGTCCGGTGGAACGCGGCACCATGAACATGACGATCACGATGCCGAACAGCGCCATGCCGCCCGTGGCGAGGAACAACCCCGACAGGCCGAAGGCGCGGGTCAACAGCGGCCCGACAACCATGGCCACTGCGAAGGACAGACCAATCGTCATGCCGATCATGGCCATGGCTTTGGTCCGGTGCTGCTCGCGGGTCAGGTCTGAAAGCAACGCCATCACCGCGGCGGAAATAGCCCCGGCGCCTTGCAGGATGCGTCCGGCGATGACGCCCCAGATCGAATCGGCATTGGCTGCCAGCACGCTACCGAGGGCGAAGATGATCAGCCCGAGGTAAATCACCGGACGACGGCCGATGCGGTCGGAAATGAAGCCGAAAGGAATCTGAAAGATTGCCTGGGTCAGGCCGTAAGCGCCAATCGCCAGTCCGATGAGGGCCGGGGTCGCTCCTGCCAGATCCATCCCATAGGTCGCCAGTACCGGCAACACCATGAACATGCCAAGCATACGGAAGGCGAACACCAGGGCCAGCCCGCTTGCTGCGCGGGTCTCACTGCCACTCATGCGTTCGCTGTGGGGATCGTGCATGGAAAAACCTCATGTGAACCGGCGGCGATTCTACCAGTCCCATCGATTGACGGGGTATATCGCGACGCTTTGACGCGCTCCGCTGACAGACTCTTCATGTAAGACACAACTCCGCTCGTTTGATAGTGTGCATCCATCCAGTATTTGGCCGTATACTCCTACGTTTTCGACGCCCGCCAAGCGAGGCCACTTTGGACAAGATCCTGATTCGTGGGGCCCGAACCCACAACCTGAAGAACATCGACCTGACCCTGCCACGGGACAAACTGATCGTCATCACCGGCCTGTCCGGATCCGGCAAATCGTCCCTGGCGTTTGACACGCTGTATGCCGAAGGCCAACGCCGCTATGTCGAATCACTGTCGGCCTATGCCCGGCAGTTTTTGTCGATGATGGAAAAGCCTGACGTCGACACCATCGAAGGTTTGTCGCCAGCCATTTCCATCGAACAGAAATCGACCTCGCATAACCCGCGCTCGACGGTCGGCACCATCACCGAAATCTACGACTACCTGCGCCTGCTGTACGCACGCGTGGGTATTCCACGTTGCCCGGATCACGACATTCCGCTGGAAGCGCAAACCGTCAGCCAGATGGTCGACCTGGTCCTCGCGCAACCGGAGGGCAGCAAGCTGATGCTGCTGGCCCCGGTGATTCGCGAGCGCAAAGGCGAACACCTTTCGGTCTTCGAAGAACTGCGCGCCCAGGGCTTTGTCCGGGCCCGGGTCAACGGCAGGATCTGCGAACTGGATGAGCTGCCGAAGCTGGATAAGCAAAAGAAGCACTCGATTGATGTAATAGTCGACCGCTTCAAGGTCCGCGCCGATCTGCAGCAGCGCCTGGCCGAGTCGTTCGAAACCGCGCTGAAACTGGCGGACGGGATCGCACTGGTCGCGCCGATGGACGACGAGCCCGGCGAAGAGATCATCTTCTCCGCGCGCTTCGCCTGCCCGATTTGCGGCCATGCGATCAGCGAGCTGGAGCCCAAGCTGTTCTCCTTCAACAACCCCGCTGGCGCTTGCCCGACCTGCGATGGTCTGGGGGTCAAGCAGTTCTTCGACATCAAGCGTCTGGTGAACGGCGAGTTGACGCTGGCCGAGGGCGCTATTCGCGGCTGGGACAGGCGCAACGTCTATTACTTCCAGATGCTCGGGTCGCTGGCTTCGCACTACAAGTTCAGCCTGGAAGTGCCGTTCAACGACCTTTCGGCGGATCAGCAGAAATTCATTCTGCATGGCAGCGGTTCGCAAAACGTCGACTTCAAATACCTGAACGACCGCGGCGATATCGTCAAACGCTCGCACCCGTTCGAAGGCATCGTGCCGAACCTGGAACGCCGCTATCGCGAAACCGAGTCGGCTTCAGTGCGTGAAGAGCTGGCCAAGTTCCTCAGCACCCAGCCCTGCCCGGATTGCCGTGGCACGCGCTTGCGTCGTGAGGCGCGGCACGTCTGGGTGGGCGAGAAGACGCTGCCGGCGGTGACCAATCTGCCGATTGGCGATGCTTGCGAGTATTTCGGCATACTGAAGCTCACGGGCCGTCGCGGTGAAATTGCCGACAAGATTCTCAAGGAGATCCGCGAGCGCTTGCAGTTCCTGGTCAACGTAGGCCTCGACTATCTTTCGCTGGATCGCAGTGCCGACACGTTGTCCGGCGGTGAAGCTCAGCGGATTCGCCTGGCCAGCCAGATTGGCGCCGGCCTGGTGGGGGTTCTGTACATCCTCGATGAGCCGTCGATCGGTCTGCATCAACGTGATAACGATCGGTTGCTCGGCACACTCAAGCACCTGCGCGACATCGGCAACACGGTGATCGTGGTCGAGCATGACGAAGACGCTATTCGCCTGGCCGACTACGTGGTGGACATCGGGCCGGGCGCGGGGGTCCACGGTGGGCATATTGTTGCCGAAGGGACGCCGGCCGAAGTGATGGCGCATCCTGATTCTTTGACCGGCAAGTACCTGTCGGGCCGAGTAAAGATTGCCGTTCCAGCCAAACGCACACCGCGTAACAAGAAGTTGTCACTGTCGCTCAAGGGCGCTCGCGGTAACAACTTGCGCAATGTCGACCTGGACATTCCGATAGGTCTGTTGACGTGCGTGACCGGTGTGTCCGGCTCGGGCAAATCGACGCTGATCAACAATACGCTGTTTCCCTTGAGCGCTACGGCACTCAACGGTGCAACGACGCTTGAGGCGGCCGCCCACGACAGCATCAAGGGACTGGAGCATCTGGATAAGGTCGTCGATATCGACCAGAGCCCTATCGGCCGAACGCCGCGCTCCAATCCGGCGACCTACACCGGGCTGTTCACGCCGATTCGCGAACTGTTCGCCGGCGTACCGGAATCACGCTCACGCGGTTATGGTCCGGGACGCTTCTCCTTCAACGTGAAGGGCGGACGCTGCGAAGCGTGTCAGGGCGATGGCCTGATCAAGGTGGAAATGCACTTCCTGCCGGACATCTATGTCCCGTGCGACGTCTGCAAGAGCAAGCGTTACAACCGCGAGACTCTGGAAATCAAGTACAAGGGCAAGAGCATCCACGAAACCCTCGAGATGACCATCGAGGAAGCGCGGGTGTTCTTTGACGCGGTTCCTGCGCTAGCGCGCAAGCTTCAGACATTGATGGACGTAGGTCTGTCCTACATCAAGCTGGGGCAATCGGCGACGACGTTGTCGGGCGGTGAAGCCCAAAGGGTGAAGCTCTCCCGTGAACTGTCCAAGCGCGATACCGGCAAGACGCTGTACATCCTCGACGAACCAACCACTGGCTTGCACTTCGCGGATATTCAGCAATTGCTCGACGTACTGCATCGACTGCGCGACCACGGCAACACTGTGGTGGTGATCGAGCACAACCTGGACGTGATCAAGACCGCCGACTGGTTGGTGGACCTGGGGCCGGAAGGCGGCTCCAAGGGCGGCCAGATCATTGCGGTTGGTACCCCGGAGGAAGTGTCCGAGATGAAGCAATCTCACACCGGCTTCTACCTCAAGCCGCTGCTGGCTCGCGACAAGGCCTGAATCGGGCCCACGAAAAAGCCCCTGTCACTTCATCGGTGACAGGGGCTTTTTTGTATAGGGAGCAATCAGGCGTGAGATTGCAGGTAGTTCTCAAGACCGATCAACTTGATCAGACCCATCTGCTTTTCAAGCCAGTAGGTGTGGTCTTCTTCAGTGTCATGCAATTGAACCCGCAGCATCTCGCGGCTGACATAGTCCTGGTGTTGCTCGCAGAGTTTGATGCCCTTGCAGAGCGCGGCGCGGACTTTATATTCAAGTCGCAGGTCAGCGGCGAGCATGTCCGGCACAGTGGTGCCAACATCAAGATCGTCCGGACGCATGCGCGGCGTGCCTTCGAGCATCAGAATCCGACGCATCAGGGCATCAGCGTGCCCGGCCTCTTCTTCCATCTCGTGGTTGATGCGTTCGTAGAGCTTGGTGAAACCCCAGTCCTCATACATCCGCGAATGGACGAAATACTGATCACGCGCCGCCAGTTCGCCGGTCAGCAACGTGTTGAGGTAATCGATTACGTCTGGGTGCCCTTGCATCGCCCTACATCTCCCTGCATGAAAGTCTGTAGTTTGAACCAAGGCGACTGTTTGGTCACTCCGTTTACGCGATAAAAGCGAAGATATTCTGAGAAAAGTGGTTCAAATAACGCAAAAACCGCCCAAATGAGGGCGGTTCTGCTTCTCGTTTAGACTTCGTTAAGCTGTACACCCAACGCCTTTGCAATTGCTTCTCCATACGCCGGATCGGCCTTGAAGAAGTGCTGCAATTGACGATCAATCACATCACCGGAAACGCCGGCCATGGCTCCGGCAATGTTGTTGGTCAGCAGCGCTTTCTGCTCGTCACTCATGAGTCGGAACAGAGCACCGGCATGGCTGTAGTAGTCGGAGTCTTCACGATGATCGTAACGATCAGCGGCACCGCTCAATGCCAACGGTGGCTCAGCGTAGCGAGGCGCTTGTTTCGGCGAATCGACGTAGCTGTTCGGCTCATAGTTAGGTGCTGCACCGCCATTGCTGCCGAATGCCATCGAACCATCACGCTGATAGCTATTCACCGGGCTGCGGGGCGCATTCACCGGTAGTTGCTGATGATTGGTGCCAATGCGGTAGCGGTGCGCGTCGGCATAAGCGAACACGCGGCCCTGGAGCATGCGGTCCGGAGAAAGACCAACGCCCGGGACCATGTTGCTCGGGCCGAATGCCGCTTGCTCGACTTCGGCAAAGTAGTTTTGCGGATTGCGATTGAGCTCCAGCTCGCCGACTTCGATCAGCGGAAACTCTTTCTGCGACCAGGTTTTGGTCACATCGAACGGGTTCTCATAGTGCGCCGCGGCCTGAGCCTCGGTCATGATCTGAATGCACACACGCCATTTCGGGAAGTCACCGCGCTCAATCGCCCCGAACAGGTCACGCTGCGCGTAATCCGGATCGGTACCGGCCAAACGTGCCGCTTCTGCAGGCGCCAGGTTTTTGATGCCTTGCTGAGTCTTGTAGTGCCACTTCACCCAGTGCCGCTCGCCATTGGCGTTGATCAAGCTGTAGGTGTGGCTACCAAAGCCGTGCATGTGACGATAGCCGTCAGGAATGCCACGGTCGGAGAACAGAATAGTGACCTGGTGCAGCGCCTCAGGCGAGTGCGACCAGAAGTCCCACATCATCTGCGCGCTTTTCAGATTGCTCTGCGGCAGACGCTTTTGGGTGTGGATAAAGTCCGGAAATTTCAACGGATCACGGATGAAGAACACGGGCGTGTTGTTGCCGACGATGTCCCAGTTACCTTCCTCGGTGTAGAACTTCAGGGCAAAGCCACGCGGATCGCGCTCGGTATCGGCCGAACCACGTTCGCCGCCAACCGTAGAAAAGCGCAGGAACGTCGGAGTTTGCTTGCCGACCGATTCAAACAGTTTAGCGCTGGTGTACGGGGTGATGTCGCGAGTGACAGTAAACGTGCCGTAAGCACCCGAGCCCTTTGCGTGTACACGGCGCTCAGGGATGTTCTCGCGATTGAAGTGGGCAAGCTTTTCGATCAGGTGAAAGTCGTCGAGCAGCAGCGGGCCACGAGGGCCGGCGGAACGGGAATTCTGGTTGTCGGCGACAGGAGCGCCACTGGCGGTGGTCAGCGTTTTATTTTGACTCATGCGATCTCTTCCTCTGTCAGTCTTTAACTGCCGGCTATCGGCTGAGGGGGAGTATTGATCAGGAACGTTACAGCTACAAATTCATTGCGTTGCGACTATCGATAGAAAATTACTAATTACCTTTCTATTCATGCATTGATGGCAATGCTTTTCGAGCGCGCACAAAAAACCGGGCACTAGGCCCGGTTCTTCGTTTCAGACTGACGTCTTACTCAGCGGATACAGCTTCACCACCGGCAGGACGATCAACCAACTCGACATACGCCATAGGCGCGTTGTCGCCAGTGCGGAAACCGCACTTGAGGATGCGCAGGTAGCCACCCTCACGGGTAGCGTAACGCTTGCCCAGGTCGTTGAAGAGCTTACCAACGATAGCTTTCGAACGAGTACGGTCGAAAGCCAGACGGCGGTTAGCCAGGCTGTCTGTCTTGGCCAAAGTGATCAGCGGCTCAGCAACGCGACGCAGTTCTTTAGCTTTTGGCAGTGTAGTTTTGATCAGCTCGTGCTCGAACAGCGACACCGCCATGTTTTGAAACATGGCCTTGCGGTGCGAGCTGGTGCGGCTCAGGTGACGACCACTTTTACGATGACGCATGGTTCATTCCTTACCAAACACAACGTTCGGTGATTACGACGATCAGGCAGTCGCCTTGTCGTCCTTCTTAAGACTTGCAGGCGGCCAGTTGTCGAGGCGCATGCCGAGGGACAGACCGCGGGAGGCCAGAACGTCCTTGATTTCAGTCAAGGATTTCTTGCCAAGGTTCGGAGTCTTCAACAGCTCTACTTCGGTACGCTGAATCAGGTCACCGATGTAGTAGATGTTTTCCGCCTTAAGGCAGTTAGCCGAACGTACAGTCAGTTCCAGATCGTCAACCGGGCGAAGCAGGATCGGATCGATCTCGTCTTCCTGCTCGATAACCACTGGCTCACTGTCACCTTTGAGGTCGACGAACGCAGCCAGCTGCTGTTGCAGAATGGTTGCAGCGCGGCGGATAGCCTCTTCAGGATCCAGGGTACCGTTGGTTTCCAGATCAATAACCAGCTTGTCCAGGTTAGTACGCTGCTCGACACGGGCGTTTTCCACCACGTATGCGATACGGCGAACCGGGCTGAACGAAGAGTCAAGCTGCAAGCGACCGATGCTGCGGCTTTCGTCTTCATCGCTCTGACGCGAGTCTGCCGGTTCATAACCACGACCACGAGCTACGGTGAGCTTCATGTTCAGGGCGCCGTTAGACGCCAGGTTAGCGATTACGTGATCGGGGTTAACGATCTCGACATCATGATCCAGCTGAATATCGGCAGCGGTAACCACCCCCGAACCCTTCTTCGACAAGGTCAGCGTAACTTCGTCACGACCGTGCAGCTTGATAGCCAGACCTTTAAGGTTCAACAGGATTTCAATTACGTCTTCCTGTACGCCTTCGATGGCGCTGTACTCATGGAGCACACCGTCAATCTCGGCCTCGACTACTGCACAGCCGGGCATTGAGGACAACAGGATGCGTCGCAGCGCGTTGCCCAGGGTGTGGCCGAAACCACGCTCGAGAGGCTCGAGAGTGATCTTGGCGCGGGTTGGACTGACAACCTGCACATCAATATGGCGGGGTGTCAGGAACTCATTTACCGAAATCTGCATGGATGCACCTATTTTCTAGCCCTTACTTGGAGTAGAGCTCGACAATCAGGCTTTCGTTGATGTCGGCGGACAGATCACTGCGAGCAGGAACGTTCTTGAAAACGCCCGACTTCTTCTCAGTGTCTACTTCTACCCATTCTACGCGGCCACGTTGGGCACACAGATCGAGAGCTTGGACAATGCGAAGTTGGTTCTTTGCTTTCTCGCGAATCGCGACCACGTCACCAGCACGAACCTGGTAGGACGGTACGTTTACGGTCTGACCGTTAACGCTGACGGATTTGTGCGATACCAGCTGACGGGATTCGGCACGAGTAGAGCCAAAACCCATACGGTATACAACGTTGTCCAGACGGCATTCGAGCAGTTGCAGCAGGTTTTCACCGGTTGCACCTTTCTTGCCAGCAGCTTCTTTGTAGTAGCCGCTGAATTGACGCTCGAGAACGCCGTAGATACGACGGACCTTCTGCTTTTCACGCAGTTGGGTGCCGTAATCGGACTGGCGACCGCGGCGTTGGCCGTGGATACCAGGTGCTGCTTCGATGTTGCACTTCGATTCGATCGCGCGCACGCCGCTCTTCAGAAAGAGATCGGTGCCTTCGCGACGAGCGAGTTTGCATTTTGGACCAATGTAACGAGCCATTCTTTACAATCTCCTGGATTACACGCGGCGCTTCTTCGGCGGACGGCACCCGTTGTGCGGGATTGGCGTCACGTCGGTGATGCTGGCGATCTTGTAGCCACAGCCGTTCAAAGCGCGGACTGCAGATTCACGACCTGGGCCTGGACCTTTGACGTTAACGTCGAGGTTTTTCAGGCCGTATTCCAGCGCAGCTTGACCAGCACGTTCAGCAGCTACTTGAGCAGCAAACGGGGTGGACTTGCGGGAACCGCGGAAACCCGAACCACCGGAGGTAGCCCAGGAAAGAGCGTTGCCTTGACGGTCGGTGATGGTCACGATTGTGTTGTTAAAAGATGCATGGATGTGGGCGATGCCATCAACCACTGTCTTTTTAACTTTTTTACGAGGACGAGCAGCAGGTTTAGCCATGATTAATTTCCTGTCGATTCGCTGGGGCGATTACTTGCGGATCGGCTTACGCGGACCTTTACGGGTACGCGCGTTAGTCTTGGTACGCTGACCGCGCACTGGAAGACCACGACGATGACGCAGACCGCGATAGCAACCGAGGTCCATCAAACGCTTGATTTTCATGTTGATTTCGCGACGCAGGTCACCTTCAGTGGTGAACTTCGCCACTTCGCCACGCAGCTGTTCAATCTGCTCGTCGCTCAGATCCTTGATCTTTGCGGCTGGGTTTACCCCAGTCACTGCACAGATCTTCTGCGCAGTAGTGCGACCAACACCATAGATGTAGGTCAGCGAGATAACAGTATGCTTGTTATCTGGAATGTTAACGCCTGCAATACGGGCCATTCAGTGGGACTCCAATTGACAGCTACCTACGCCCCGGAAGCCAAGAAATAGGGCGCGAGATAATATCGCTGTAATAACAAATAATCAACCCGGTAGCGCACTAGCTACCGGGCTTGAAGCACAATCACACTCAGCCTTGGCGCTGTTTGTGACGCGGTTCCGCGCTGCAAATTACTCGAACAACACCTTCGCGGCGAATAATCTTGCAGTTGCGGCACAGCTTTTTCACCGATGCACGAACTTTCATCACCAACTCCTCGAACCTTATGGGTACTCAGCGCAACATGCCGCTGCCGTAACCCTTCAGGTTGGCTTTCTTCATCAGGGATTCGTACTGGTGCGAAACGAGGTGCGATTGTACTTGGGACATGAAGTCCATCACAACCACGACGACGATCAGCAACGAGGTCCCGCCAAGGTAGAACGGAACGTTTGCTGCAACCACCAGGAACTGGGGCAACAGGCATACGGCCGTCATATATAGAGCACCGAACAGGGTCAAACGAGTCAGAACGCCATCAATGTAGCGCGCAGACTGCTCACCTGGACGGATGCCCGGAATAAAGGCACCGGACTTCTTCAGGTTTTCCGCTACGTCTTTCGGATTGAACATCAACGCCGTATAGAAGAAGCAGAAGAAAATAATCCCTGCACTAAACAGCAGAATATTCAACGGCTGACCAGGAGCGATCGACTGCGAGATGTCCTGCAGCCAGCCCATACCTTCAGACTGACCGAACCAGGTACCCAACGAAGCCGGGAACAGCAAAATGCTGCTCGCGAAAATGGCCGGAATAACACCGGCCATGTTCACCTTCAACGGCAAGTGGCTAGTCTGCGCAGCAAAGACCTTACGACCCTGCTGACGCTTGGCGTAATGAACAGCAATACGACGCTGACCACGCTCAATGAACACCACAAAACCGATAATCGCTACTGCCAGCAAACCGATGGCAACCAAGGCAAAAATGTTGATATCACCCTGACGCGCAGACTCGAAAGACTGCCCGATCGCTCTCGGAAGACCGGCGACGATACCTGCGAAAATCAACATCGAGATACCGTTGCCAACACCACGCTCAGTAATCTGCTCACCCAGCCACATCATGAACATCGCACCAGCCACAAACGTGGATACCGCGACGAAATGGAAGCCAAAGTCACCAGTGAACGCAACGCCCTGCCCCGCCAGACCAATGGACATGCCAATTGCCTGAACGAGAGCGAGGACGACAGTGCCGTAGCGGGTGTACTGGGCAATCTTGCGACGCCCAGCTTCACCTTCCTTCTTCAACTGCTCCAGCTGCGGGCTGACGGCTGTCATCAGTTGCATGATGATCGATGCCGAAATGTACGGCATGATCCCCAGTGCAAAGATACTCATCCGCTCCAGCGCGCCGCCGGAAAACATGTTGAACAAGCTAAGAATGGTCCCCTCATTCTGTCGAAACAGGTCCGCGAGTCGGTCCGGGTTGATACCTGGAACCGGGATGTGTGCGCCTATTCGGTAGACGATAATCGCCAGGAACAGAAAACGCAGACGAGCCCAGAGTTCAGACATACCGCCTTTGCCGAGCGCAGAGAGAGCACCTTGCTTAGCCATTTATTCCTCGAACTTGCCGCCAGCTGCTTCGATAGCCGAACGCGCACCTTTGGTGGCGCCGATTCCCTTTCCGATGGTAACAGCGCGAGTAACTTCGCCGGACAGCATGATTTTCACACGCTGTACGTTGACGTTGATCACGTTGGCATCTTTCAGGGACTGCACAGTGACGATGTCGCCTTCCACTTTAGCCAGCTCGGACAGACGCACTTCTGCGCGGTCCATGGCCTTCAGGGAAACGAAACCGAACTTAGGCAGGCGACGATGCAGCGGCTGTTGACCGCCTTCAAAGCCTGGAGCAATGGTGCCACCGGAGCGGGAGGACTGACCTTTGTGGCCACGGCCACCGGTCTTGCCCAAACCACTACCGATACCACGGCCCGGACGATGCTTTTCGCGACGGGAACCCGGCGCTGGACTCAGATCATTGAGTTTCATCGATTAACCCTCGACACGCAGCATGTAGTAAGCCTTGTTGATCATCCCGCGATTCTCGGGAGTATCAAGTACTTCTACAGTGTGACCGATGCGACGCAGACCCTTAACGCACAGTTTGTGGTTAGGGATGCGGCCGGTCATGCTTTTGATCAGCGTAACTTTAACGGTAGCCATGATCAGAAGATCTCCTTGACGCTTTTGCCACGCTTGGCGGCAATGGATTCAGGAGACTGCATAGCTTTCAAACCTTTGAAAGTGGCGTGAACCACGTTTACCGGGTTAGTCGAGCCGTAGCACTTGGCCAGAACGTTCTGAACGCCAGCAACTTCGAGGACAGCACGCATAGCGCCGCCAGCGATGATACCGGTACCTTCAGAAGCAGGCTGCATGTACACCTTCGAAGCGCCGTGACCGGACTTCATTGCGTACTGCAGAGTGGTGCCGTTCAGATCAACTTGGATCATGTTGCGACGAGCAGCTTCCATTGCCTTCTGGATCGCAGCAGGCACTTCACGTGACTTGCCACGGCCGAAGCCAACACGCCCTTTACCATCACCTACCACGGTCAACGCGGTGAAAGTGAAGATACGGCCGCCTTTAACGGTTTTGGCTACGCGGTTAACTTGAACCAGCTTCTCAATGTAGCCTTCGTCGCGCTTTTGGTCGTTATTTGACATAACTTAGAACTCCAGCCCAGCTTCACGAGCAGCATCAGCCAGCGCCTTGACGCGGCCGTGGTACTTGAAGCCAGAGCGGTCGAAAGCCACCTGCGAGACGCCAGCGGCTTTTGCACGCGTAGCGACCAGCTGGCCAACCTTAGTGGCCGCGTCGATGTTGCCAGTGGCGCCATCACGCAGTTCTTTATCCAAAGTCGAGGCAGATGCCAGGACTTTGTTGCCGTCGGCCGAAATGACCTGGGCGTAGATGTGCTGCGACGAGCGGAACACGCAGAGACGCACGACTTCGAGTTCGTGCATTTTCAGGCGTGCTTTGCGAGCGCGACGCAGTCGAGTAACTTTTTTGTCGGTCATTTGCTATGCCCTACTTCTTCTTGGCTTCTTTACGACGGACGACTTCGTCCGCGTAGCGCACACCTTTGCCTTTGTACGGCTCTGGTGGACGGAAGTCGCGGATCTCGGCGGCCACTTGACCTACCAGCTGCTTATCGATGCCCTTGATCAGGATATCGGTCTGGCTAGGAGTCTCAGCGGTGATGCCTTCCGGCAGTTCATAATCCACTGGGTGCGAGAAGCCAAGAGCCAGGTTCAGCACTGTGCCTTTTGCTTGCGCTTTGTAACCAACACCGACCAGCTGGAGCTTACGCTCGAAGCCTTGGCTTACGCCTTGGACCATGTTGTTTACCAACGCACGAGTGGTACCAGCCATTGCGCGAGTTTGTTGATCGCCATTGCGAGCAGCGAAACGCAGCTCACCAGCTTCTTCAACGATCTCAACGGACGAATGGATGTTCAGTTCGAGAGTGCCCTTGGCACCCTTCACCGAAAGCTGTTGGCCTGCGAATTTTACTTCGACACCGGCTGGCAGCTTAACGGGGTTCTTAGCGACGCGTGACATGCTTATCCCCCCTTAGAACACAGTGCAAAGAACTTCGCCGCCGACACCGGCAGCGCGCGCAGCACGATCCGTCATCACACCTTTGTTGGTGGAGACGATAGACACACCGAGACCGCCACGAACTTTTGGCAGATCATCGACGGACTTGTACTGACGCAGGCCTGGACGGCTAACGCGCTTCACTTCCTCGATGACCGGACGGCCTTCGAAGTACTTCAGCTCGATGGACAGCAGTGGCTTGATTTCGCTGCTGATCTGATAACCCGCAATGTAACCTTCGTCCTTCAGGACTTTGGCAACAGCTACCTTCAAAGTAGAAGATGGCATGCTTACGACGGACTTTTCAGCCATCTGGGCATTACGGATTCGAGTTAGCATGTCCGCTAACGGGTCCTGCATACTCATGGGCTAGACGCTCCTAATACAAAAAAATTAGCCTTGCGGCTACTACTTGTCGCCGAGCTCATCCATGCGGAAAAAGCACGGGCTCAGGCGAGCCGGGTATTCTAGACACACCCCACAAATGAATCAAGCCCCAAAAGGGGCTTGATTCAAGTTCAAGGTCACCGGTGGTCAGGATCTTGCGATCCCGAACACCGAGACTTTGATAGTGCTTACCAGCTGGCTTTAACCAGACCAGGTACGTCACCACGCATTGCAGCTTCACGCAGTTTGTTACGGCCGAGGCCGAACTTGCGGTAAACGCCGTGTGGACGACCGGTCAGGCGGCAGCGGTTACGCATGCGCGAGGCGCTTGCGTCACGTGGCTGCTTCTGCAGAGCTACTGTAGCTTCCCAACGTGCTTCTGGACTTGCGTTCAGATCAACGATGATAGCTTTCAGTGCTGCACGCTTTTTGGCGTACTTGGCAACCGTGAGCTGACGCTTCAGCTCGCGGTTTTTCATGCTCATCTTGGCCATTTTCCTACTCCAATCAGTTGCGGAACGGGAATTTGAAAGCACGCAACAGGGCGCGACCTTCATCATCGTTCTTGGCAGTGGTGGTCAGGGTAATGTCCAGACCGCGGAGAGCATCGATCTTGTCGTAGTCGATTTCCGGGAAGATGATCTGCTCTTTTACGCCCATGCTGTAGTTACCACGACCATCGAAGGACTTGGCATTCAGGCCGCGGAAGTCGCGAACCCGAGGCAGGGAGATCGACAGCAGACGATCCAGGAATTCGTACATACGCTCACGGCGCAGAGTCACTTTGACGCCGATCGGCCAACCTTCACGGACTTTAAAGCCAGCGATGGATTTCCGAGCGTAAGTCACAACGACTTTCTGACCGGTGATCTTTTCCAGGTCGGCAACAGCGTGCTCGATGACTTTTTTGTCACCGACAGCTTCGCCCAGACCCATGTTCAGGGTGATTTTGGTAACGCGTGGAACTTCCATCACGTTCGAAAGCTTAAGTTCTTCCTTAAGCTTCGGTGCGATTTCCTTCCAGTAAATCTCTTTTAGTCGTGCCATGGTCTTCTACCTAGCAGTGTTCAAGCATCAACCGCTTTTTGGGTCGACTTGAAGACACGAATTTTCTTGCCGTCTTCTACTTTGAAACCAACGCGGTCAGCCTTGTTGGTTTCGCCGTTGAAAATGGCGACGTTAGAAGCGTCCAGTGGAGCTTCTTTTTCGACGATACCGCCTTGTACGCCCGACATCGGGTTAGGCTTGGTATGACGCTTAACCAGGTTCAGACCACCAATAACCAGACGGTTATTAGCGAGAACCTTAAGCACCTTACCGCGCTTACCTTTGTCTTTGCCGGCGATCACGATGATCTCGTCGTCACGACGAATCTTTTGCATGTCGGATCTCCTTACAGCACTTCTGGGGCGAGCGAGACGATCTTCATGAACTTCTCAGTACGAAGTTCACGGGTCACTGGCCCAAAGATACGGGTGCCGATCGGCTCTTGCTTGTTGTTCAGAAGAACAGCAGCGTTGCCATCAAAGCGGATAATGGAGCCATCAGCACGGCGTACGCCGTGACGAGTGCGGACTACAACAGCAGTCATCACTTGGCCTTTTTTCACTTTACCGCGAGGAATTGCTTCCTTGACGGTAACTTTGATGATGTCACCGATACCAGCGTAACGACGATGGGAGCCACCCAGCACCTTGATGCACATAACACGGCGAGCGCCAGAGTTATCGGCCACATCGAGCATGGATTGAGTCTGAATCATATAATTTCTCCGACCCCTAGTCCTTAGACTTCCACAGCGCGTTCGAGAACATCAACCAGCGCCCAAGACTTAGTCTTGGCCAAAGGACGAGTTTCACGAATAGTGACTTTGTCGCCGATGTGGCACTGATTGGTTTCGTCGTGCGCGTGCAGCTTAGTCGAACGCTTAACGTATTTACCGTAGATCGGGTGCTTAACGCGACGCTCGATCAGAACGGTGATGGTCTTGTCCATTTTGTCGCTGACAACACGGCCAGTCAGCGTACGGACGGTTTTTTCGGCTTCAGCCATGATTACTTACCTGCCTGCTGTTTGAGCACAGTCTTCACGCGAGCGATGTCACGCTTAACTTGCCGGAGCAGGTGAGACTGCCCCAACTGGCCAGTTGCTTTCTGCATGCGCAGATTGAACTGGTCGCGCAGCAGGCCGAGCAGTTGCTCGTTAAGCTGCGGCGCGTCTTTTTCACGAAGTTCATTCGCTTTCATCACATCACCGTCCGTTTAACAAAAGCGGTGGCGAGCGGCAGCTTTGCAGCAGCCAGGGCAAAAGCCTCACGCGCCAGCTCTTCAGAAACGCCCTCGATTTCATACAGGACTTTGCCTGGCTGAATCTGGGCTACCCAGTACTCCACACTACCCTTACCTTTACCCATCCGAACTTCGAGTGGCTTTTTGGAGATAGGCTTGTCCGGGAATACACGGATCCAGATCTTGCCGCCACGTTTAACGTGACGGGTCAGAGCACGACGCGCTGACTCGATCTGACGAGCGGTGAGACGACCACGAGCTACAGACTTCAGCGCGAACTCGCCGAAGCTGACTTTGCTACCGCGCTGAGCCAGACCACGGTTGTGGCCTGTCATCTGCTTGCGGAACTTCGTACGCTTTGGTTGCAACATTTGGCGTACCCCTTACTTAGCAGCTTTTTTACGAGGCGCTGGTGCTTGTGGTTTCAGTTCTTCTTGGCGACCACCAATTACTTCGCCTTTGAAGATCCAAACCTTTACACCGATCACACCGTAAGTGGTGTGAGCTTCGTAGTTGGCATAGTCGATGTCGGCACGCAGGGTGTGCAGTGGCACACGACCTTCGCGATACCATTCAGTACGTGCGATTTCAGCACCGCCGAGACGACCGCTCACTTGGATTTTGATGCCTTTGGCACCAATGCGCATGGCGTTTTGTACAGCGCGCTTCATAGCGCGACGGAACATTACGCGACGCTCCAGCTGCTGAGCTACGCTCTGCGCAACCAACATACCGTCGAGTTCCGGCTTGCGGATTTCTTCGATATTGATGTGCACAGGCACACCCATTTGTTTGGTCAGGTCCTGACGCAGTTTCTCAACATCTTCACCTTTCTTCCCGATAACGATACCTGGACGAGCGGTGTGGATGGTGATACGTGCAGTTTGAGCCGGACGATGGATATCGATACGGCTTACGGACGCGCTTTTTAGTTTGTCTTGGAGATACTCACGCACCTTCAGATCAGCGAACAAATAGTCCGCATAAGTCCGACCGTCTGCGTACCAGACGGAGGTGTGTTCCTTGACGATTCCCAGGCGAATGCCAATGGGATGTAC
Organism: Pseudomonas sp. SJZ077; assembly: GCF_007993905.1. NCBI lineage: Bacteria > Pseudomonadati > Pseudomonadota > Gammaproteobacteria > Pseudomonadales > Pseudomonadaceae > Pseudomonas > Pseudomonas sp. SJZ077. The sequence continues at coordinate 84,826 of NZ_VIUJ01000021.1, forward strand.
TTTCTGACCCATCTCTTCGACTCCGTTACTTGTCAGCAACCTTGACAGTGATATGGCAAGACCGCTTGACGATGCGATCAGCACGGCCTTTGGCACGTGGCATGATTCGCTTCAGCGAACGCCCTTCGTTGACGAAAACGGTGCTGACCTTGAGGTCATCAACGTCTGCGCCTTCGTTATGCTCGGCGTTGGCTACGGCCGACTCCAGCACTTTCTTCATGATCTCGGCGGCTTTCTTACTGCTGAAAGCCAACAGGTTGAGCGCTTCGCCCACCTTCTTCCCGCGGATCTGGTCGGCGACCAAGCGGGCTTTCTGGGCGGAGATTCGAGCGCCCGACAACTTAGCGGCTACTTCCATCGTTCCTTACCCCTTAACGCTTGGCTTTCTTGTCTGCCACGTGCCCACGATATGTGCGGGTACCGGCAAACTCGCCTAGTTTGTGGCCGACCATGTCTTCGTTCACGAGAACTGGAACATGTTGACGACCGTTATGAACTGCAATGGTCAGACCGACCATTTGTGGCAGGATCATCGAACGACGCGACCAGGTTTTAACTGGTTTGCGATCGTTCTTTTCCGCCGCCACTTCGATCTTCTTCAGTAGGTGAAGATCAATAAAAGGACCTTTTTTCAGAGAACGTGGCACTGTCGTATCCCTCTATTTACTTGCGACGACGGACGATCATTTTGTCGGTACGCTTATTACCACGAGTCTTCGCGCCCTTAGTCGGGAAGCCCCATGGCGATACCGGATGACGACCACCAGAGGTACGACCTTCACCACCACCATGTGGGTGGTCAACCGGGTTCATGGCAACACCACGAACGGTTGGGCGAACGCCACGCCAGCGTTTGGCACCAGCTTTACCCAGCGAACGCAGGCTGTGCTCGGAGTTCGAGACTTCACCCAGGGTCGCGCGGCATTCAGCCAGCACTTTACGCATCTCACCAGAACGCAGACGCAGGGTCACGTAGACACCTTCACGAGCGATCAGCTGAGCCGAAGCACCAGCGGACCGAGCGATTTGCGCGCCTTTACCTGGCTTCAATTCGATGCCGTGTACGGTGCTACCAACTGGAATGTTACGCAGTTGCAGAGCGTTGCCCGGCTTGATCGGCGCCAAAGCACCTGCGATCAGCTGGTCGCCAGCACTCACGCCTTTAGGGGCGATGATGTAGCGACGCTCGCCATCTGCGTACAGCAGCAGAGCGATGTGAGCAGTACGGTTTGGATCGTATTCGATACGCTCGACAGTGGCAGAGATGCCATCTTTGTCGTTGCGACGGAAATCGACCAGACGATAATGCTGCTTATGGCCACCACCGATGTGACGAGTGGTAATGCGACCATTGTTGTTACGACCACCAGTCTTCGATTTTTTCTCGAGCAGCGGTGCGTGAGGAGCGCCTTTATGCAGCTCCTGGTTGACCACCTTGACCACAAAACGGCGGCCAGGGGAAGTCGGTTTGCATTTAACAATTGCCATGATGCACCCCTTCCTTACTCAGCACTGCTGCTGAAATCGAGATCTTGGCCTGGCTGAAGGGAGATAACTGCCTTCTTCCAGTCATTACGCTTGCCCAGACCGCGAGCAGTGCGCTTGCTCTTACCCAGAACATTCAGGGTAGTAACACGCTCTACTTTCACGCTGAACAGGCTTTCGACGGCCTTCTTGATTTCCAGCTTGGTTGCGTCAGTTGCAACCTTGAAAACGAACTGGCCTTTCTTGTCAGCCAGAACCGTAGCCTTCTCGGAAACGTGCGGGCCAAGCAGAACTTTAAATACGCGTTCCTGGTTCATCCCAGCAGCTCCTCGAATTTCTTCACGGCCGACACGGTGATCAACACCTTGTCGTATGCGATCAGACTAACTGGATCGGAACCTTGCACGTCACGTACATCAACGTGTGGCAGGTTACGAGCAGCCAGGTACAGGTTCTGATCAACTACTTCAGACACGATCAAGACGTCAGTCAGGCCCATGCCGGTCAGTTTGTTCAGCAGATCTTTGGTCTTCGGTGCATCAACAGCGAAGTCCTGAACCACAACCAGACGATCAGTACGCACCAGCTCAGCAAGGATGGAACGCATTGCTGCGCGATACATCTTCTTGTTCAGCTTCTGGGTGTGATCCTGAGGACGAGCTGCGAAAGTGGTACCGCCGCCACGCCAGATTGGGCTACGGATAGTACCGGCACGAGCACGGCCAGTACCTTTCTGACGCCATGGGCGCTTACCGCCACCACGAACGTCGGAACGGGTCTTTTGCTGCTTGCTACCTTGACGGCCGCCGGCCATGTAGGCCACGACTGCTTGGTGAACCAGCGTCTCGTTGAATTCGCCGCCAAATGTCAGTTCGGAAACTTCGATCGCTTGAGCGTCATTTACATTTAATTGCATGTCAGCTTCCCCTTAACCGCGAGCCTTGGCTGCTGGACGTACAACCAAGTTGCCGCCAGTAGCGCCAGGAACAGCGCCCTTGACCAACAACAGATTGCGTTCAGCGTCCACGCGCACTACTTCGAGGGACTGCACGGTCACGCGCTCAGCGCCCATATGACCGGACATTTTTTTGCCCTTGAATACACGACCAGGAGTCTGGCACTGGCCGATAGAGCCTGGAACGCGGTGGGACACGGAGTTACCGTGGGTATTATCTTGCCCGCGGAAGTTCCAACGCTTGATCGTACCCTGGAAGCCTTTACCCTTGGACTGACCGGTTACATCAACCAGTTGACCAGCGGCGAAGATTTCAGCGTTGATCAGATCGCCGGCCTGGTACTCGCCTTCTTCAAGGCGGAATTCCATTACGGTACGACCAGCGGCAACGTTCGCTTTAGCGAAGTGGCCAGCTTGAGCGGCTGTAACACGCGAAGCACGACGCTCGCCTACAGTGACTTGCACTGCACGATAGCCATCGGTCTCTTCAGTTTTGAACTGGGTGACGCGATTCGGCTCGATCTCAATGACCGTGACCGGAATGGAGACACCTTCTTCGGTGAAAATACGGGTCATACCGCATTTACGACCGACTACACCAATAGTCATGTTGTAAACCTCATGAGTGTACGGGGCTTTCACCCGCTATGGCCGCCCATTTCAGAGCGTTACACGACTAAGACCGAGTCTTAGCCGAGGCTGATCTGTACTTCCACACCGGCCGCCAGATCAAGCTTCATAAGAGCATCAACGGTTTTATCCGTTGGCTGGACGATGTCCAGTACGCGCTTATGAGTACGGATCTCGTACTGGTCACGCGCGTCTTTGTTGACGTGCGGGGAGACCAGAACGGTGAACCGCTCTTTACGGGTAGGCAGTGGAATTGGACCACGCACTTGAGCACCAGTACGTTTCGCGGTTTCCACGATTTCCTGGGTGGATTGGTCGATCAGGCGATGGTCAAAAGCCTTCAACCTGATACGGATTTGCTGATTTTGCATTGGATTTCAGACTCCGGCTGCTATTCCCACCGAGCGCAATACGCCCGTTAAAAGGAGGCGCAATTCTATAGACGCCCCATATAGGTGTCAACCCAATAAAAAAGCCCCCGCTAAGCGGGGGCTTTTTCAATTCATCAAAGCCAACTCGAAAAGAGCTTACTCGATGATTTTGGCTACGACGCCAGCGCCGACGGTACGACCGCCTTCACGGATAGCGAAACGCAGACCGTCTTCCATTGCGATGGTCTTGATCAGGGTGACAACCATTTTGATGTTGTCGCCTGGCATTACCATTTCAACGCCTTCCGGCAGTTCGCAGTTACCAGTCACGTCAGTAGTACGGAAGTAGAACTGTGGACGGTAGCCTTTGAAGAACGGAGTGTGACGACCGCCTTCTTCTTTGCTCAGAACGTAGACTTCAGCTTCGAACTTGGTGTGCGGCTTGACCGAACCTGGCTTAACCAGAACCTGGCCACGCTCAACGTCGTCACGCTTGGTACCACGCAGCAGAACGCCGCAGTTCTCGCCAGCACGACCTTCGTCGAGCAGCTTACGGAACATTTCAACACCGGTGCAGGTGGTGACAGTAGTGTCACGCAGACCAACGATTTCCAGTGGATCCTGAACCTTGACGATACCGCGCTCGATACGGCCAGTTACAACAGTACCGCGACCGGAGATCGAGAATACGTCTTCGATTGGCATCAGGAACGGCTTGTCGATAACGCGAACTGGATCTGGAATGTAGCTGTCCAGAGTCTCAACCAGCTTACGAACGGCAGTGGTGCCCATTTCGTTGTCGTCTTGGCCGTTCAGAGCCATCAGAGCCGAACCGATGATGATCGGAGTGTCGTCACCTGGGAAGTCGTAAGTGCTCAGCAGGTCGCGCACTTCCATCTCAACCAGTTCCAGCAGCTCAGCGTCGTCAACCATGTCAGCCTTGTTCAGGAAGACAACGATGTACGGAACGCCAACCTGACGGGACAGCAGGATGTGTTCACGGGTTTGTGGCATCGGACCATCAGCGGCCGAGCAAACCAGGATAGCGCCGTCCATCTGAGCAGCACCGGTGATCATGTTCTTCACGTAGTCAGCGTGACCTGGGCAGTCAACGTGAGCGTAGTGACGGATCAGCGAGTTGTATTCAACGTGCGCGGTGTTGATGGTGATACCACGAGCCTTTTCTTCCGGAGCGCTGTCGATTTTGTCGAAAGCAACAACGGCCGAACCGAAAACTTCGGAGCAGACGCGAGTCAGAGCAGCGGTCAGCGTGGTTTTACCGTGGTCGACGTGACCGATGGTGCCAACGTTGACGTGCGGGAGGGTACGGTCAAATTTTTCTTTAGCCACGACAATTAACTCCTAGCCTAAAGGGGCTGAATCAGCCTTGTTTTTTGGTAACGGTTTCGACGATGTGCGACGGAGCCGTATTGTATTTTTTGAATTCCATAGAGTAGCTTGCGCGACCTTGGGACATGGAACGGACGTCAGTTGCATAACCGAACATCTCGCCCAGCGGAACCTCAGCACGAATTACTTTGCCGGAGACCGTGTCTTCCATACCCAGGATCATGCCGCGACGACGGTTAAGGTCGCCCATCACGTCACCCATATAGTCTTCAGGTGTAACAACCTCTACCGCCATGATCGGCTCAAGCAACTCACCACCGCCCTTCTGGGCCAGTTGCTTGGTTGCCATGGAAGCAGCCACCTTAAACGCCATCTCGTTCGAGTCGACGTCGTGGTAAGAACCATCAAACACGGTAGCCTTCAGGCCGATCAGCGGATAGCCGGCCACAACGCCGTTCTTCATCTGCTCTTCGATACCCTTCTGGATAGCCGGGATGTATTCCTTAGGAACCACACCACCCACTACTTCGTTCAGGAATTGCAGACCTTCCTGACCTTCGTCAGCAGGAGCAAAACGAATCCAGCAGTGACCGAACTGGCCACGACCGCCGGACTGACGAACGAACTTGCCTTCAATTTCGCAGCTCTTCGTGATGCGCTCACGGTACGAAACTTGTGGCTTACCGATGTTGGCTTCGACGTTGAACTCACGGCGCATCCGGTCAACCAGGATGTCCAGGTGCAACTCGCCCATGCCGGAGATGATCGTTTGACCAGTCTCTTCATCAGTCTTGACGCGGAAAGATGGATCTTCCTGAGCGAGCTTGCCCAGAGCGATGCCCATTTTTTCCTGGTCATCCTTGGTCTTAGGCTCTACGGCAACCGAAATAACCGGCTCCGGGAAGTCCATGCGAACCAGGATGATTGGCTTGTCAGCGTTGCACAAAGTCTCACCAGTGGTGACGTCCTTCATGCCGATCAAGGCCGCGATGTCACCAGCGCGTACTTCCTTGATTTCTTCACGGGCGTTTGCGTGCATTTGCACCATACGACCCACACGCTCTTTCTTGCCTTTAACCGAGTTGATCACGCCGTCGCCGGAGGCCAACACGCCCGAGTAAACTCGAACGAAGGTCAAAGTACCCACGAATGGGTCGGTAGCGATCTTGAACGCCAGAGCCGAGAACGGCTCGCTGTCGTCTGCGTGACGCTCCATTTCCTTGGTCTCGTCATCCGGGTCTGTACCCTTGATGGCAGGAATGTCGGAAGGAGCAGGCAGGTAGTCGATCACGGCGTCGAGAACCAGGGGAACACCCTTGTTCTTGAAGGAAGAACCGCAAACAGCCAGAACGATCTCACCAGCGATAGTACGCTGACGCAGAGCGGCCTTGATTTCCGCGTTGGTGAGTTCTTCACCTTCGAGGTACTTGTTCATCAGCTCTTCGCTGGCTTCAGCCGCAGCTTCAACCATATTGCCGCGCCACTCGTCAGCCAGCTCCTGCAGTTCTGCAGGGATAGGCTTGCGAACTGGAACCATGCCTTTGTCAGAATCATTCCAGTAAACAGCTTCCATAGCCATCAGGTCGATCTGACCCTGGAAGTTGTCTTCGGAACCGATAGCCAACTGGATTGGAACCGGGGTGTGACCCAGACGCTGTTTGATCTGACCGATCACGCGCAGGAAGTTCGCACCAGCACGGTCCATCTTGTTTACATAAACAAGACGTGGAACGCCGTACTTGTTGGCCTGACGCCATACGGTTTCCGACTGAGGCTCAACACCCGAGGTGCCGCAGAACACAACGACCGCGCCGTCGAGAACACGCAAGGAACGTTCAACTTCAATAGTGAAGTCAACGTGGCCCGGGGTGTCGATGACGTTGAAGCGATACTGGTCTTTGTGCTGCTTCTCGGAACCCTGCCAGAAGGCGGTAATAGCAGCAGAAGTAATGGTAATACCACGCTCCTGCTCCTGCACCATCCAGTCTGTGGTCGCGGCGCCGTCATGCACCTCGCCCATTTTGTGACTTTTGCCAGTGTAAAAAAGGACGCGCTCGGTGGTGGTGGTTTTACCAGCATCCACGTGAGCAACGATACCAATGTTACGGTAGCGATTAATCGGTGTAGTACGAGCCATAAAGCCCTCGCAAAATTAGTGACGCTAAAATTAGAAGCGGTAGTGCGAGAAAGCCTTGTTGGCTTCAGCCATACGGTGCACGTCTTCACGCTTCTTAACTGCAGCACCTTTGCCTTCAGCAGCGTCCAACAGTTCGCCAGCCAAACGCAGAGCCATAGACTTCTCGCCGCGCTTACGGGCGAAGTCTACCAACCAGCGCATTGCCAGAGCGTTACGACGGGACGGACGAACTTCGACCGGAACCTGGTAAGTGGCACCGCCTACACGGCGCGACTTTACTTCGACCAGCGGAGCGATGGCGTCGAGAGCTTTCTCGAAGATTTCCAGGGGATCGCTGTTCTTGCGTTCTTTAACCTTTTCCAGCGCGCCATAAACGATACGCTCGGCAACGGCTTTCTTGCCGCTTTCCATTACGTGGTTCATGAACTTGGCCAGGATCTGGCTGCCGTATTTTGGATCGTCAAGCACTTCGCGCTTGGCTGCTACGCGTCTTCTTGGCATGGATAAGCCCTCAAACGGTCTTCAGGTTCGCTCGGAATCGGTGCCCTTTCGGGACGCCTCCGACCTTACTCTTATCGACTCAGAAAAATAGAAAATCAGTTCTTACAAAAAGCCGCTACTACTTAGGCTTCTTGGTACCGTACTTCGAACGACCCTGGTTACGACCTTTAACGCCGGAAGTATCCAAAGAACCGCGTACGGTGTGGTAACGAACACCTGGCAAGTCTTTTACACGACCGCCGCGGATCAGTACCACGCTGTGCTCTTGCAGGTTGTGGCCTTCACCGCCGATGTACGAGGAAACCTCGAAACCGTTGGTCAGACGCACACGGCATACTTTACGCAGTGCCGAGTTAGGTTTTTTCGGCGTGGTGGTATACACACGGGTGCATACGCCACGACGTTGCGGGCAGTTCTGCAGCGCAGGCACGTCGGATTTCTCGACGATACGCTTACGCGGCTGACGTACCAGCTGGTTGATAGTTGCCATCTACTAGCTCCACTGTTGTCTTGCGACGCTATTGTCTTGCAAGAAAAGCAAAATGGCAGGAACGAATTCCCGCCAAATTTAGGGGTACAAGAGTCTAAAGAGGATCTTGTCCCCAGTCAAGGCAAGGCCCCGACCTCCCCGCTCATCCAACCTCGACAAATTGTCTCGATTCGATGAACGGAACGACCGGGGCCCCACACTCATTTACCGCAGAACTCAGTTACCGCTCGAGTTCAGTGCTTCGGTCAGTGCAGCTTCCACTTCACTGGCGCTAACGCGCAACGGTTTGTCAGCATCACGGCGGCGCTTGCGCTCGCTGTGATAAGCCAGACCGGTACCGGCCGGGATCAGACGACCCACGACTACGTTTTCTTTCAGGCCGCGCAGGTAATCGCGCTTGCCGGTTACCGCCGCTTCGGTCAGTACGCGAGTGGTTTCCTGGAAGGAAGCCGCCGAGATGAACGATTCGGTGGACAACGACGCCTTGGTGATACCCAGCAGCACGCGAGTGAACTTGGAAACGAATTTCTCGTCGCCAGCCAAACGCTCGTTCTCTACCAGAACGTGAGTCAATTCCATCTGGTCGCCCTTGATGAAACTGGAATCGCCGGATTCAGCGATTTCAACTTTACGCAGCATCTGACGCAGGATGGTCTCGATGTGCTTATCGTTGATCTTCACGCCTTGCAGACGATAAACGTCCTGGATCTCGTTCACGATGTACTTGGCCAGCGCACTCACACCCAGCAGACGCAGGATGTCGTGTGGATCGCTTGGGCCGTCGGAGATAACTTCGCCGCGGTTTACCTGTTCGCCTTCGAAGACGTTCAGGTGACGCCACTTCGGAATCAGCTCTTCATACGGATCGCTACCGTCGTTCGGGGTAATGACCAGACGGCGCTTGCCTTTGGTCTCTTTACCGAACGCGATGGTGCCGCTGACTTCAGCCAGAATCGAGGCTTCTTTCGGACGACGGGCTTCGAACAAGTCGGCAACACGCGGCAGACCACCGGTGATGTCACGGGTTTTCGAAGTCTCTTGCGGAATACGAGCGATAACATCACCGATCGCGATTTTCGCGCCGTCCGCTACACCGACCAGGGCGTTAGCAGGCAGGAAGTACTGAGCAATTACGTCGGTACCCGGCAGCAAGAGATCCTTGCCGTTGTCATCAACCATCTTCACAGCAGGACGGATATCTTTACCGGCAGCTGGACGGTCTTTGGCGTCGAGTACTTCAATGTTGGTCATACCGGTCAATTCGTCAGTCTGACGCTTGATCGTGATGCCTTCTTCCATGCCCACGTAGGTCACGGTACCTTTCATTTCGGTAACGATTGGGTGAGTGTGCGGATCCCACTTGGCCACGATTGCGCCAGCGTCGACCTTGTCACCTTCTTTAACCGAAATCACAGCACCGTACGGCAGCTTGTAACGCTCGCGCTCACGACCGAAGTCATCAGCGATCGCCAGCTCACCGGAACGGGACACAGCAACCAGGCAACCATCCACTCGCTCAACGTGTTTCAGGTTATGCAGACGGACGGTACCGCCATTCTTCACCTGAACGCTATCAGCTGCGGAGGTCCGGCTTGCCGCACCACCGATGTGGAACGTACGCATGGTCAGCTGGGTACCCGGCTCACCGATGGACTGGGCAGCGATAACGCCGACCGCTTCACCGATGTTCACCTGGTGACCACGAGCCAAGTCACGGCCGTAGCATTTGGCGCAAATGCCATAGCGGGTTTCGCAGCTGATCGGCGAACGCACGATCACTTCGTCGATGCTGTTCAGCTCGATGAACTCGACCCACTTCTCGTCTACCAGCGTGCCGGCAGGAACGATGATTTCTTCGGTACCTGGCTTGAACACGTCACGAGCAATGACACGACCCAATACGCGCTCACCCAACGGCTCGACAACGTCACCGCCTTCAATGTGCGGAGTCATTACCAGGCCATGTTCGGTGCCGCAATCGATCTCGGTCACAACCAGATCCTGCGCCACGTCTACCAGACGACGAGTCAGGTAACCGGAGTTCGCAGTTTTCAACGCGGTATCCGCCAAACCTTTACGAGCACCGTGAGTGGAGATGAAGTACTGAAGTACGCTCAAACCTTCACGGAAGTTCGCAGTAATCGGCGTTTCGATGATGGAACCGTCCGGCTTGGCCATCAGACCACGCATACCGGCGAGCTGACGGATCTGCGCAGCAGAACCCCGTGCGCCCGAGTCGGCCATCATGTACATCGAGTTGAAGGACTCTTGGTCGACTTCGACGCCATGACGGTCGATGACTTTCTCTTTCGAGAGGTTGGCCATCATCGCCTTGGAAACTTCGTCGTTCGCCTTGGACCAAAGGTCGATCACTTTGTTGTACTTCTCGCCCTGGGTTACCAGGCCGGAGGCGTACTGACTTTCGATCTCTTTCACTTCGTCGGTAGCAGCACCGATGATGCGGGCTTTTTCATCCGGGATAACGAAGTCGTTAACACCGATGGAAACGCCGGAGATGGTCGAATAAGCAAAACCGGTGTACATCAACTGGTCAGCGAAGATCACGGTCTCTTTCAAACCAACCACGCGGTAGCACTGGTTGATCAGCTTGGAGATCGCCTTTTTCTTCATCGGCTGGTTGACGACGTCGTATGACAGGCCAGGTGGAACAACCTGGAACAACAGCGCACGGCCGACAGTGGTGTCGACGATACGGGTGTTCTTGACGCTGCCACCATCACGATCGTTGACGGTTTCGTTGATCCGCACTTTGACCTTGGCGTGCAGCGCGGCTTCGCCGGCACGGAACACACGGTCAACTTCTTGCAGATCCGCGAACACACGACCTTCGCCTTTGGCGTTGATCGCTTCACGAGTCATGTAGTACAGACCCAATACAACGTCCTGCGACGGAACGATGATTGGCTCACCGTTGGCTGGCGACAGAATGTTGTTGGTCGACATCATCAACGCACGCGCTTCCAGCTGGGCTTCCAGTGTCAGCGGTACGTGCACGGCCATTTGGTCGCCGTCGAAGTCGGCGTTGTACGCAGCACAGACCAGAGGGTGCAGCTGGATAGCCTTACCTTCGATCAGTACCGGTTCAAACGCCTGGATACCCAGACGGTGAAGGGTCGGTGCACGGTTGAGGAGAACCGGGTGTTCACGGATCACTTCAGCGAGAACGTCCCAAACCTCTGGCAGCTCGCGCTCGACCATCTTCTTGGCAGCTTTGATGGTGGTAGCGAGACCACGCATTTCCAGCTTGCCGAAGATGAACGGCTTGAACAGCTCGAGGGCCATTTTCTTCGGCAGACCGCACTGGTGCAGACGCAGGGTCGGACCTACGGTAATTACCGAACGACCGGAGTAGTCAACACGCTTACCGAGCAAGTTCTGACGGAAACGACCTTGCTTACCCTTGATCATGTCAGCCAGGGATTTCAGAGGACGCTTGTTCGAACCGGTGATAGCGCGGCCACGACGACCGTTGTCGAGCAGTGCATCGACAGCTTCCTGCAACATACGCTTTTCGTTGCGCACGATGATGTCCGGAGCGGACAGATCGAGCAGACGCTTCAAGCGGTTGTTACGGTTGATCACTCGACGATACAGATCGTTGAGGTCGGAAGTCGCGAAGCGACCGCCATCCAGCGGGACCAGTGGACGCAGATCTGGCGGCAGAACCGGCAGAACGGTCAGCACCATCCATTCTGGAAGGTTGCCGGAACCCTGGAAGGCTTCCATCAACTTCAGACGCTTGGACAGCTTTTTGATTTTGGTTTCGGAGTTGGTTTGCGGAATTTCTTCGCGCAGACGGCCAATCTCGTGTTCCAGGTCGATAGCGTGCAGCAGTTCACGGACAGCTTCGGCACCCATGCGGGCATCGAAATCGTCGCCGAACTCTTCCAGCGCTTCGAAGTACTGCTCGTCGTTGAGCAGCTGACCTTTTTCAAGGGTGGTCATGCCTGGATCGATAACGACATAGCTCTCGAAATAGAGAACGCGTTCGATATCACGCAGGGTCATGTCCATCAGCAAGCCGATACGCGACGGCAGCGATTTCAAGAACCAGATGTGGGCAACTGGCGAGGCCAGTTCGATGTGCGCCATGCGCTCACGACGAACTTTAGCCAGCGCGACTTCAACGCCGCACTTCTCGCAGATCACGCCACGGTGCTTCAAGCGCTTGTACTTACCGCACAGGCACTCGTAATCCTTTACCGGGCCAAAGATCTTGGCGCAGAACAGGCCGTCACGTTCAGGTTTGAACGTACGGTAGTTGATGGTTTCCGGCTTTTTAACTTCACCGAACGACCACGAACGGATCATCTCAGGCGATGCCAATCCAATACGGATGGCGTCGAACTCTTCGACTTGACCCTGGTTTTTCAGCAAATTCAGTAGGTCTTTCAAGGCCTTTCCTCCTGGCGGAGCAGAGAGCGGGCAATCCTGCCCCGCTCTCGATTCGCGTCACGTGTTATTCGGTTTCCAGATCGATATCGATGCCGAGGGAACGAATTTCCTTGATCAACACGTTGAAAGACTCGGGCATGCCCGGCTCCATACGGTGATCGCCATCCACGATGTTTTTGTACATCTTGGTACGGCCGTTCACATCGTCCGACTTCACTGTGAGCATTTCTTGCAGAGTGTAAGCAGCACCGTATGCTTCCAGTGCCCAGACCTCCATCTCCCCGAAACGCTGACCACCGAACTGCGCCTTACCACCCAGCGGCTGCTGGGTAACCAGGCTGTACGAACCGGTAGAACGAGCGTGCATCTTGTCGTCTACCAAGTGGTTCAGCTTCAGCATGTACATGTAGCCAACAGTAACCGGGCGCTCGAACTTGTTGCCGGTACGGCCGTCGGTCAGCTGCATCTGGCCGCTTTCTGGCAGGTCTGCCAGTTTCAGCATGGCCTTGATTTCGCTTTCCTTGGCGCCGTCGAACACTGGAGTGGCCATTGGAACGCCGCCACGCAGGTTCTTCGCCAGATCCAGGATTTCCTGGTCGGAGAAGCTATCCAGATCTTCGTTACGACCGCCGATCTGGTTGTAGATCTCGTCGAGGAATTTACGAAGCTCAGCGACTTTGCGCTGCTCTTCGATCATCCGGTTGATCTTCTCGCCCAGACCTTTGGCCGCGAGGCCCAGGTGGGTTTCAAGGATCTGACCAACGTTCATACGCGAAGGTACGCCCAGCGGGTTGAGGACGACGTCGACCGGAGTGCCATTGGCATCGTGCGGCATGTCTTCAACCGGCATGATCACGGAGACCACACCCTTGTTACCGTGACGACCGGCCATCTTGTCGCCCGGCTGGATGCGGCGACGGATTGCCAGGTAAACCTTGACGATTTTCAGCACGCCTGGAGCCAGGTCATCGCCCTGCTGCAGTTTGCGCTTCTTGTCTTCGAACTTGTCGTCCAGCAGACGGCGGCGATCAACGATGTAGGCCTGAGCCTTCTCAAGCTGCTCGTTCAGAGCATCTTCAGCCATGCGCAGTTTGAACCACTGACCATGCTCAAGACCGTCGAGAACTTCGTCGGTGATGTCCTGACCTTTCTTCAGGCCGGCGCCGCCTTCGGCTTTGTGGCCGACCAGAGCGGAACGCAGACGTTCGAAAGTGGCGCCTTCAACGATACGGAACTCTTCGTTCAGGTCCTTGCGGATCTCGTCGAGTTGAGTCTTCTCGATCGACAGTGCACGAGCATCACGCTCAACGCCGTCGCGGGTGAAGACCTGTACGTCGATGACGGTACCCTTGGTGCCGGTAGGCACGCGCAGGGAGGTGTCTTTAACGTCGCTGGCTTTTTCACCGAAGATGGCACGCAGCAGTTTTTCTTCCGGAGTCAGCTGGGTCTCGCCTTTCGGAGTGACCTTACCAACCAGGATGTCGCCTGCGCCTACTTCAGCACCTACGTAAACGATACCGGCTTCGTCCAGCTTGTTCAGTGCAGCTTCACCCACGTTCGGGATGTCTGCAGTGATTTCCTCTGGCCCAAGCTTGGTGTCACGCGCCACACAGGTCAGTTCCTGAATGTGGATCGTGGTGAAGCGATCTTCCTGAACCACACGCTCGGACAGGCAGATGGAGTCTTCGAAGTTGAAGCCGTTCCATGCCATGAACGCGATGCGCATGTTCTGACCCAGAGCCAGCTCACCCATATCGGTGGACGGACCGTCGGCCATGATGTCGCTACGCTGAACCCGATCACCTTTACGCACCAGCGGACGCTGGTTGATGCAGGTGTTCTGGTTGGAGCGGGTGTACTTGGTCAGGTTGTAGATGTCGACACCAGCTTCGCCGGTTTCAACTTCGTCATCAGCAACTCGAACCACGATACGGCTGGCGTCGACGGAATCGATAACGCCACCACGACGAGCCACGACGCAAACGCCGGAGTCACGGGCTACGTTACGCTCCATCCCGGTACCGACCAGCGGCTTGTCAGCGCGCAGAGTTGGTACAGCTTGACGCTGCATGTTCGAACCCATCAACGCACGGTTGGCGTCGTCGTGCTCAAGGAACGGGATCAGCGACGCAGCAACCGAAACTACCTGCTTCGGCGATACGTCCATCAAGGTGACGTCTTCAGGCGCCTTGACGGTGAATTCGTTCAAGTGACGAACAGCTACCAGCTCGTCGATCAGGACTTTCTTGTCGTTCATCGTGGCCGAAGCCTGAGCGATCACGTGATCAGCTTCTTCGATGGCGGACAGGAACACGATCTCGTCGGTGACCAGAGCGTCTTTCACCACACGGTACGGGCTCTCGAGGAAGCCGTACTGGTTGGTGCGCGCATAGGCAGCCAGGGAGTTGATCAGACCGATGTTCGGACCTTCCGGCGTTTCAATCGGGCATACACGACCATAGTGAGTCGGGTGTACGTCACGAACTTCAAAGCCAGCACGCTCACGAGTCAAACCGCCAGGGCCGAGTGCAGACACACGACGCTTGTGGGTGATCTCGGACAGCGGGTTGTTCTGGTCCATGAACTGGGAAAGCTGGCTGGAACCGAAGAACTCTTTCACCGCCGCAGCCACTGGCTTGGCGTTGATCAGGTCTTGCGGCATCAGGCCTTCGCTTTCAGCCATCGACAGACGCTCTTTGACCGCACGCTCAACACGTACCAGGCCAACGCGGAACTGGTTCTCGGCCATTTCGCCTACGCAGCGAACACGACGGTTACCCAAGTGGTCGATGTCATCGACGATGCCTTTACCGTTACGGATGTCGACCAGAGTCTTCAGTACCGCGACGATGTCTTCTTTGCACAACACGCCCGAACCTTCGATCTCGGTACGACCGATACGACGGTTGAACTTCATCCGGCCGACCGCAGACAGGTCATAGCGCTCAGGGCTGAAGAACAGGTTGTTGAACAGAGTCTCGGCAGCGTCTTTGGTTGGCGGCTCGCCTGGACGCATCATGCGATAGATCTCGACCAGCGCTTCCAATTGGTTGCTGGTGGAGTCGATCTTCAGAGTGTCGGAGACAAACGGACCGCAGTCGATATCGTTGGTGTACAGAGTTTCGATGCGAACAACCTGGGCCTTGGCAATTTTTGCCAGGATCTCGGTGTTCAACTCGGTATTGCACTCTGCCAGGATTTCGCCGGTTGCCGGATGCACGATGGCCTTGGCGGTAGTGCGACCCAGGACGTATTCCAGAGGCACGTCCAGGGTCTTGAGACCGGCTTTTTCGATCTGGTTGATGTGGCGCGCAGTAATACGGCGACCAGCCTCAACGATGACCTTGCCCTTCTCATCCTGAATATCAAGAACAGCGATTTCACCACGCAGACGCGAAGCAATCAGTTCCAGACTGAGGGTTTCGCCGCTCAGGTGGAAAACGTTGGTGGTGTAGAACGCGTCGAGCACTTCTTCAGTGGTATAGCCGAGCGCGCGCAGCAGGACCGATGCAGGCAGCTTGCGACGACGGTCGATACGCACGAACACGCAGTCTTTCGGGTCGAACTCGAAGTCCAGCCACGAACCGCGGTAAGGAATGATGCGCGCGGAGTACAGCAGTTTGCCGGAGCTGTGCGTCTTGCCACGGTCGTGGTCGAAGAACACGCCCGGGGAACGGTGCAGCTGGGAAACGATTACACGCTCGGTACCGTTGATTACGAAGGTACCGTTCTCAGTCATCAGGGGGATTTCACCCATGTAGACTTCTTGCTCTTTAATGTCCTTGATCGCTTTGTTCGACGATTCTTTGTCGAAAATGATCAGGCGCACTTTTACCCGCAAAGGTACGGCGTAAGTCACACCGCGCAATACGCATTCTTTGACATCAAATGCCGGTTCGCCCAGGCGATAACCGACGTACTCCAGCGCAGCATTGCCGGAGTAGCTGATGATCGGGAAAACGGATTTGAAGGCCGCATGCAGGCCCACGTCGCGGAACTGATCTTTAGTCGCTCCCGCTTGCAAGAATTCACGATACGAATCCAGCTGGATGGCCAGGAGGTACGGCACATCCATGACGTCCGGCAACTTGCTAAAGTCCTTGCGGATACGTTTTTTCTCAGTATATGAGTAAGCCATCAGCGTTCCCCAGCTTGGTCACCTGCTTGTTTGGCCCCTCCCGACGGGAGCAGCCAGAAAATCGTGCAAACCCCATGGTTTGCGCCACCGCATCGGGTGGTTACAGCTCGTTACCAGCACCGACCCAGTCGGCTGCCAATAACGGAAAAAGGCCGGTGGCAAGAGCCACCAGCCATCAGCCTTTCGCTTAACGCTCGGGCTGGAGGAGCAAAGTCGATGCTTACTTCAGCTCGACTTTAGCGCCTGCTTCTTCCAGAGTGGCTTTGGCTTTGTCAGCTGCGTCTTTCGAAACAGCTTCCAGTACCATGCCAGGAGCGCCGTCAACTACTGCCTTGGCTTCTTTCAAGCCCAGACCGGTCAGTTCACGTACTGCCTTGATGACGTTAACTTTCTTCTCGCCAGCTTCCAGCAGCATGACGTTGAATTCAGTTTGTTCTTCAACAACAGCAGCGACAGCAGCTGGACCAGCGGAAGCAGCGGCAGCAGAAACGCCGAACTTCTCTTCCATGGCCTTGATCAGCTCAACGATTTCCAGAACGGATTTTTCGCCGATTGCTTCGATGATTTGGTCGTTAGTCAGAGACATGACTATAAATTCCTGTATTGGGGTGACAGCCTACGCGGCCGTCGAAATAAACAATAAACGCTGAAAGGTGTCGCTCAGCCTTAGGCTGCAGCGGCTTCTTTCTGGTCGCGAAGAGCCGCCAGAGTACGAGCCAATTTGCTGGTTGCGCCTTGAATCACGCTCATCAGCTGAGAAATTGCTTCGTCACGGGTCGGCAGGCTTGCCAGTACGTCGATCTGATTAGCCGCGAGGAACTTGCCCTCGAACGCAGCTGCCTTGATCTCGAACTTATCCTGACCTTTTGCGAACTCTTTGAAGATACGAGCAGCAGCGCCCGGATGTTCTTTGGAGAATGCAATCAAGGTCGGGCCAGTGAACACGCCGTTGAGCACGTCATATTGAGTGCCAGCAACGGCGCGCTTGAGCAGGGTGTTACGTACAACACGTACGTAAACGCCAGCTTCACGAGCCTCTTTACGGAGTCCGGTCATAGCGCCTACTGTTACGCCACGGGCATCAGCCACGACAGCGGACAGAGCAACTTGGGCAGCCTTGTTGACTTCAGCGACGATGGCCTTCTTGTCTTCAAGTTTAATTGCCACGGGAAAAACTCCTGCTTGTTACCGTTTCATCCAACCGAGGCCAGATGTCGTTTTGGTGTCTGATTCGGTAAGGAACCGGGAGCACCATCTGCGTAGGCTTGAGGTTTAAGACTTGCGTCGCCTACGGTCTTGGATAGCCCCCGCCAGGCAGGGACCCCAATCTTTCAATTGGCGCAATCGCTTGCGCCAACCTGTGTCTTACGCGTCGAGCGAGCCTTGGTCGATGACCAGACCTGGACCCATGGTGGTGCTCAGGGTAACGCGCTTGACGTAAATACCTTTCGAGGAAGCTGGCTTGATACGCTTCAGATCAGCGATCAGGGCTTCAACGTTTTCCTTCAGCTTGACGGCATCAAAGCCGACTTTGCCAACGGAGGTGTGAATGATGCCGTTTTTGTCGGTGCGATAACGAACCTGACCAGCCTTGGCGTTTTTAACCGCGGTAGCTACGTCTGGCGTTACGGTGCCGACTTTAGGGTTAGGCATCAGGCCGCGCGGGCCCAGGATCTGACCCAACTGACCAACAACGCGCATGGCATCCGGGGATGCGATAACTACGTCATAGTTCAGGTCGCCGCCTTTCATTTCGGCAGCCAGGTCGTCCATACCTACACGGTCAGCGCCGGCAGCCAGAGCGGCCTCAGCAGCTGGACCCTGGGTGAACACAGCTACGCGAACGGTCTTGCCAGTGCCGTGTGGCAGCACAGTAGCGCTACGAACAACCTGGTCAGATTTACGCGGGTCAACACCCAGGTTTACAGCAACGTCGAACGACTCGCTGAACTTCACAGTCGACAGCTCAGCCAGCAGGGCGGCAGCATCTACAAAGTTGTAGGACTTGCCCGCTTCGATTTTGCCGGCGATAGCCTTTTGACGCTTGGTCAACTTAGCCATTACACACCCTCCACGTTAAGGCCCATGCTACGAGCAGAACCGGCGATAGTACGCACGGCTGCGTCCATATCAGCTGCAGTCAGATCCGCGTTTTTGGTTTTCGCGATTTCTTCCAGCTGAGCACGGGTCACGGTGCCAACCTTAACGGTGTTCGGACGAGCGGAACCGCTAGTCAGACCAGCAGCCTTCTTCAGCAGAACCGAAGCAGGGGTGGACTTGGTTTCGAAAGTGAAGCTACGGTCGCTGTAGACAGTGATGATCACTGGAGTCGGCAGACCTGGTTCAATACCCTGAGTACGGGCGTTGAAAGCCTTGCAGAATTCCATGATGTTCACGCCGTGCTGACCCAAAGCAGGACCAACAGGTGGGCTTGGGTTAGCCTGAGCGGCCTTCACTTGCAGCTTGATGTAAGCGGTAATCTTCTTGGCCATGAGGCACTCCAATTACGGGTTCGAACGCCTCGAAAGGCTCCCCGGTTACTTGCGCGTTTATCCCAGTGACGACAAAACCCCACAGCCTAGGGCTGCGGGGTTGGGATGCTTGCTCAGCTAGACCTTTTCGACCTGACTGAACTCTAACTCTACCGGAGTAGAGCGACCGAAAATGAGCACTGCCACTTGGATCCGGCTCTTTTCGTAGTTAACTTCTTCGACCGTGCCAGTGAAATCAGCAAACGGCCCGTCATTGACACGCACCGATTCGCCCGGCTCGAACAACGTCTTCGGCTTCGGCTTGTCGCTACCATCAGCAACACGACGCAGAATCGCTTCTGCCTCTTTATCAGTGATCGGCGCAGGTTTATCAGCTGTACCACCGATGAAACCCATCACCCGAGGAGTATCCTTGACCAAGTGCCAAGTACCCTCATTCATGTCCATCTGAACCAGCACATAACCTGGGAAGAATTTGCGCTCGCTTTTGCGTTTCTGGCCATTACGCATTTCAACCACTTCTTCAGTGGGAACCAGAATCTCGCCAAAGCCATCTTCCATGCCAGCCAGCTTTACGCGCTCTACCAACGAGCGCATGACATGCTTCTCGTAACCGGAGTAAGCATGCACAACGTACCAACGCTTAGCCACGGGACACCCTTAGCCGACAATCAAGGAAACAAGCCAGCCGAGCAGGGAATCAAGCCCCCACAACAGCAACGCCATAACCAGAACAACAGCCACAACAATCAGCGTGGTCTGCGTGGTTTCTTGGCGAGTTGGCCACACGACTTTACGAATTTCGGTGCGAGCTTCCTTAACCAGTACAAAGAAAGACTTGCCCTTGACTGTCTGCAGGCCTACAAAGGCAGCTACGGCAGCAATGGCGAGCAATGCAAGTACGCGGTACAGGATCGGCGAAGCAGAGTAATACTGATTGCCAACAACGCCAACAACCACCAAGGCGACTACTACAAGCCACTTGAGCAGATCGAAGCGAGAGCCTTGAGCTTCAGCTTTAGGAGTCATCTATGAAGATCCTGTGAAAAGAAAGCCAGACACACCAAGTGAATCTGGCAGGTCAGGAGGGAATCGAACCCCCAACCTACGGTTTTGGAGACCGTCGCTCTGCCAATTGAGCTACTGACCTAAAACAAAATCAGGCCGACCATTATGCCGGCCCGAAAAAGACATTACAACAATTTACTCGATAACTTTGGCTACGACACCAGCGCCGACGGTACGACCGCCTTCACGGATAGCGAAACGCAAGCCATCTTCCATCGCGATGGTTTTGATCAGAGTGACAGTCATTTGAATGTTGTCACCTGGCATCACCATTTCAACGCCTTCTGGCAATTCGCAGTTACCAGTCACATCAGTTGTACGGAAGTAGAACTGCGGACGATAACCCTTGAAGAACGGAGTATGACGCCCTCCTTCTTCCTTGCTCAGAACGTAAACCTCAGCAGTGAACTTGGTATGCGGCTTGACTGTGCCCGGCTTGACCAGAACCTGGCCACGCTCGACATCATCACGCTTGGTACCGCGCAGCAGAACGCCGCAGTTCTCGCCAGCACGACCTTCGTCGAGCAGCTTGCGGAACATCTCAACACCAGTACAAGTAGTTTTGACAGTGTCACGAAGACCAACAATCTCAACTTCTTCCTGAATGCGGACAATGCCACGCTCAACACGACCAGTCACAACAGTGCCGCGACCGGAGATCGAGAACACATCCTCGATCGGCATCAAGAACGGCTTATCAATAGCACGCTCAGGCTGCGGAATATATGTATCCAGCGTCTCGACCAACTTCTTGACGGCAGTGGTACCCATCTCGTTGTCGTCTTGACCGTTCAACGCCATCAGCGCCGAACCAATGATGATAGGCGTGTCGTCGCCTGGGAAATCGTAAGTGCTCAACAGATCGCGCACTTCCATCTCAACCAGCTCCAACAGCTCAGCATCGTCAACCATGTCAGCCTTGTTCAGGAAGACAACGATGTACGGAACGCCAACCTGACGGGACAACAGGATGTGCTCACGGGTTTGCGGCATCGGACCATCAGCGGCCGAGCAAACCAGAATAGCGCCATCCATCTGAGCAGCACCGGTAATCATGTTCTTTACGTAGTCGGCATGACCTGGACAGTCAACGTGTGCGTAGTGACGCACAGCCGAATCGTACTCAACGTGAGCTGTGTTAATGGTGATACCACGTGCTTTTTCTTCTGGGGCGCTATCGATCTTGTCGAAGTCAACCTTTGCCGAACCGAAAACCTCGGAGCAGACACGGGTCAGCGCAGCGGTCAGGGTAGTTTTGCCGTGGTCTACGTGACCAATGGTGCCTACGTTGACGTGCGGCTTATTACGCTCGAACTTTTCCTTAGCCATCGAAGCAACCCCCAGCAGAAGATTTAAACAGTAATACCAGCCATTAAAACAAAGGCAGATATTTTCATATCTGCCTTGTTATATGGAGCTCTTGAGCGGATTTGAACCGCTGACCTCACCCTTACCAAGGGTGTGCTCTACCAACTGAGCTACAAGAGCGTAACGCCTTTGCAGGACCTGCAAACTTGGAGCGGGTAGCGGGAATCGAACCCGCATCATCAGCTTGGAAGGCTGAGGTTCTACCACTAAACTATACCCGCGGAGCTTGCAGCTCTCGCTAAAAATGGTGGAGGGGGAAGGATTCGAACCTTCGAAGTCGTAGACGTCAGATTTACAGTCTGATCCCTTTGGCCGCTCGGGAACCCCTCCTAAGCGAGCCGGCATTCTATATCATGCCGACCTTCTGTCAAGCATTTTCTCATTAAAAACCTGAGGTTAGCTGCGTTGACACCGCTTCGTACCGCTGACCGTTAAAGGTCTTCACTGCGAAGCGGGCGCCATTCTATGCAAACTATTCCGAAGGCGCAACCCCCTCGCACGGCATTATTTTATGTTTTAACTCATTGAATTCTTTGGAAAGGTTTAGCAACTGAAGATCATCCACTAAACGCCGGCTTTCAGGTGCTACACGGAGCCAGTAGCCAGACGGATCAGAGGAGTCTTTTGGCAAGGCTTGAACTTTGATATCCATCCTACCCAGTCGGCGCTCAGCTGCCAGAGCGACCTCCTGACGGGTGAAACCACCCAAATAAAGGCAGCCACTATCGGTCGACGCCAACCTTACCTTCTCACGCCCCGCATCAGCTGCCTCGCTTAGCAAACGGATATCCTGGTGCGATCCTCGATACAAACTCAAAGGCGTTACATCTTTCGCACGCAGCGGGGCCTCTTGTTGATGCCAGATGTAATAGAAGACATTGAGAACCAGCAACAGCAGGAACAACCAACGCATAAGAACCTCAAGACAAAGGGCATGCCATCGCCAGACCTACAAACACCAGGTCTGGAACCAGCCTGGCATCCGGTACGATTTCAGAGACGAGCGTCGCATCGCCTCCCGTGAGGAATACCGCAAAATCCTCCCCCCAATAACTACGCGCCATTTCCAGCTGAGTCAGGACAAACCCCCTCAACATCAGCGAACATCCACGCTCAACCGCCTCAACAGTTGTGCGACCAGGCACGAGGCTTTCCAGCGCACGCTCGGCCGCGATATCGCCATAGCGAATCTTACGGGTATGAGTTCGCAACTGGTTGCGCATCAGAGGCATTCCAGGGCAAATAAACCCGCCAAGATGCTCTCCGTCCCCCGCAATAAAATCAGCAGTCACTGCCGTACCGAAATCGAGCACCAGACACGCTCCTGGGGAAAGATGAAATCCACCAAGCATCGCAAGCCATCGATCAAGCCCCAACCGCTCGAACTCTTCGTATCCATTTCGAACGCCAGCCATCTCGCGCGCCGGCGCGGCACATATCGCGGACACTGAGAACGTTTGTGCCAGTAGAGAAGTCAATGCAGCAGTCTCTTCGGTCGTTCTCACGCTGACCAACCGACAATGTTTGAGGGACAGCCCCTCAAGTCGATTCAGGCTTTCCAGCAACGCGAGATCCGAATCCACCACCCCCTCTCCAAACACCTGCTTGGCATCCGCATAGAGAACGCGCCACTTTATAAAACTGTTTCCGCAGTCGAGCTCAAGAATCATCACGCAACCTCAGGCTGAGCTCACCACCACTAAAGACTTTTTCCACACCATTTACCTTCAAGCGTAAGGCACCCTGGCTGTCGATACCCAACACCTCACCATCAATCTGGTTGACACCAGCAATCAACGAGACTGCCCGCCCTTGCCAAAGATGGTTCTGCTCCCATTCCCGCTGAATGGCGGAAAACCCATCAATCTGATGAAGGGTCAGATATTTCTGAAGCATCAACCCTAATTGCGCGACAAGGTGATTGCGATCAAGCACCCCGCCCGACTCCAGCCGCACGGATGTCCATTGCTGATCAATCTCATCGGTTGCCTGCATGTTCACATTAATTCCAACACCCAGCACCACGTGACACACGTCAGCAGGATCACCCACCAACTCGAGCAATATCCCGGCGATCTTTTTCTGACCAACCAGAACATCGTTGGGCCACTTCAAGCCCGCGCCCGGGATACCGAGATCTCTCAACGTTTGCATGACAGCAAGCCCGACCACAAGACTCAACCCTTCAAGCTGACGCATTCCACCTTCGATGCGCAATACGAGGCTGTAATAGATGTTTTCTGCGAAAGGACTGGCCCAATTTCGCCCACGTCGGCCGCGACCCGCAGTCTGCCGTTCGGAGAGCACCAAAAATGGTGCAGCCTGGCCTCGGTGTATTGCGCGCAACGCTTCAGCATTAGTGGAGTCAATTGAGTCGAAGAGCAGAATAGGCCAGTCGCACGAGGGCGCCTGTTCTTTTATGCGGGCAGGATCAAGCAGCGTCAGTGGCGTAGCCAATTGATAGCCACGTCCGCGCACCTTGTGGATAGACAAGCCAAGCTCAGCTTCTAAATGCTGTAGCTGCTTCCATACCGCACTACGACTGACGCCCAAGGCGACGCCCAGGGCCTGACCCGAATGGAACTTGCCATCCTTAAGAAGCTTTAACAACGTCAGCATGCAAGTCTCGCCTCACAATGAGGCCCGCATGATAGCCATGCCCCGAGCCGTTGCATAGAAACCCCGAGAGCCAGATTTTCCTGCGGACAAAACAAAACCCCTACCTGCATACGCAGATAGGGGTTTCGGAATTTAATCTTGACGATGACCTACTCTCACATGGGGAAACCC